>CAWUIN010000055.1:0-17788 GCA_963922535.1 uncultured Hyphomicrobiaceae bacterium | reverse complement strand
GTAATCCATTGCGCCTACTCGACGCGATGCGGTGCATCGCAAAAGTCTGGCCGACACCCTCACAAACCGGAAGACGTGATCCTAACCCGATATTTTAAGTGATACAGACCACTAGCCATTATATGATATAAGACTGGCCACTATACGATATAAGAACAGACAATCGGATTATTATCACGGAAAGTTGCACAAAGCTTTCTGGTTTTAGCGAGGAAAGTTGGCATTTAACGTCATAATCCATGACATACTGGGGGATTGCCCACGGCAGTTGTGTTCGGTTATCGTTTCTTTGACAGGTTGGTAGAGCGTCTACGCAACGGTTGTTTCTGTAACGGAGATTTTTTCTCCGTTTTGGGCAGAACTGACAAAAAAATAAGGTTCAGATCAATGTTACGGATCAATGACGAAGCCCCAAACTTCAAAGCACAAACCACGATAGGTGAGATTACCTTCCACGATTGGATTGGCGATAGCTGGGTGGTCCTGTTTTCGCATCCGAAGGACTTCACACCCGTGTGCACAACCGAACTGGGCTATATGGCAGGACTGGCCGGCGAATTTGCAAAGCGGAACACAAAAATCATCGGTATCTCCATCGATCCCATTGAAAGCCACCAAAAGTGGAAAGAAGACATTAAAGATGTAACCGGACACACCGTCGATTATCCTTTGATCGGCGATTCTGAACTGAAGGTTGCAAAGCTCTACGGTATGCTTCCGGCTGAAGCTGGAGCAACCTCTGAAGGCCGCACGCCAGCGGACAATGCAACTGTGCGTTCGGTTTTTGTAATCGCTCCAGACAAGCAGATCAAATTGATGCTGACTTACCCGATGACGACAGGACGCAATTTCGATGAAATTCTGCGTGTCATCGATTCGATGCAACTCACAGCAAAGCATAAAGTCGCCACACCTGCACAATGGAAAGATGGCGATGACGTCATCATTACACCTGCCGTGTCAGACGATGAGGCGAGGGCCACGTTTGGCGAATTTAAAACTGTAAAGCCTTACCTGCGCACGACGAAACAACCTTCCGCGACATAGAATTGACGCGGCTCTGGTTGGAACGGCAAGCTTTTGAGAATGAATCTGCTTCCAACCATCCACCACCTGGAGCCGTATGCATAGGCTTTTGCATACGGCTCATCCCATCCATAGATGCGCTATCGGATTTTGAGTGAGCTTGGCGACATGTCGCCGGCCGATTCGATCGGTATCGTGGACATTCTTGAACATTCCGTTCTTTGTGGATTGCGTAAATTCCCGATCAAGGACCATTTTATCCGACTTGCGTGCGGATAAGGTCTTGAGCGCTTTTACGCCGGTGCCGTTTCAAATAATGGCGCGCCTGCGTAAGACTTCGTAAAAGCTTTATGATGCTGGAAGCATTTTATCGCCCGATATTTGTGATGTTTATCACAAAATTTGGCACCCTTTAGCGTCGCTAAGATCACAAACGCGTTCGCCTGTCGGTCAAAAAATACCACATCAGGCGCAGAGTGAGAGAAAGCCAGAAACCATGCGTGATTTCATCGGCTGAATTGCCTGGGCTCAATAATAAAAGTACTGAGATACCCCACGCAGTCATGTAAAAGTTATAAAAGTGACGACGTGAGGTATCATAGGACGCCAAGAGAAATCAAGGCGACGATACCGGAATGACATGGAGGGAGAGGCCATGCTCCGGTTAGGCGCTGTTGGCAAATGACATAAAGCAAACACCATGCCAATTAGAAGAAATTCAGTTTATGCCTTGGCGTATCGAATATTTCACAGCCATGCGACATGATAATTTTGCTTCATATTTGTACTTTTATTATATCAATCCTGTCCATATGTGGACCAAAGAAGTCAACTTATAGTATGTACCTATAGCCGATATCTATACTGTACTGCAAGAGAACACTTTCTGGTTTTCTACCGCCTTGGCAGCCGCCTCCTGAGAATGAAACAGCGGAGATTTGCTGCAGTGAGGCAACATAATTTTCGCCAGTTTCTTCCAGGAGGCTGCTCTTAAAAGATTGCCTTCAGGAAACTTTATGTTTCATTTTCTATTCAGCCATGGGCATCGATCTCCGAAAGTAGCGCCAGTAAGGTTGCCATTGCGGCCGGCAAATCGTGATTGCGGCCTAAATGGCTGCCAAGCTCGGAAGCGAGCAAAGCCTCAGCGCGCGCGTGTTTAGTGGTACAGCGCGCAATAGACTTGAGGCCTGCCATGATGGCATCGTCCGAAAAGTTTGGCTCAAGGCCAAGGCGGCGTCGAACGACTGGTACAAGCTCCAAGAGTTGCAGAAAGGTAATAGCTTGCGCTGCTGCAGCCATATCAGTATCTCGCGTTTTGTAGACTGCTGAAAGCATCGAACGCCTGGCTGCTGACCCGAACGAAGCTCTACCGCCGAGCCCCATCATTTTGCTGGTTGCGACCATCGCATGGCGATCGAGACGATGCATTTGCATAGTATTACCTTTCTTGCTCACCCAATCTTTAGCTGCAACCACTGGTCTCGCCGCACGTGTTGCACTTAAGGCAAGTCCCGTTGCGCACAAGCGTGAAGTTTCCGCAGCTGCTGCAGGCCTCGCCCTCGTAGCCCTGAATACGGGCCTCGGTAACGCGATCAACGTTGACCTCAGCCTTGAGCGCCAGGGCTCCATCCATTGCAAACGTGGTCGCGGTGAGCGCGGCCGTTGTTTCTGAATTCAGGGTAAAAGCACTTGCCACATCATGTTGCAGTTCGGTAACCGGCGACACCGCATGTGACACGGTATCGCTGGCGACATAAGTCTGGGCTGCCTGTCCACCAATATGTGCCACAAGCCGTCCGCGGGTGAAGCCGCGTGAGACGGCATGGGCTGCCGGATCAACCGTCTTTTCCTTATCTTCACCTGCCCCCATGGCTGTTGCTGAAGCATCACCCGGCTCCACATGCGCGAGATCGTTCCGGCCCAGATAGGAGACGGCCAGTTCGCGGAAGATATAATCGAGAACGGATGTAGCGTTTTTAATTGTCTCGTTGCCTTGCACCAGACCAGCCGGTTCAAAGCGGGTAAAAGTGAAAGCGTCGACATATTCCTCTAACGGCACGCCGTATTGCAGGCCAAGTGAAATGGCGATGGCGAAGTTGTTCATCAACGAGCGGAACGCAGCTCCTTCCTTGTGCATATCAATGAAGATTTCGCCAATTCGGCCATCCTCGTATTCGCCAGTGGTCAGATAAACCTTGTGGCCACCGACGATGGCCTTTTGGGTATAGCCCTTGCGCCGGGATGGCATTTTTTCGCGCCCCCGTTCGATGATACGTTCAACGATCCGCTGAGCTGCTATTTCAGCCCTGGCCTGCGCCGGTTTATCCGCGGTGAGACTGGCCGCGACCTCTTCGGCTTCCACCTCGTCATCCGCCAGCAATTGCGCATTGAGGGGTTGTGAAAGTTTCGATCCATCGCGGTATAGCGCATTAGCCTTTAACGCCTTGCGCCAAGAACGCAGATAAGCGTTCTTGCAGTCTTCGACCGTGGCTTCCGCTGGCATGTTGATGGTCTTGGAGATCGCACCTGAGATAAAAGGCTGGCTGGCAGCCATCATGTCAATGTGACTGTTGACTGATAGGTAACGCTTGCCCTTGCGCCCGCATGGGTTGGCGCAGTCGAACACCGCCAGATGCTCTGGTTTGAGATGTGGCGCGCCTTCAAGCGTCATGGCCCCGCAGACGTGCTCATTTGCTGCCTCAATGTCCTCCCTGGAAAATCCGAGAAAGGCAAGAAGATTGAAGGCAGGATCGTCGAGCTGATCCATCGGTACATGTAGCGTATCGGTCAGGAATGCCTCACCAAGGCTCCACTTGTTAAAGACAAACTTAATGTCAAACGCGGCGGCAAGGCCTGCTTCTACGTTTTCAAGAACCGCATCGGTAAAGCCTTTGTTTTTCAACGTTGTGTGGTTAATTGCCGGCGCCTGTCGCAATGAACCATGACCTACGGCATAGGCCTCGATCTCTGCGATTTGAGCCGCACCGTAACCAAGCCTCGCAAGCGCCTGCGGCACCGCGCGGTTAATGATCTTGAAGTAGCCGCCTCCGGCCAGCTTCTTAAATTTAACAAGCGCAAAGTCCGGTTCAATACCTGTTGTATCGCAATCCATAACCAGGCCGATTGTGCCGGTCGGGGCAACTACCGTCGCCTGGGCATTGCGGAAACCGTGCTGCTGGCCAAGCGCGATGGCACGGTCCCATGCACGTGTTGCGGCCTCAACGAGGCGTGTGTCGGTGATCGATTCATGGTCGAGAGGAACCGGCGCGATTGCAAGATTTTCATAGCCATCCTTCTGGCCGCACGCCGCACGCCGATGATTGCGAATGACGCGCAACATATCCGCGGCGTTATCGCAATACCCTGGGAAAGCACCTAGCTCACCAGCCATTTCAGCGGAAGTAGCATAAGCCGTACCGGTCATAACCGCAGAAATAGCACCGCAGATTGCGCGCCCCCGATCCGAATCGTAAGGGATGCCCGAGGCCATCAGGAAGCCGCCAATATTGGCAAATCCTAACCCGAGCGTTCGGTAACGGTAGGAAAGCTCAGCGATCTCCTTACTGGGGAACTGCGCCATAAGCACGGAGATCTCCAGAACAATGGTCCACAGCCGGCAGGCATGCTCAAACATTTCAACGTCAAACGAGCAATCTTCACGGCTGAACTGCATCAGGTTCAGTGAGGCCAGATTACAGGCTGTATCGTCCAGGAACATGTATTCGGAGCATGGGTTGGAAGCCCGGATCGGTCCGGAAGCCGGACATGTGTGCCAGTCATTAATGGTAGTATCGAACTGAATACCTGGATCGGCGGATGCCCAGGCGGCGTAGCCGATGTCCTCCCAAAGTTGCCGCGCGCTCAGAGTTTTGGTGGTCTCACCGGTGATCCGCGACTTCAACTCCCAGTCGCCATTTTTTTCGACGGCCGCCAGGAAGGCGTCGGTTACCCGCACGGAATTATTGGAATTCTGCCCTGACACGGTCAGGTAGGCTTCAGAGTCCCAGTCGGTGTCGTAAGTCGCAAAATCGATATCGGTATAGCCCTGCCTCGCAAACTGCGTAATCCGGCGAATATAGTTATCCGGTACATGATCGCGGCGGGCTTCCTTGATCGCTCGTTTCAGCGCTGGATTTTTGGCGGCATCGAAGCAGTCATCGCCCTCGCCCTCGCAGTTGACGCAGGCTTTCATCACCGCCTTGAGGCGCTTCTGGCAAATCTTAGAGCCGACCACGAGAGCCGCTACCTTTTGCTCTTCCTTAACCTTCCAGTTAATGTATTCCTCGATATCCGGATGGTCGGCATCGACAACGACCATCTTGGCCGCTCGCCGCGTGGTGCCGCCGGACTTGATCGCGCCGGCTGACCGGTCGCCGATCTTAAGGAAGCTCATGAGGCCAGACGAATGGCCGCCACCGGAGAGCCTTTCGTTTGCGCCGCGCAATTTGGAGAAGTTTGTCCCCGTCCCCGAGCCATACTTGAACAGGCGCGCCTCACGCACCCATAGATCCATGATGCCATTCTCGTTGACGAGATCATCCTCAATCGACTGAATAAAGCAGGCGTGCGGCTGGGGATGCTCATAAGCTGAGCGCGACAGCGTCAGCTGGCCCGTTTCATGGTCGACGTAATAGTGCCCCTGGCCGGGGCCATCGATACCGTAGGCCCAGTGCAGGCCAGTGTTGAACCACTGCGGCGAATTTGGGGCGGCAAACTGCATTGCCAGCATGTAGCGGTGCTCATCGAAGAACGCCTGTGCGTCCTCTTCAGTTGTAAAATAGCCGCCTTTCCAGCCCCAGTACGTCCAGGTGCCGGCCATCCGGTCGAACACCTGGCAAGCGCTTGTTTCTCCGGCGAAGCGTTCATCCTCGGGCAACTTGCTGAGCTTTGCCTGATCTGCAACCGAGCGCCACAGCCAGGATGGAACCTGCGTTTCTTCAATCCGCTTCAAGCATGCTGGAACGCCGGCCTTGCGGAAATATTTCTGCGCAATGATATCGGCTGCAACCTGGCTCCAGTGTTCGGGAACCACAAGGTTCTCGAGGCGGAACACAACCGAGCCGTCGGGGTTCTTGATTTCACTTGTCGCTGTGCGAAATGGTATGTCGTCGTAAGGTGAGCGTCCAGCTTCGGTAAAGCGCCGCGTGATTTTCATTTTTGCCCCGTATTTTTATTGTGTGCGAAATGACCCCATAAGGCCCGCGCGAAATTTCTATGTCTTTCGTTTACTGACAGTTGGCGGTGGATGCCGCGGTTTCTCGCTGCCACCCCTTGGATGCCATGCTAGAGCGAGGACCACCCCGCTGCGCCCCGCACGCAAGGTCCCCGCTTAGCAAAAGCTCAAGGGCGACCGGATACGCTGTCGCCGTTCAAGCCGATGGCACCTACGCACGCCGCCACGCCCAGGGGAGACGGCGGCTACAACGCACGTATCTAACGCTTACATGACTGCTCTAACTCAAAAGGAAGACGAGCGGCTTTCGTCATCCCCGCAACCGCTCGTCCATTAATATGACTGATTCTGGGGTGTGGCTGCAAAGGTTTTGTATGTTGCAGCCGCCACTGACACTAGATGTAGGGTGTAAATGGGATAAACTGTCGAAAGCTTCGGGGATAGCTGGCCGGGATGACGGTGCTAATCGCAAGATTCTAAAGAGATTCGCAGGCTGGCAAGCAGATCTTGACAGCAAGACAGGGCAGCCGGGTGAAGCGTCAGTTTCAAGCCTCATTGCCGGAGCCAAATGGTCAGGGCGCGCTGAAATTGAACTTTGCTGCGCGACGTATCAAGGGTGGTGAGCTGCTCGTCGTTGCCTCAAATGTCGGAGCCTGCAACGCACTCAATGCCTATCGCAAACGTTGGGCAATCGAATGCCTGTTTGGAGATGCCAAAACACGCGGCCTTAATCTCGAAGACACCCGCCTTCTTATCCCTTTATCCCTGAGAAACTCAGCTTGCTTTTCGCCCTGGTCGCACTCGCTATCGCATGGGCCTGCAAAACCGCTTCGATCACGATTGGGTGCGATGAGATCAAACGTAAGAAACACGGATACCGCGCCAAGTCATGGTTTCGCACAGGCTTGGATCTGTTGCGAAGACTGCTGAGAACAGACCCGCTACATGCGATTGCCCCCTGGCTCAAAATCAGGGCTGCACGGGGAAGAGTCGTGTCGTGTGGTCAGCATGATAAAATCGCCATGCGAAAGGACATGCTGATGTTGTCGTCACGCAGCAACAGTGCGCTTTACCATCATGGAGCCAATCCTGTGTCCTGCCTGGCATGCATTTATTGATGCCATCACACTATCGTTTCTGTCTTATTATGACGGTTCTTTGAGCGAGTTGCGTTGGCGATGCAGCCATAGCATCACCAATAGGATGATCATGATCATCGGCAAGGTGGCAAGATTGACGCTGTTCCAGCCAACGTTGGCGTGGAGCATGCCCGAAAGACCTGCAGCCGTTGCAGCCATGGCGTAGACCATAAAGTCGTGGCTTGCCTGCACCTTTGCGCGCTCTTCTGGCCGGTACGTTTTTGTCAAAAGTGTCGAGCCGCCGATATAGGTGAAATTCCAGCCTGCACCAACCAGGATATTGGCCAGGAAAAAATTCAGGAAATCAATATGCAATAAATTGATCACGGCGCAGCCGATCTGTAGAAACGCACCGATAGAGATGATCTTGATAACGCCGAAGCGCGCGATCAAATGACCGGTAAAAAATGACGGCAGGAACATGCCGATCACATGGGCCTGGATAACTGTGGCGCTGGCATCGAAATTGAAGCCGCAGGCAAACATCGCCAACGGCGTTGACGACATGACAAGCGTCATGACCCCGTAACCGCACATCGATGAGGCGACGGCGGCGATATAGGCAGGCTGGCGCACAATGATATGCATAGGCCGGCCGCCGCTTTCACGCTCCTGTCTTGTCAGCCTGGGAATTCTCAAGCCCTGGATAAACAGCAATGAGAGGGCCGCGTAGACAACGACCATCGCGAAAACTCCGGCAAACATGACAGGAGCAAACCAATCGACGGCGTATTTAGCCGTTTGCGGCCCCAGAAAACCGGCCAGAACGCCGCCCGTCATGACCAGCGAAATGGCTTTCGGACGGAACGCCTCGTTCGCTGCATCGGCGGCGGCAAAACGGTAATACCAGGAGAAAGCAGCAGAACTTCCCATTAAAGCGGTACCCGCACAAAGCCAGAGAAAGTTCTGTTGGAAAATGGCGGCTGCCGAAAGAAAGCCGGATAGAATACTCAGTACTGCACCAAGCGAAAATCCTCCACGCCGGCCGACGCGCGCCATGAGCAGCGATGCTGGAATGGTCATGGCCATAATAGCGGCGTGATAAAGCATCAGTGGCAGCGTCGCCAGCGTTTTATCAACGCCAAGCAGTGCATGTCCGGCGAGGGGCGTTGTTGCGATGGCCATGGTTGTCACACACATGAATAAGGCCTGGCAGATTCCCAGTAACACAACATTGCGGTAAACATGGGCGGGTGCCTGTGTTTCCGACCCCGCGGTTGCGGTTGTTGAGGCCCCACATCGTTTGGTTGGCGCTGATGTCGCGCAGCACATTATCGTATCCGTTCGTCCAAAACATCCGCTCTCTTTGCATGCGTGCAGGCTTTACCATCTGTTCCAGAGAGCAATAGAAACAGGAGCATTCAGATCATATATTGGCCGCCATTGGCGGAGATGGTTGCACCTGTAATAAATGACGCATCATCGGCGGCAAGAAAAGCGACGCAACGGGCGATTTCCTCCGGCTCACCCAGCCGGCCAACTGGAATATACGGCAGAATATTCTTCTCAAGGACTTCCTGCGATACCGCGCGCACCATGTCCGTGCCAATGTAGCCCGGACAGATGGCATTGACTGTTATTCCCTTGCTAGCGCCTTCCTGGGCGAGCGCCTTGGTAAAACCGATGTCGCCTGCTTTGGCGGCGGAATAATTGACCTGGCCGAGCTGACCTTTCTGGCCATTGATGGAAGAAATGTTGATTACACGGCCGAAGCCGCGATCGCGCATGCCGTTCCAAACCGGGCGGGTCATGTTGAACAGGCCGGACAGGTTGGTGGCGATCACGGCCTCCCACGCTGCCTTATCCATGCGGTGGAACATGCCATCGCGGGTTATGCCGGCATTGTTGACGAGCACGTCAACCGGCCCAATCTCTTCCTCGACCCGGGCGATGCCGGCAACGCAGGCGTCAAAATCAGCGACCGACCATTTGTAGACAGAAATTCCTGTGGCTCCGTGAAATTTCTCAGCCGCCTCGTCGTTGCCAGCATAATTTGCCGCGACGTGATAGCCTTTGTTTTTCAGTTCAATGGAAATTGCCTCGCCAATTCCCCGTGTTCCTCCTGTGACAAGAGCCGCGCGTGCCATTTATTGTTCCTCCAAGTCGTTTTTTTAATCTTTAAGACTTCAAAAAGACTTCAAATCCGACGACCTCTTATTTTAAACTTTCTGGCAGGGTGCGGAAATGATCTCAGTCATTAGTGTCAATGATGCTGGTGATGGCAAGGCGAACGTGTAAACCATCGAGCACGGCAACCAACCGGGCTGTTGAAATGCGCGTCACACGGCTGTTGCACAATCCGAAACTGCGTATCGACTGTATCGAAGAGACGATTGAGCATTCCTGTGAACAAACGCTGAGCCGCGTCGGAGGATTGCATGTTCTGGCCATCCAGGACACAACAAGTTGCTGCGATGACGGTTGCGGCTGTTTTCAACCTTCATTCAACGATTGGCGTCGACGCCAAAACTGGAGCTGCACTTAACCTTGTCCATACTTAGTGTCGTCTAAAGCACGAAGGCGGCAGGAAGGCAAGCCGCAAAAAACGCGCCATCAACACCGGTTTGTTAGCAGCTTGAAGGCAAAACCGCCAAGCAGAAAATCCTTACCCTAAAGGCGCACTTATGCCGCCTGGGGGTGCGCCGGGTTTGGCGGCAGAGCTCGATATTACGGCAAACCAGGCCCTATGGTCATCATCATGGCCCACGAGGGCTACATATCTTCCAAGCGATCCATAAGGGCTGTCTAAACGGCAGACCTGGCGAGAACCAGCACGTCGCCTGAATTCCAATGGCACCAGACATTGGCGCCGGCCGCCGCCTGGCGCAAGGGGGCGCAATCGCTGTCGTGCAGAAATGCCGACAGCGCGGCGCCGCACGGTAGATTGATTTCAACGATCGAGCTTTCACCCTGGAAGGCAATGTCACCTAGCGTGCCCTGTACGACTGTTCCTCCGTCGGTGATGGGTGCGGTAAGGCTGACCGTGATCTTCTCCGGGCGGATTGCCATTACCAGACCATCTGCGGCGATCCCGTCTGGCGCCTGGCTGGCAGCAATTACGACATCACCGGCTTCCGTGCTACTGACAATTACTTTGCCGCTGTCACGTTTCAGGGCCTTGATCTCAAAGAGGTTAATCCGGCCGATAAAGTCCGCGACAAAGCCGTCCACCGGCCGCTGATAGAGCCCTTCCGGGCTATCGACCTGACACAGCCGGCCGTCGTTTAGCACGGCAATGCGATCAGCTATCGCCATGGCTTCCGACTGGTCATGGGTGACTATCACGAAGCTTACCCCGACCTGTTCCTGCAGATGGACCAGTTCCAGGCGCATAGCGTCGCGCAGCTTTGCGTCCAGGGCCGAAAGCGGCTCGTCCAGCAGAAGTACACGCGGGCGTTTCACCAGCGCGCGGGCGAGGGCAACGCGCTGACGCTGGCCGCCGGATAACTGGTTTGGCATCCTGTCGCGGAACTCGGTCAGATGAACCTGCGCGAGCGCTTGCGCTACTGCTTGATCGATCTGGCTGCGCGGCATTCTTTGCACCTTCAGGCCATAGGCGACGTTTTTGGCCACCGACATCTGAGGGAACACAGCGTAGGACTGAAACACCATGTTGATCGGCCGTTTGTTGGCCGGCATCGCCGTAATGTCTGCGTCATCGAGCAGGATACATCCCTCCGTCGGCGCTTCCAGCCCGGCGATAATACGCAGCAAGGTGGATTTGCCGCAGCCCGATGGGCCAAGTATGGCGAATATCTCGCCTGGCATCACGTCAATGGAGACATTGTCGAGTGCCGTGAACCTGCCAAAGCGCTTGGTGACATTCTGGACTGAAATGATTGGTTTTACGGTCATTTGGACGTTTCTCTGAAGCTCTGGAATCGCATGGCAAATGCGGTCAGTATCACGGTCAGGATAATCAAGACGGTTGAGGCCGCGTTGATTTCCGGCGTCACGGAGAAGCGCACCATCGAATAAACCTTGACGGGGAATGTCACGGCGTTAGGGGCAGAGGTGAAGAAGGTGACAACAAAATCGTCAAGCGACAGGGTGAAGGCTAGCAGCGCCCCGGCGATCAGCCCCGGTTTCATGTGCGGCAGCAGGATATCACGAAACACCTCGAACTCCGTGGCGCCGAGATCCTTGGCTGCTTCCTCCGTCTCCCGATTAAAAGTTGCCAATCTGGTTCGGATTACCATGGCCGCAAAGGGAAAGGAAAACGTGATATGGGCAATAATGATATTGGCGAGGTTAAAAGGCCATGGCGTTCCGGGTGGAGCCCATAAGCCGAAATATCCGAAGAATACTGCCAGCGACACGCCCATACAAATTTCCGGGATCACGATGGGCAGCGACACCATACCTTCAAACAGCGGTTTGAAGCTAAAGCGGAACCGCCAGAGCAGCACCGCCGTGAGAGCACCGAGGATCACGCTAAAGATGGTCGATATCACGGCAATCGTGATCGAATTGGCAAAAGCCTCAATGAGTCCGGCGTTATTTAAGGCTTTTTCATAATAATCAAAAGTAAACCCGCGCCAGATGATGTTGCCGCCGCGACGTGAATCGTTGAATGAAAAAATCACCAGGACGATGATTGGCAGATACAAAAACACGATCGTGGCAATGAAGAACAGCTGCAGCGATAGCTTGCGGTGATAGTGAAATGGTTCCGGCTTTTCGCGCGATTTATGCATTGGCACGCTCCGCAGATCGTCTTGCATCGACCGTCGCCCGGATCGCCAGGACGATAAAGGTGACATAGAGCAGGAACAGCGATAAGGCCGAACCGTAGGGCCAGTCATTGGCTTTCTTGAACTGGCGTTCGATAACATTTGCGATCATATCCACCTGTCCCCGGCCAAGCAGATCGGGAATCAGGAACTGGCCGATCGCAGGGATAAAGGTGATGATTGCCGCGGTGAAGATGCCGGTGGAGGCAAGTGGCACCAGAATGACAAACAGGGTCCGCACCTGTCCTGCGCCGAGATCGAGGCTGGCCTCGAGATAAGATTTATCCAGGCGTTCCAGCGAGGAGTATATTGGCAAAATCGCGAACGGCAGAAAGAAATAGACAAGGCAATAAATTACACCAAGCTCGGTGCCGAGAAACTGGATTGGCTGAAATCGTTCGCCTAAGAGATGATAGTCACCCAGACCGATAAGGGTTAACGCCTCATTTGCCTGGGTCCAAATCCAGTGCAGCGCTCCATTCAGCCGGCCACGGGTCCCAAGAATGTTCAAAAGCGCATACGTTCGGATCAATCCGTTGGTCCAGAACGGCAGAATGATCAGCAATAAAAGCCATGGTTTCCATTTTGGCTGGGCGCTTGCGATCACCAGGGCGACTGGAAAGGCGATGACGATGCAAATCATGGTGGCGAGCGCAGACAGCCACAGCGTACGCCAGAGCAGGATGAGGATTTCCGGGCGGAAGATCCGTTCGTAATTGTTAAGGGTCCAGGTGATCTCAATGTCCACCAGAGAGACGTTTTCGCCAAAACTGTAGAGCCAGATAATCGCCAGAGGTACGAAGAAGAAAATCGTGAGCCAAAGCAATGCCGGCCCAAGGAACGTTAAGAATACCGCCTTATTGTTTCTCCAACTTTCCATTCTGGCACTCCGTTTAAAGAACGCTGTAAGGCGCAAGGACGCCCGGCAGCGTGCCAAGAAAATCTGCAGTGTAGGCATTAGGAGAAATGGCCAGCCGGGCCGTTGGACAAACGACCCCGCCCATTGGGCTCAGCCGGCTGACTTCACCCGTGTCCAGGCGTCGTCAATCTTGCGGATGATTTCCGCACCAGGATAAATCGCGACTTCCGTGGCCGCCAATTGTTCTGGTTCCGGAAAAATCGCCGGGTTGTTTAAATAGCTTTCCGGCAGGTGCGCTTTTGCCGCTTTATTCGGCGTTGCATACATGATGGTCTTGGCAATTTCTGCGTTGACTTTAGCATCCAGGATGAAGTTGATCAGGGCATGGGCGTTGTCAGGATTTGGCCCGCCTTTCGCGATACAAAGCGTGTCTTCCCAGCGCAACGCTCCCTCTTTCGGAACGACATAATTGATATCACTGTCTTCCTCCATAATCTGCAGGATATCGCCGTTCCATTCCATCGCAATATCAACCTCGCCTGACAACAGCAGATCTTGTCCATTATCCTGGGCGAATGCCGTGATATGCGGCTTCTGCTTCAGGATCATCTCTGCTGCAGTTTCGATATTTTCATCCGTCCAGTCATTTAACGATTTGCCCATGTATTTCAGCGCCGCCTGGAATACATACTGGCCGTCGGACAACAAGGCGATGCGCTTTGAGTATTTGTCTGAATTGATCAGTTCGCCCCAGGAAGAAATCGGTGCCGACACCGCCGACTTGCGATAGCCAACCCCAACCGTTCCCCACATATAAGGCAGTGAGTATTTGCGGCCCGGGTCGAACGCAGCATCCATAAAGAGTGGATCGATATTGGCAATGTTGGGAATCTTAGAATGATCCAGAGGCATCAACATGTCCGCCCTGATCATTCGTTCGATATAGTCGTTTGTCGGGACGATTAAGTCATAACCCGGATTGCCGCTCTTCAGCTTGGCAAACAACTCTGCATTATTGGCATACAGATCGTATTGAACTTCAATACCCGTAGCATTGGTAAAGTCTTCAAGTGTCGTTTCGCCTATATAGGTGTCCCAGTTAAAGAAATTAACCTTGTTCTCATTGGCTTTAAGACCAGTGGCAGACTTAACGTCAAACCAATCGCAGTGGTACCTTGCAATAACGATCTACGATTTATTCTGAGTTTTGACATTATAAAGCCCCATTTCTTTTAACTCGGCAGCTGGTTTGCCTGAAGATTAGAGCGGCTAACACTCAGTTAATAATGTTATAATCCAGCTTTAGTCATGTAAAGCGCGAACTGCCCTCGTTTAAGGCTTTCCTGGCCAGTAGTCTCCATTGCCTTGCCAGGTTCTGCTGTATCGTTCCAAGCCATTGGCCCCCCCCTGACCTCGCCCTGGCCTCAGTCCGCGGTTGCATGCTTATGCAACATGGTGCAGATTTAGTCTGCATGCCCCCCCCCGCTATAAGCTTGGATAAGGCGATGTGAAGCGGTAGAATTAGTGGCCTGTATCATTTAAAGTGATAAGCTGAAGCCAATGGCAAATGGTTGAAATTTTCCAGGCTTGTGAAAGGCTAAAGCCATGCCGGAACAGCTGATTTTGGATTTACCCCATCTGGCGGCACAAGGCGCTGAAGATTTTCTCGTCAGTTCGTCAAATCAGGCTGCTGTCGAAATGGTTGGACGCTGGCCAGACTGGTCGGGGCCAGCTGTGGTGCTTTGCGGGCCATCAGGCGTCGGTAAAAGCCATCTCATTAACGTTTGGAAGATGCGTAGCGGTGCCACCGTGATCCCCGCCATCGACCTCGATGAAAATGTAGCGGGTAAGTTGGGACCTGAGGAACACCTGGCGGTTGAGGATCTTCATCACGGTATCGCTAGCGAAAAAGCGCTTTTCTATCGCTTGAATATGGCGCGCGAGCACCGCGGTTCGTTGCTCATGACATCGCGCTATCCTCCAGGGGAGCTTGAGTTGGTATTGCCAGACCTGCGTTCGCGGCTGCGTGCCGTGCCTGTGTTGGTGATTGCACCGCCTGACGATGCACTGCTGCAAAGCTTGCTGGTCAAGCTGTTTGCAGATCGTCAATGGCATGTTGAGCCGGCGATTATCAAATTCATTCTCACGCACATGGAGCGCTCTGCTGAAGCCGCGAACGCGATTGTCGCCGAAATGAACCATCTGGCGCTTGCAACACAGCGCAAAGCAACGCGCGCGCTTGCAAAAGAGGTAATTGGTAAACTTTTTCCTATAAAGCATTAGATTTCATGCCAAAAACAAATTGTAATGTTACAGTCATATGGTGAATACATAATTATACGTTTCAGCAGGGTAAAGCGCTTGAATTTTTGAAAGCCCAGTGCTGATTATAACTGCACTATAGATATCGTACTTACAATGGCGTAGTAGACGGGGCAAGAAATGGTAACGGCGCAAAAAAAAGCGAAAAAATCGACGGCGCGCAAAACGGTTAATCAACGCAATACAGATGGACGGCAACAATCCAAAAAGGCAGACGCAATAGAGCCGGCGATGAGCGCGTCTGAACGCTTCTATAACCGGGAACTGTCATGGTTGCAGTTCAACGCGCGCGTTCTCGAAGAAGCGCGCAACATGCAGCATCCTCTGCTGGAACGTTTACGCTTTCTGTCGATCTCGGCCTCGAACCTTGATGAATTCTACATGGTCCGTGTCGCCGGTCTTTACGGTCAGGTCCAGGCTAAAGTCGGTCAAATCAGCGTTGACGGTAAGACACCTGTGCAGCAGCTGGAGGCTATCAATGGATTTGCAGCAAAGCTTGTGGAAGAAAAAAGCCAACTTTGGAACACTATAAAGCGTGAACTTGACGTCGCTGGCATTCGTCTCACCGAAGCGAACGATTTGACGGAAGATGAGCATGAAGTGCTACGCACGATATTCAACGAGGAGATCTTCCCCGTTCTGACGCCTCTCAATGTGGATCCCGCGCAGCAGTTTCCCTTTATTCAGAACAAGAGCGTGACAATTGCCGTTGACATGAGCGATGGTGAGGGCGAGTCAACGACCGGTCTGATCCCGATCCCAAGTCAGCTAAAGCGTTTTTTCCGGCTCCCGGCAAGACAGGACAGTGAGGGTGAAATCCGATTTGTTCAGATTGAAACCATCGTCGGCCTTTTTATCGATGAGCTTTTCCCTTCGTTTCAGATTCTCGACCAGGGTTTATTCCGGGTGTTGCGCGACAGCGATATTGAATTTCAGGAAGAAGCCGAGGATTTGACAAAGGCGTACGAGGCTCAGTTGCGCCGCCGCCGTCGCGGAGACGTCATCCGCCTGGAAATCAACGACGGTATGACATCGCATATGCGTCAATTTGTGACCAATAAACTTAAGGTCAAGGAAGAAGTTGTGTTCGACAAGGACGGCATGATTGGCCTTGCAGATGCCGCTATGTTGATTGTCGATGAACGCCGCGACCTACTGTTTCCGCCGTTTGACCCACGCTTCCCCGAGCGTGTCGATGAACTGGGCGGGAATGTGTTTACAGCCATTGCGCACAAGGATTTTGTCGTTCATCATCCCTACGAGTCATTTGGTGTCGTTCTGCGTTATTTACGCGAGGCTGTTACGGATCCTGACGTCCTGGCGATCAAGTGGACGCTGTACCGGACCTCCAAGGCAGATAGCCAGATCGTTGAACATCTGAAAGAGGCAGCAGAAGTCGGAAAATCGGTCACTGCGGTTGTCGAACTCAAGGCACGCTTTGATGAAAGTACCAATATTAATGTGGCCCGCAAGCTTGAAAAAAGTGGCGTCCATGTTGTTTACGGCTACCAGAAGCTCAAGACGCACGCAAAACTTGGTATAATTGTACGCCGTGAAGAGGGTAAGTTGGTGACCTACTGTCATATTGGCACAGGAAACTATCATCCGCAAACCGCACGCATTTATACAGACCTTTCCTACTTCACGGACGATCCGGACATTGCATGCGAAGTGGCAAAGATTTTCAACTTTATCACTGGCTATGGCAAGCCTGCCAAAATGGAGAAAATGGCAGCCAGTC
The DNA here is from genome assembly GCA_963922535.1 of uncultured Hyphomicrobiaceae bacterium. Lineage (GTDB taxonomy): Bacteria > Pseudomonadota > Alphaproteobacteria > Rhizobiales > Hyphomicrobiaceae > Tectiglobus. The sequence continues at coordinate 795 of CAWUIN010000055.1, read as the reverse complement.
CAGATGGTATACGCAGCCGTATTGTCGAACATATCGACCAGGAGATCGCCCACGCAAAAAAAGGCCGGCCAGCGACAATCTGGTGCAAGATGAATTCACTGGTCGATCCGGGAATCATCAACAAATTCTACGAGGCCAGCGCCGCTGGGGTCCAGATCGATCTTGTCGTGCGAGGCATTTGCTGTCTGCGCCCAGGCCTTCAAGGGCTATCTGAAAACATCCGCGTTAAAAGCATCGTCGGCCGCTTCCTGGAGCATTCCCGCATTTACTGTTTTGGCTGCGGCGAAACGATGCCCTCGCGCAAGGCAGCCGTTTACATAAGTTCTGCCGATTTGATGCCACGTAATCTCGACCGCCGTGTCGAAGCGATGGTGCCGATTGTCAATGAGACGGTGCATGAGCAGATCCTCGACCAGGTTATGCTGGTAAACATTCGTGACAATCAGCAAAGCTGGCGTATTCTGCCTGACGGTTCGCATGAGCGTATTGTGCCTACGGCAGATGAAGAACTGGTCAATGCTCACGAATATTTTATGACCAACCCGAGTTTGTCGGGGCGCGGTAAAGCCATCCGAGATAACAAGCCACCGCCTCTCGAAGATGCGTGAGACCAAGTTCCATTGTCTATGGTGTCTTCATCTGTATGTTGCAGGTTCGATATGGGACACACCAGGGAGGCGATGGTAAACGAAGACACAGGGGTGGCGGCGCGCTTGCAGGCGTATTGAAGTGTCTAAGCAGACCAGGGGAATCGGGTGAAATTTTTTCACGATGCGAGGACGCTTGCCAGAAAGT
>CAWUIN010000054.1:0-17863 GCA_963922535.1 uncultured Hyphomicrobiaceae bacterium | reverse complement strand
CAAACAGTCGCGTTACGGCCGACTGCATCGCCGCCCAGCGGCCCGCGCGCTCCCGCCACTCTGGTGCTGAAGGCTTTTGCGGATCCTCGACAAACGGCGTTGCGGCCTGCTGCAGATCGGCCGGATCGGGCTCCAGCGCGCCTGCGGCCGGGTAGACCACATCGAGCAACGTGGCATCCGCCGGGCGGTCGAACAGCCCAAGGAAGAACAGGACCGCCAGTTCGACGCCCGCCGCCGTTGATGCCGGGTCGTGCGTCGCCTTGCGAGTGTTTATCGAACGCACCGCGGCGATCTCGATGGCGTGCATCACCTTGAAGGTGTCACGATAATCGCGGTCTTCTTTGGAATAGCCCTCGAGATCGCCGAGCGCCTGGCCAGCGCCGCCGTCGATGGCAGCTCATTGATGTGGCGGATATCGCCGTCGCGCGCGGTGGCGAGGAAGCGGCCGGCGAGCGTCAGCGCCAGCGCGTGGCCGCGCAGATCGTCGACAGCCTTGGCCAGATCGCAGGCCACAGAATAAGGCACCGTCTCGACGGCGGCGGTGGCGGGTGGCGCGTCGTAGGCCTCCGGCAGGTTCTGGGCGATGGCGGCGGGAAACGCGGCGCGCGGCGGCAGCGGCTTGCCTTCGTGGCCCGGCTCCACTCCAAGGTTGCGCAGCAGCGTAATGCCATCCATCATGCCGAGGGGGCTGAGAGCCTCGCGCTTGACGGTTGGCCGGCCCGCGAGGCGCGACAGCGCGATACGGGTTGTGACCAGCACCAGGCCAGGGTTAGAGTCGGCCAGCAGATCGAGCAGACGCTCCATATCCGGGTCCTTGATGCCGCCAACCCAGCCTTTGTCCGATTTGCCGCCGCCGCTGCGCCCGCCTGTCGCGTATTGCAATGGCTCCAGCCCGTCAAGGATGAGCAGCGTCTTCTGGCGCTGGATGGCACGGGCCAGCGGCTCCGCCTTGGCGCCCGCCTCATTCGGCACCTCGCCAAGGCGAAAATATTTATAAGCGCCGACAAAAAACTCCTCCGCCGAGGTCTGGCGATCTTCGTTCGAGCCCTGCGAATAAAAGCTCCACGCATAGGCAGCTGCGACATCGCCAGCTTTGGTGACGGCTTTAGAACCATTGATTAGGCCGCGGGAGAAGTGCCCGGCCAGCGCCGTTTTACCGGCCCCGCCCATCGCGTCGAGCGCGGCGATGTTGATGCCGTCGTCTTCCCAATACGTGCGCAGCCGTGCCATTTCCTCGTCCCGGCCAAGCAGCTCATCGGCAAAGGTTTGCGGCAGTTTGGCAAGGTCAGGGATGAGACGTGGCGTCGCGTTTGCGAGAAGGTTGCGCCACTCTTCGGTTTCATAAAGGCCTACTTTGAAATCTTTTAAATTATTGAATGTTAGTTTATCAGTGACATAAACACTAAATATGCTCTCAAGACGTGCAATATGGGCGGCCTGGCTTGCCCGCTCTGCATCTGGGTCGAAGCTGTCATCGTTTTCCGTATGTTTTGGATCGCGCTCGACTGCCCCGTCGCTGGCAGCCTTGGCAATGACAAGCTGCTTATTATGGAATAGCGCCAGATATGCTTCCCATTGCGTGAAGGTAATTTTATCGTTTTCGATCTCTGCACCGAGCTTGCCTTTAAGGCCAGGATGGCGCTTCAGAAGTATCTCTGTCTGCACATTATCAGCAATCGCGCCAGCCCGCTCGCCAATCAGATGGATGATCAAGTCTGACCGTTGGATATAGTCATCAAGGCGCAGGATCAGATCCCTGGAGATCCCGCCCATCTTTTCCTGGGTGTAGACATGAATATCAAGGCCAGACACGCCTTCGTCGATGGGCGTGCGATAAATGCCAAACTCTTTCGAAACGGTCGATACAAAAACGATTTGCATTATCTGCTCCCTCTTAAGACATCAGGCAAGCGCATGGGGCTATATTTTGGCAGACCATACAAAGATGCGGCGCATGCGTCAGCATGAAATTAGATTAATTTTCCCTATCGTCGCCAGCGTGTGAAAAAGTGTGGCGCTGGCGTGCGTTGCGAGGCATGCTGATAAGGCAGCCGGCGGCGGTTTCGCGGAGCTTTAAGGACCCAGCAAATAGTTGCCGTCTGCTGCGCAATCCGTTAAGGCATGGTGAGATCAACTATTTTGCCATGAAAGCGCTTGACAATGCCGCTTAAGATTGCCTGCCAGATGGACCCGATCGATCGTATCGATGTGCCTGGCGATTCAACGCTTGCCATTCTGCTCGAAGCTCAGGCACGCGGGCACGAGATCTTTTATTATACGCCGCCCAATCTCACGCTGGATGGCGGCCGCCTCATTGCGCATGGCCACATGCTCACCGTTCACGACGATCTTGAGAACCACTTCACGCTTGGCGATGCGCGTACCGAGGACCTTACGAGGCTCGATGCCGTGCTCCTGCGCCAGGACCCGCCGTTTGACATGGGCTACATTACAACGACGCATTTACTTGAGCGCATTCATCCCGACACGCTTGTGGTGAACGATCCGACCGAGGTCCGCAACGCGCCGGAGAAAGTATTTGTCCTTGACTTTGCGGATCTTATGCCGCCGACGATGATTACGCGAAATCTGGAAGATGTGCGTGCGTTTCGCGGGCGTTATGAGGATATCATCATCAAGCCGCTCTACGGCAACGGCGGCGCAGCCGTATTTCGCCTCAAACCTGACGATACGAACCTTAACCCACTGGTTGAAATGTTCCAGTTGTCGTTTCGCGAGCCGTTCATGGTTCAGCAATACCGTGACGAGGTGCGCCAGGGCGACAAGCGCATTATTCTCGTCGATGGCGAAATCGCCGGCGCCATCAATCGCATCCCCTCTGCTGATGAAGGACGCTCGAATATGCACGTCGGTGGCCGCGCCGAGGCGGTCGACCTCACAGATCGGGATCGCGAGATCTGTGAGCGTCTTGGCCCGGAGCTGCGCAAACGCGGCCTGCTGTTCACCGGCATCGATGTTATTGGCCCATATCTCACCGAGATCAATGTGACGTCGCCTACGGGCATACGCCAGATCAAGGCGTTTGGCGGCAACGATATCGCCACCATGATCTGGGACGCGATAGAAAAGAAGGTCCCGCGTGCTAATTGACGACACGGCCTAAGCAAACATTCGACTACTGACTAACGAATGATATTTGCCTGTTTTCCAGAAAACATAGCGATTCGACCAATTCGAATTGCTCATACGTTGGTCAATAAAAATAGATTTTTGCTTAGGGCAGATGGTAAAAGCCGGTGCCGTAGACCACGACCTCTATTGCACCGTCTGTGATGTGCGGGTGCACGATGCGCAGGCTGACGATGCCATCGTAGCCCTGGTCTTTCGCCCGCTCCTTCAAGCTCTCAAGCGCACGCGCAATCGTATGGTCGAGTACGTGTTCGTAGCGTTTCATTTGGCCGCCGACAACGTTGGTGACTGCCTCGCGTACATCCCGCAGGACATTTGCGCCGCTCACCGCCGTTGCGAACACAAGATCGCCGCGCCGGATTGCACCGTCAACGCTGTCACTTGAAACGCATTGCATATCCACACTCCAGATCGCCTAATGGCGCCCACGTCCCAGTAAACTCTCATCCGGAAACCGGATGACCACTTCACACGCTTTACAGTGTGTTTCCGTAAAGCTATCTTAAATTGTTTCTTGCCGCGTCTGCCGGGGGACGAACAAAATCCGCCGCAGCACCAGCAGGAGAAACAAAAGGGCAAATCCCGCGGCACTGATCACAAGCGGATGCTTATTCCATAATAACACAGGATTGATCTGTTGCTCCCAGGCCAAGCCGAAATCCGAGCGTATAACATCAAATTCCAGGCCCTGATCGCTTCTGAGCATCATTTTTACGGCCGCCAGTTGATCGCTGCTTGCGATCACTGCCTGGCGCACGTAATCAGAATCCAGTCTGTTCATGCGAGACGGCGTCTCGACAATCGTGCGAACCACTTCCTGCCGTGCGTCTGGTACAAGGCCAGTCATGTAGCCAGCCAAAGTGTCCAGCTGCTGTGTATTCATTTCGCGTCCAAGCCGGCTGAGCTGTTCATCCTCAAATTCAAAAAGCACTTCGCGCGCGCGCGCCTTAACCGCCGCCAGTCGGCTAATCGCAACATCATCGTCAATGTTTAAGATGCGCTGCAACGAATTGCGGGTAAAACTTTCTGGTTCTGCCTTCTTATGCAAACCGAGCCTGACGACATCGGGCATTCGATCGCCGGCAATGTCCCACCATGACAAGGCCCGCTCAACAGATTGAATTTCACGCGCAATCTGTACACCCTCCTGCGGCATTTGAATAACTGCACGTTGAAGAGATCCATTTGTCATCATCCGATTGATCGTCTCTTCGCCAGCGCCCTGCCTTATAACGATTGCGACAACTTCGTTGATGCGCGCCAGCTGACCGGTCCGGGCTGTTTCAACGAATTCCTTGAACTGGCGATTCGCTGCCGACATTTGCAAGACCTTAAGGTGAGCCCGTTTGAATTCACGCCAGATCTCAATGATATGCTCGGCTGCACCGTCGGCCAATACTTCCATCTGACCATTAATTTGCTCTTGGATTGCCAGCGCCAGTTCATCCTGGACTTTGGTTTTCGTGGCTTTAGACTTCATTTCGTCAGCGATAATCGGCATAACGCCGTAACGTAAGTCCCATACGTCCTTGGCTATCAAAACAACACCGATCCCGCCTGCCACAATCGCCACTAAACGCCCAAGGACGGCACCAACCACTCTTTGGCCAAGACGCTGGGCCATCCGCGCAAGCTGTCGGCGGACAAGAAGAATAACGGCGCCAGTGATAGCACCCGATGCGCTGGCGGCAACCGCAACTCCGGATGTCGAAGCTTTTGCATCATCAGGTGCAACTGTGAATGCAGCGGATGTATCGTCTATGACGGCAGTTGCTACCGTTTGTCCATAGCGAGGACCAAGGAATGCACGCATACACTTCTGCGCCGGCAGTTTAGCATCGGTTGTCGTCAATTCGATTGATTTGCCGATTTCCCGGCCGGCATCAATCGCCATCGCCTCCAACGCTGTTTTTGTTGCATCAGAGCGATAAACTCTCTCGGCAACCGCAATCGCAAGTTCCTTGGCTTTATCCTGGTAGGCGAGAGATTTCAGAAGTTGCCCCCAGCTGGTTTCGTTACGTACCTGTAAAACTGCAAGGTCAACCTGGGTATCGATAACATTCTCAAGCTTATGCGCACGCCACTGATCGCGAACAAGGGCTTTATAATCGAGGCGTGCTATGCCACTCCTCAAAGCCTTGAGAGTAATCGCTCGTATTGCAGTCCTGAATTCTGCCTCGTTTTGTGCCTGACAAGCCTCATAATCGCTATGCGATATGGCCTCTTTCTGAACCGTCTCAGCTTGCGCGAAGTGGGCAAGAGTGGACTGTAAAGCAACACATAGCGAAATGAAAATTCTTGTAGACCTATTTACAGGAACGCATACCATACTTTAAAATCCTGCCGGCAAATTTGTTTCAACGAACCCTAAGTTCAATAGCGCTTCAATGTTAACATGACATAGAATATTGACAATAAGCCGACTTGAGGGACCGAAATCTCAAAATGATAAAGTGCCACTATATGTGGCATATGTAGCGTCCCAAGCCTTTAAGTCTGTCGTTTCAAGGTAAGATCCGTCGCGGAGGACACCTTAAATCGTGGCCGGCTGACTTATGACGACAACTTATCGCAGACACACTGATGCTCAGGCGCAACACTGCAAAGTAAGCATCGGAACCTGGCAATAAACTATTCTTTCTGACACGTCCCAATATCCTGCGATGCCCGCTTCCAGACAAAACTCTTACCCAGGAACTTTGCCCCTAAGTATCCCGTCACTTCCAATTGATCCTCCGACAAAAGGCGCACGGCCAGATCAAACGTTCTACCTCGTCTCGGATCGTAGATCCTGCCCTTTTCCCAGGTGCCATCCAGCTGGTATTTCAGATCACTGATAATCTGCAGTCCGCAAATGACACGCTTGCGTTTTTCAGGATCTTCATTGAGGTTGTCTTTAAGCGGCTGTCCACGCTCATCTCTATCATGATCAATCCATACAATATGGCCGCAAAGAATTGCACCGCCGGTTGTGGTATGAATGTAATTGCCAGCGTCAAGACACGGCAGAATTTGGACGGCACCTCTGCCAGTTTCATCGATCCAGATTCCCTTGATGCTGTCACGTGCAAAAGAGGGATTTGCAAGACAAAAGGTTACGACAAATGCCACGCACCATGAGCGCATGGCATTGGGCGAGATCAGTACGAAAAGATGGTGTTTTTTGTTAAAATGCATGGAATCAAACCTTAAACTTAGAGCTTGAATTTCAGAACCTTGTTGCCTTACCTTAAAGTTGCTACGTATTATGAGCCAACGGGTGTAAGCATAGCGCCTCGCAACAAGGATGCTGCTTATCAGCAGAACACTGCGGCATGTTTACTTTAATTGTGATGTCTCATGGCATACATCCATTACCGGCTTATATCGCGTATATACGCCCAAAAATAGAAGAACCTGCCTCAAGCAGCGCCAACGTTCCTTCTGTCCATTTTAAAGAAGGCAGGTAATAAACGGAAGATCGGCCGACCTATGATTATAACTCTGGCCATGCGTAACCTTTTTTACGACAAGACAAGCTTAGCCGTTACGATAGTCGGCATCTTGTTCTCTGTTGTTCTTGTTGCGGTTCAGCTTGGCATCTATGCTGGTACCAGCCGTATCATCACCTCGGTTATTGACCATGCAGACGGGGATATATGGATATCGGCGTATGGCACCAAGAGCATTGAAGAATCCGGCGTTTTGACAGGCCATGAGCGTTATGCGGCATTGTCAACACCTGGAGTTGCTCGCGTATATCCTATTATCGCCGCCTTTAGCAATTGGAGAAAACCGGATGGCGCCGGACAACTTTGCGTTATTATTGGAACGAACGTTTCCGAGGAAGCTCTCCTGCCATGGAATATTGTGGAAGGCGATCTGAATTCCCTCAATGTCCCCGATGCCGTCACTGCCGATCGGACATATTTCGATTATCTGGGGATTTCCAGTCTTGGTGCGACCGCAGAGATCAATAAGCAGCGCGTGCGCATCACAGCAGTAACGCATGGGGTGCGTTCATTCACCACCACCCCATACATATTCACAACTCTCAAACAAGCGCGCAAGCTGCTTGGCATGTCGCCGGATGAGGCATCGTTCTATCTTATTAAAGTTGCGCCTGGGGCTGATGTCGGGACCGTACAATCCGAACTCCGTCGTAAACTTCCAGGTCTGGACATTCTGACGACAGGTGAACTTAAAGAGCGTTCAATCGATTTCTGGCTGTTTGGAACGGGAGCCGGCGCTGCACTTATTGGCGGTGCCCTCCTCGGTACGCTGGTCGGCACCGTTATTGTTGCGCAAACACTTTATGCCAGCACGAAAGATCATATCAACGAGTTTGCAACCCTACGCGCTCTCGGTTCGTCCTCTGTTTACATCCATAAGGTTATTATGACGCAAGCCGGATTAAGCGCTGTTCTTGGTTATAGCCTCGGAATGATTATTTCTATAGGTATAGTCTGGTTGAGCAAGGACAGTGAACTGTCAATTGTCATGACACCGGATTTAGCGTTAGGCTTGTTTGCACTGACATTATTTATGTGTTCAATTTCAGCTGCTTCCGCGATTATAAAGATAACGAGAATTGATCCTGCAATGGTGTTCAGCCGATGAAAAATTCAGCCATTGCTCAAACATTTGATGTGGCTAAGGAACTTGGCGAGGATGCTGGCAAGGTGCTCGCCGTCAAGGGCGTGACTCTGTCGCTTTATCCCGGTGAATTCACTTTGCTCATGGGACCTTCTGGCTCAGGCAAGACCACGCTTGTCTCAATGCTTGGCTGTATACTTTCACCAACGAGCGGCAGTATCGTTATTGCAGGTCAGGAAACGACAGGAATGAAGCCGGACAAATTGGCACGTTTGCGTCGTGAACAAATTGGCTTCATTTTTCAATCGTATAATCTATTCCCGACATTAACTGCGCTTGAGAATGTTGCTCTTGCTCTTGATATCCGTGGTGTACCTTGGTCTGAAGCCAAAAGACGCGCTGCGGCAGCTTTGCAATCGGTTTCTTTAGAGCATCGCTACAACAGTTATCCCAAGCGAATGTCGGGCGGAGAACAGCAGCGTGTTGCAGTTGCAAGGGCCATTGTCGGCAGGCCAGCTCTTGTGCTCGCTGACGAACCGACTGCTGCACTTGATAGTGAAAACGGCCATGCTGTGATGGAACTACTGGCCGAAATTACACATAAAGAGCAACGCGCCGTTCTTGCAGTAACCCATGATCCGCGTACGCTGCGTTATGCAGATCGCATCCTTAAAATCGAAGATGGTCGGATAGTTGACGATGATCGCTCCAGTAATTCCAGTGCGACAAAAACAAGACAACATGGCACAAAAAAACAAAAGAGGCTCAGCGCGTAGTATTTTCAGTCCTGACTCAGCGCTTTTTACAATGTGTCTGGCGGCAATGCTAACATTTTCGATTTGGCATCTTATTGCGTTCATCTCTCACAAAAGTGCCGCCGACGAGATTAGTCTGTTTACATACAGTAACTCCACGCCAAACACCGCAGCGTCTCCCATGCAGGCCAAATCTTTGACAACGTGGGCGGCGACAGCTCCCGGGCGCATCAAGCCTAAAGGCGGTGAAGTTCACATCCGGGCGGAAGCTCGCGGCATAGTACGCGAAGTTCTGGTGAATATTAATGACCGCGTTCAGCATGGTGATATTATCGCTTTGATCGATGATGAACAGGCTTTGGCCCGCCTCAGCGCAGCCCGCGCCGAAGTTCAGGTTCGCCTCGCCGAGCGTGCAGAGGAAGCCGCAAAAGATGCAGAAAAAGCAGTTTTAGCCTGGCGCGAGGCGCTTGATGACGTTGCAGCGGCCGAGCGTCAGCTGCATTTTGCGCGGGAGAACCTCGATCAATTATTGCTGGAACGCCATGCGGGAAAGCAAGTTTCCGATTCGGTGCTCGCATCCTCACGCCAGAAAATCGTGGCTGCTTATAGGGATATTAGTGCAAAACGGCAAGTTCTTGCTAACATCGAAAATAAACCTAACAGCCCTAGTTCAACGCGATTGGATTCAGGCCTTGCCATTGCACGCGCTGATCTGCGACTTGCAGAAATTGCCTACGAAAAAACCCGCATCCGGGCTACGATGGATGGTATGGTTCTTCAGATGGGGATAAAGTCCGGCGAAATTGTCAATCCCACAAGTCCTGTTCCAGTTGCAATAATTGGAAAAACTGACGAACTTGAAGTCACGGCAGAGATTGAAGAACGCAACATCAGCCAGATTAGAAAAAGTCAGGCTGTCGAGATCAGGTCAAGTGCCTTTGAAGGTCAGAAATATTTCGGTAAGGTGGTGCGCTTGGCGCCACGCGTTAACGTGCCAGGCCTCGGGCTACGTGGCTCAAACGAGCCCCGCGATGTCGAAGTCTTAGAGGTTGATATCGCAATTGAGGGAAGCCCACCTCTACTACCCGGAATGCGCGTTGATGTTTTTTTCACGCCGCTTGAGCCAACCCAACACGCAACACCGAATTAGATACCAAGTTGATGGCAAAGAGCGACATTGAAATTGCCCGTGAAGCACACAAGCGCCCAATTCAAGAGATCGGCGGCAAGCTTGGTATTACGCCCGAACATCTTCTGCCGTTCGGACATTACAAAGCCAAGATATCAGCAGAATTCATTGCGTCGCTCGCCGATCGCCCTGACGGCAAACTCATCCTGGTCACCGCGATCACCCCAACGCCGGCAGGTGAAGGCAAGACAACAACGACAGTCGGTCTGGGCGATGGCTTAAACAAAATCGGCAAAAAAGCGGCCATTTGTATTCGCGAAGCTTCGCTTGGCCCGTGCTTTGGGATGAAAGGGGGAGCTGCTGGCGGCGGTTATTCCCAGGTCGTTCCGATGGAAGACATCAACCTCCATTTCACCGGCGACTTCCATGCCATCACATCGGCCCACAATCTGCTGGCCGCAATGATCGACAATCATATCTACTGGGGCAATGAGCTTGGCATTGATTCCCGGCGTGTTTCCTGGCGGCGTGTTATGGATATGAACGACCGGTCCCTACGCCAGATCACCGTTTCGCTCGGTGGAGTTGCCAACGGATATCCACGCGAATCCGGGTTCGACATCACTGTTGCCTCTGAAGTTATGGCCATCTTGTGCCTGGCACAAAACCTTGAAGATTTACAGCAACGCCTCGGCGACATTGTTGTTGCCTATCGCAATGATAGCTCACCCGTTTACTGCCGGGACCTCAAGGCAGACGGCGCAATGACGGTTCTGTTGCGTGATGCCATGCAGCCTAATCTCGTTCAGACACTGGAAAACAATCCAGCCTTCGTGCATGGCGGCCCGTTTGCGAACATCGCTCATGGCTGTAACTCCGTCATTGCGACCAGGACAGCGCTTAAGCTTGCGGATTACGTAATCACCGAAGCGGGTTTTGGCGCAGACCTTGGAGCCGAGAAGTTTTTTAACATTAAGTGCCGGCAAGCCGGCCTGAAGCCGGATGCAGCGGTGATCGTTGCCAGCGTTCGTGCTATCAAGATGAACGGCGGCGTTGCCCATTCAGACCTTGCAACTGAAAACACTGCCGCCGTTAGAGCTGGTTGCGCCAATCTTGGCCGTCACCTTGAGAATATCAAAAAGTTTGGTGTTCCCGCTGTTGTCAGCATCAACCACTTTGTAACTGATACAGAGGCTGAAATCGCAGTCATAAAAGATTACTGCGGTAGCCTTGGAATTACAGCGATTAAAAACACGCATTGGGCAAATGGCGGTTCCGGAATTACTGAAACTGCTGAAAAAGTGGTTGAACTGGCGGGAACTCACTCCTCCGCTTATCGCCCGCTTTATCGCTGCGATATCGGCTTATTCGAAAAAATTGAAACGATTGCCAAGGAAATATACCGTGCCGACGCCGTGGTTGCCGATCAGAAAATCATAAATCAGCTCGCGCGTTGGCAAAACGAAGGGTACGGGAATTTATCCGTATGCATGGCGAAAACGCAATACTCTTTTACAACAGACCAAAATTGGCGCGGTGCTCCAACTGGTTTTTCGATACCACTCAGAGAGGTCCGCCTGGCAGCCGGCGCTGGCTTCGTTATCGCCATATGCGGTGAGATCATGACAATGCCTGGTTTGCCGAGGATTCCGGCTGCTGAAGATATCAAGCTTAATTCAGCAGGCCAGATCGAGGGGCTTTTTTAATCCTGCTGTGTCAGATTGCACCTGAGCCTGCCTGCCCAACCAGGCTCACAGCACATACGCAACAGCGGACAGGCCGAAGGGGCCAACTGCTCAAAGCCAAGCCGGTTTGCAACAGCCGAGGCTGACCACTCGTGTTGCCAGGGCTTTTTGTTGAAAACGGCAGTAATTTGGCAGAAGTGCAAAAGCATATAATCTTGCCCGGCGCACATCACCTGCAAAACTGGCTGATTTATCTGTTTATATTGTTATGGAACGCATGAGCTTAAAGCTAAAAGGAGCTGCGATCGCGCAACCCCTTTTAGTTAAGGCTATCATTATATTGTGAATTAGTTGTAAGGCTGAAAAGTCTCAACAGCCTCACCAGTGACACGCTCTATTGCAACGGCGGTTAAAACGCGCGATGCAGCAGACCGTTCAGCAGGTTCTACGCTGCCAGTCGTAAGTTGCCTGTCGCTGTTGTTGCTTAACAAAGCATTTTGCAACATCGCTGGATCAGGTAGCCCACTCGCACAGGCACTCAAAAATAAGCTGGCAATCACAGCCATTATAACACGTTTGACCAATATTCCATCCCCGTCATAACGCCAAGCGAGTTTTAGAGCACTTTGCACTCATCAAAAGCATAGGATACTAATATTCACGATTGTTTCAAGATGCATTAATGATTTACACAGAATTGTATCTGGCAGTAACAAAAAAGCACCTTAATAAAGTCAGCAGGCGTCTGATGTTCACAGAAAAAGAAATTAAGGCCTCGTAGACATTTGTAATAAAAAGATAAAATATTTTTTTTAACTGTTTCTTTTTACAATTCTGGGAAAGTTTCACAGCGAGAACAGCCATGTGGCAATGCAAGAGTTGCCAGCCCAGGCTCTCTCCCAATCGCTCTCGTCCCATCAGGTCGAATGCGTGGAAGAGATAAGACATGGGCGTCAAAGCGTTAAGATTGCAGGCTTGCATGGCAGACAAATTGTAAAGCCATAAGGGAGAGGATCTATGGCGCGTTTTGAGTTTGGATATCGTGATCTGCAAGATGGCGCAGCTTCAGCACCTGGTGCGGATGCGCTGTTTCAACTGGGGCTTATGTATAGTGCCGGCCGTGACGTTGAGGTCAACCTGATTGAGGCCCATAAATGGTTCAATCTCGCAGCCTTGCGTGGAAATGATATTGCCAGGCAGTACCGCATGGAAGTTGCGCGCGATATGAGTAAATCAGATATATCCAAAGCCCAACGCTTGGCCCGGCAATGGCTCGCCGTTAAGTAACGGGGATACATCAGACGGCACAAGCATTATCTGGCAATTTACTCCGCCTCATTGGCGAGTTTGCGATAGGGTCCGTATTCGGCAAGCATTTCGCGTGACCGCATGATGTAGGCACGTTCATCCTCCAGATAGGCTGCAATTGCCCGCCGAAATCCCGGATGGGGAATGTAGTGTGCAGAATACGTCGGTGTCGGCATATAGCCGCGAGCCAGTTTGTGTTCGCCCTGCGCTCCTGCTTCCACCCTGCGCAGCCCATGTTGAATGGCATAATCGATCGCCTGATAGTAACAGACTTCGAAATGCAGGCAGGGATGGTGCTCTATTGCACCCCAATAGCGCCCGTACAAACAGTCGCCGCCGATCATATTGAGAGCACCGGCAATATGCTGGCCATGTTTTGTAGCCATAATCAGCAGACACTTATCGCCCATTGCTTCGCCAAGCAGTGAGAAAAAAGTACGGTTAAGGTACGGTTGCCCCCATTTGCGACGGCCGGTATCCATATAAAACCCGTAAATGGCGTCCCAGTGCGCCTCGGTGATATCATTTCCGCTCACCCATTCGATATCCAGACCACTTGCAAGAGCCTGCTGGCGCTCTTTGCGCATCGTTTTGCGTTTTCGCGATGCCAGATCGGCGAGGAAATCATCGAATGTCGTATAGCCATTGTTTTGCCAGTGAAATTGCTGATCGGTTCGCTTCAGAAATCCTACTGCAGCGTTGCTGTTCCATTCTTCTTCCGGCAAAAAATTGATATGAAGAGATGACAATTTGTGATGTCGCGTAAATTGGACTGCAGCTGACAGAAGGTATTTTTCATATTCTGCGAATTTGGCGCCGGGCCGTACGAGAAGGCGGCGTCCGGGAACGGGACTGAAGGGGACTGCTGAGACGAGCTTTGGATAATACTGCCCGCCGGCGCGCTCGAACGCATCCGCCCATCCATAATCGAAGACATATTCGCCTTTACTGTGAGACTTGATGTAAAGTGGCATACAGCCTTCAATGTTGCCGCATGCGCTGCGTAAGATAAGATGCTGCGGTTGCCAGCCGGTCCTTGGATGAACGGCTTCGCAGCTCTCAAGGCATTTTAAGAAGGCATGAGAAATAAACGGGTTATAATCCGCCGCTTGCGGATTTGCGCACGCATCCCAATGGCTGGCAGGTATATCCGATATCGCATCTGCAGCCTCAATGAGAGCTTCATGATCATCCGCCATTATCGCTATGACCTTGTCGGCACTGAATTAAACATTGTTTCATAAAATACGAGGCTAAAGCATGATATTGTCAAAACTTTAATATCAACTCAGCCCCTGCCATGCTTCAATAAACAAAAGAAAGCTAACCTGAATGTTTAACATCAGCGTGCTCGACAAAACTAGTAAGAATTTGAACAATATGATGTTTTTTTTGCTAACGCTCATTGCAGTGGCAATCCACACACCATGCGGCAAGGCCTTGGCAATTGAATTGGCGCCACATCGCGCAGTCTACGATATGACATTGGAACGCAGTGCTGCAGGATCCGGGGTCGTCGAGCTTACAGGGCGAATGGTCTATGAAATTACTGGAAATGCCTGCCAGGGGTACAAGCAAAATACACGCTTTGTTACGCGCTCAGTCGACCAATCGGGACAACAGTCGATTATGGATCTGCGTTCTAAATTTTGGGAAGATGGACGTGGCCGGACGTTCAGATTTGATACCGATCATTATCGCAATGAACAGCTGACGGAAAAATCTGCAGGCACAGCTGAGCGCGATGACGGCCGGAATGGCGTGAAAATTCGCATATCAAGTCCGCAGCGCAAAAATCTGGATCTTAGCGATGAGATTCTTTTTCCAATTCAACATACTCTGCGCCTTTTGCAGGCAGCCCACAGAGGCGAAACCATATTCATCGCAGACATCTACGATGGCTCTGAAAAAGGTGCGAAAGTTTATGCAACCACCGCCGTGATGGGTGTGAAAAAAACTGGATCGTTCAATGCCGATTTAAATCGTATCAAGAGTAATAAAGCATTGCAGGGTTTGGCCGCGTGGCCGGTGTCGCTTGCTTATTTTGAGCAGCACAAGGAACAGGCGGATGCCGTGCCGAGCTACGAGCTTGGCTTTTTGTTCTACGAAAATGGTGTCGCACGTAATCTGTTCATAGACTATGGTCACTTTGCAATCCGCGGGAAACTGGCAGCGTTGGAAATGCTCGCTTCTTCCGATTGTCGCAAAGAGTAATTTGGATCATTAGAGTTTGTTGTCGGTTGTGCTACGCAAGAGATCGGCGATTTCACGCACTAACGCAGCAATTTCCTGCTGCTGTTCAAGGCTTGCATGGCTTAAATCGATTTCGCGCCCGATGCTGGCAATCGTCGCAAAGGGCGCAGCACGCATCTGGCTGTAAATTTCGCCACTTATTTTCATTGTGTTAACCGGAGCCGGATCGAGACCATCGGCTTTCTGCTTTCCAGCCAATAGTCCTAGTTTGGTTGCAAGTGTATAATAAGTGGCATCGAGACGGTTTTCATTGAGGCGTCCACGACTGAGTAAAGGCTGATAAGTGCTGCAGGAGGCCTCGGAAAATCCCATCTGGATATCCTCGCTGAAGCTCTCTCCCAGCCCTGCGGTTTCGCACAAAAGATTATTTGGAGTAACTTTCAGAACTTCGCAGATCCGTACCAGCGTTGCCAGATCCGGCTCGACTTCAGCGCGTTCATATCGGGTGTATCTGTTCTCATTTATATCAAGGTTCCTGGCCAATTCCCGCGCTGTCTTGACGCCTTTTGCAAGACGCGTGGCGCGCAGTCTTTGCGCAAATCTCTTCGTCGCAACAGTGGGGATTTCTTTGGGCATTTCTATATTTTCAAATTGCCATCAATAATAACCGCAAATAAGCATATTGAATTTAATTGTCATCAGAATTCGTATAAGAAAAGATAAGTTTCAATTGTGGAGTGTTTTATTTTTTTATATTCTACTTTGGCGCGAGTATTATTCATATAATAAAGGTTAAATAATAGTGTAATGATTGTTATGGGGTAGTTTCAAGGCTGTCCTTGTGCAGACGGCGTAATCCGGTGGCCAGTACATAGAGTTCAGAGCTATCGGCACGGCTGGCCGGCGGTTTAACATGTTTTACGCTTGTGTAATCGCGTTTTAGTTCGTCCAGCAGATGTTTTTCGGTGCCACCTTGTAAGACTTTACAAAGAAAACTGCCGCCTGGGCGTAAAACCTCAGCCGCAAATGCCGCAGCCGCTTCGGCGAGTACCATAATGCGCAAGTGATCGGTTCCCGCATGGCCCGTTGCCGGTGCTGCCATGTCTGAGAGCACTGCATCTGCATAGCCTTCCCGGAGGTGGCCCTTCAAAATATCAGGCGCAGCGTTGTCCATAAAATCCAGATGGAGAATTTCGGCGCCGGCAACCGCCTCCATCGCCAGAATATCAATGGCCACAACCTGGCCATTACCCTCGATTGACTTGACGCGTTTGACAGCGATTTGCGTCCAGCCTCCAGGGGCAGCGCCAAGATCTATAATCACACCTCCTGGTTTGAGGATGCGATGCTTGTCATCTATTTCGATCAGTTTAAACGCTGCCCTTGAGCGATAGCCAGCCCTTTTTGCAGCAGCGACGTATGGATCGTTAAGCTGGCGTTTAAGCCATTGCGTGGACGAAAGCTTGCGTCCTCGCGCCGTCTTTACGCGCACGGTAAGATCGCGCTGTCCACCCTGGCCGTCTTTTTTTGATTTTCGCGCCATGTCTTCTTCAAGCATCCTTCAGGAATTCTATTCTGCATTCTTAACTCGTGAACACGTGGCGGGAAAATTCAGATATACAGCTCAATGCATGGGCTGTCGTTAGAACATCTCAGGAAAAACACGATCCGGTGGCGCGTGGCCATCCATGAACGTCTTGATATTGATAATAACTCTGTCACCCATATCAATACGACTTTCGGTCGTCGCAGAACCGATGTGCGGCAGGGCGACAACGTTGGGCAAGGCCAGGAGTTTCGGATTGATTTTCGGTTCGTGTTCAAACACGTCAAGGCCGGCACCTGCCAGTTCACCAGATTCGATGAAATCTGCCAGTGCATTCTCATCAATTATCTTACCACGCGCGGTGTTTACAATAAAGGCATTTTGTTTCAAAATCTTAAGCCGTGCAGCGGATAACAGGTGATGCGTTGCCGGAGTATACGGACAGTTTATCGAGATAATGTCCATGCGCGCAAGCATCTGGTCGAGGTTCTCCCAGTAGGCGGCCGCAAGTTTCTGCTCGATATCTGCCGGTACACGCCGACGATTATGATAATGGATCTGTAAACCGAAGGCGCGGGCACGCCATGCGACAGCTGTTCCGATTCGCCCCATGCCGATAATGCCAAGTCGCTTGCCGTGAAGCCTGTGCCCCAGCATCAGGGTTGGCGACCAGCCACTCCATGTCGTCGTTTCCCTTTGCAGATAGGCTGCTCCCTCGGCCAGGCGTCGCATTACGGCTAAAATGAGCGCCAGCGTCATATCCGCAGTGTCTTCTGTCAGCACATCGGGAGTATTTGTGACGACAATGGAACGCTTATGGGCTGCTTTAAGATCAATGTTGTCGACACCATTGCCGAAATTCGTAATAAGCTTAAGTTGTGCCCCGGCTTCGGCAAGCAAAGTCTCGTCGATGGTGTCTGTCACCGTTGGAACAAGTACGTGCGCGTTCTGGACGGCTTCAATCAGCTGCTTACGCGTCAATGGCTGATCGTGCGCATTAAGATGCGTGTTAAAAAGTTTGCTCAGTCTGCCTTCGACGACATCGGGCAGCTTGCGGGTGACAACCACCACCGGCTTGTAGGATGTTCGAGACATGACAGCTTTTTTATTTTCTCCCGCAGTCGTTACAGGGTATGTTGTTTGAAGTGCGATTGATCAATCTACACATGAACGGATATTCAGCCCAAAGTCATAATTTCACTTGATTTCCAGGCGTGAATTCAAGTCTATGCTCAGCGTTAAATATACTCTGACGCAACACGATTAAACAAGGGCTGCGGAGAAATTTGAAATGGTTTCTACACTCAGATTGTCATGTTGTATTTTGGCGTTATTCTTCATTGCAGCATCCAGCTTTGCTCCACATCCTGCGCAAGCACAGAAAAAGATTGCACGGGGTATAGCTATAGGCGTTGGCGCTGCAATTATTGGTGGTATTATTATAAATGAAATGAACAAAAGCAGCCATCATCCAAAGCCCAGGTATCGCTCAAAGCCACCTCGTCACTACGTGAACCGTCAG
>CAWUIN010000053.1:0-18017 GCA_963922535.1 uncultured Hyphomicrobiaceae bacterium | reverse complement strand
CCGGAACCTGGGAGGAGCGCACTTTTAACCTCTTGGGCGATGCAAACGGAGTAATTTCGCATAATAAAGTGCGGCTTACGGTTTCCGGCCCTTTGCAAGCTTTGATGACTGTCAACTATAGCACATCGAATCAGACCGTGAATATTCGGGCCAACGGCAGTCAGCTGGAGGTTGTCTCAATCAATCTGAACCGCATGCAGTAATCTGTAAGGCAAGGTAACAGCTGACGGATCTCAACGCCTACGGAACCCGTACTGGTCAAAATTTAAATCCTGCATAACACACGTAATGGTGTTTTTAACATTGAAAGCAACCCGCAGGGACACCGCAGCACCATCGCATGTCTGATAATTCCGCCAAAAGCGCAATAAAAAAGGACAGCCCAAGCTGCCCTGCAAATATAATAATATTCTTGATAATCCATCGGATAAAAAACAAAGGGCTGCTCTGGCAGCCCTTTGAGTGCCTGGATCTAGGCAACCTTAACCCTTGGGGCAGTCACATTCTTATCCCCCTTTATTCCTGCCCCAGAACGAAATGCGACACCTATATAGCGCACACGACCTGCGATTTTTGCTTTTTGAACACCTAAGTCACCGAATTCCCGACCGAACGTTGGAAGCGCAAGTGGCTCCTTGTTCTGTTCATCACACCACGCACAATAATCTTCGTATAAAGCCGTTGCCGTCAGGCTGGAGCCGCTCTGGCCCTCAACACGCTCATTACGGTAGCGCTTAACATCGCTTTCTGGTGCGACAAGTTTCTGCTGGTACGTATTATCATTTGCTCCGCCTCTTGTTTCTTCAACGGCAAGTGCCGCAATTGGTTCGCTAATTTTCGTAACAACAGGTGTTTCAGTAAGCGTTTTTGACACCTGCACATCTGGCACGGACTTGATTTTGTCATTCATACGCCATTGACTGAAGGCGATGTACAAACCCAAACCAGATCCAACTTCGAGCAACAAAGCAACGAACATAACCAGACCTGTCTGGATGTGCTCAACAGTTACACCCGGCACAAAAATACCAGCCAGTTTAGCCAGTATGGCAGCCTGAGGATCATTGTACGAATGAGCTGCATCACCTGCATTTTGCTCCAGCTCCGCACTGATCTCGGCGATCCTGGACTCCAGCTTTGCTGCCTCATTGGCCGAGGCATGCTCTGCTTTCAAGCCTGTGTAAGTATCGCAGAACTGACGATTGGTGCGGCCTTTAACGCTCGTGCAACCGTTTGTCCACTTCCACTGACGTTTCAGTTCCAGACCACCCATCTCACTTTGGACAACTGAAGCCGGTCTATGCTGGGGCACCCAGCTGAGCTGTTTTTTGGTTCGCTCAAGATCCGATCTCAGGTCTTTATAAGCTTGCGCCTGCGTGGCACGCGTTCCCGCCGTATCCTGGCGGTTCAGCGCGGCGTAACCCAGAGCCGAGGTTAACGAATAAACCGTCACCACAGTCCAGACTACAAAGGATGCAGCAGCTTGCGCCCACATCCTGTTTCTTATTGCGGCGAATGCAAAGAATGGTACAAGCGCTTTCATACAGTCGGCAGCCGCACTGGCCGAACCATATATAAAACCATCCAGCTCGGTTGTCCCGAGATGATAGCCAAAGCGCCAGTTCATGGCTGCCGATACGAGCAAAAGAACACTCGCAGCCAGAACGCCCAGCACACCTAGAGCATGTCTCATAGGATTGCCCTCTCTTGGATCGGGCACACAAACTCAGCAAAGGCGTAAGCTGAACAAAAAACACCTGACGCAGCAAAACAAAGCTTGCGCACACGAATGTTTTGTTATGAGGGAGCGCGATTACTGCAATCACCCTCTTCCTGCATTGCAACAGAACTTTAGCCAAGTCACCCTGAGCAATAACACTCTTCCCCAAGAGCGTTAAAAGCAACCTGAGTGCTGCACACTGCAAAAAACAAGGATACTTGCTTTTCTCCTGCATTGACCGCGACAATCTTCACCGCTGAGACTGAATACGGATAAGAAGGAGGAACGTGCACTTTGAACTTCACATTTACTTTTCAGCAAAAGTGTAAACCCTCGCATTTCACTTTAATTGATTCGTGAGAAATTACTATTGTTTTAATAAAATATTCAGCACTTGCCTGAACCGCTCCCAAATGTACCGGAGATTGTTCAGCCAAGATAAACGGCTTCAAGCAAGCCGGCCAACCGCGCATAATAATTACCAGAAAATTCCAAGCTTCCTGTGCAGCAACGGAGAGCTGCGATGAACATAGGCACACATCGCCAAACCAATCGCAAACATAACGGCAAGCATTGAAGTCCCGCCGTAGGAAATGAGCGGTAACGGCACGCCAACAACCGGTATCATGCCTGTGACCATGGCAATATTGATAAAAACATAAACAAACATCATGACCGCTGCGCCGGAGATCGTCAACCGTGCGAATTTATTGGCACATCTGAGCGACATGGCAATCAGAAGAAAAATCAAAAAGGCAAACAGACCGAGCAGCACGATGGCGCCGATAAAGCCCCATTCCTCAGCAAAATTCGTGAAGATAAAGTCAGTATGTTTCTCGGGCAGGAAATCCAGCTTGCCTTGTGTGCCCTGCATAAATCCTTTGCCGGACAGCCCGCCGGAGCCGAGTGCAATCTTTGACTGTGCGATATGGTAGCCATTGCCAAGCGGATCTGTGCCTGGATTGAGAAACGTTTCGATCCTTTTGCGCTGATAATCGTGCAGTTGATCCAAAAGCACAGGCAAAAGCGCGATAAGTCCGCCAACTCCGATAATAAAGTAGAGGATATGTACCCCGGCCAGAAACATGATGGCCACCCCGACAAAGGCGAAAAAAACCGCCGTGCCGAGATCAGGCTGCAGAAGTGTCAAGCCCATCGGGCATCCAATCATCAGCGCCGGCGCAATTATGCTGAAGGGATGTGAAATCCAACGTTCTGGCAACCATTGATAGTACCTTGCCAATGCCAGAATGAGCGCAACTTTCATGAGTTCCGCCGGTTGAAATGTCGTATGCCCCAGAGAGATCCAGCGTCGCGCGCCGCCTGCTTCGGTGCCCCAAACAAGCGTGATTGCAAGCATGCCAAGCGCCACAATGTAGATCGCGTAGGCCGTTGACAACCAAAACTCTCGAGGAACAACTGCAATCAGCAAAACCAGCGCCAGGCCAAATAAAAAACGCGCAATTTGCGTGTCGCCCCAGGGGGTGAGCGAGCCATTTGCCACCGAATAAAGCGATATGACGCCAACACAGGCTATCATGCAAAGAACCAGCATAACCGGCCAGTAGATGCGGGAAAGCTTAGCGCCAATGGAGATCAGTTGATCGCCAGCGTAATTGTCGCGGAAATCGGACACGGCTCACCCTTAAACCTAGTTGAAATGGTGCGTAGTAATGCCTGCACCGTCGACCCAGATATCTCTTCTTGACCCCAGTCGGTCTTCAATTGCAAGCGCGCTTTCTGCGATCTCCAGAGCCAGAGGCGCGGCCGTCTTGCCGCCGCTGCCAGCATGCTCGACAATGACCGACAACGCAAATCGCGGCCCGCTGGCATCTGTGATGTAACCGACAAATAACGAATGGTCGCGCAAATGCCAACGTAGTTTTTCATGTGGTATGCGTGAGGAAAGGCTGCTGATCTGTGA
Organism: uncultured Hyphomicrobiaceae bacterium; assembly: GCA_963922535.1. Lineage (GTDB taxonomy): Bacteria > Pseudomonadota > Alphaproteobacteria > Rhizobiales > Hyphomicrobiaceae > Tectiglobus. The sequence goes on along the minus strand of CAWUIN010000053.1, from coordinate 14,373 downwards.
GGTTCCGGTCTTGCCGAACATCACAAAGCCCGGCCGTTTGATTTGCGCAAGAGGCCCTGTTCCTCCATTTTCATTAACCACGGCCCACATCGCACGGCGGATATGTTGCATATGCCCACTACTTATATCGAGCGAGCCGCCGGCAGTTGGCCGTGGAGTTCCCATTTCCCTTGCAAAATGAGGGTTAAGTACGCGCCCAGTAGCAAGACGCGCAGTCATAACAGCAAGTTGTAATGGCGTTGTCTGCACGTAGCCCTGGCCAATTGCAGCCAACAGCGTTTCTCCCGTATACCAGTCCGCACCGCGTTCTGCCCGCTTCCAGTTGGCATCCGGAATCAGGCCGGGATTTTGACCGACAAGACCATTATCGTAGACCTGTCCAAGGCCAAGCTTGTAGGCCATCTCAGCAATACGCTTAATACCAGCGCGGCGCGAAATTTCATAGAAGTAGGCATCGCAACTCTCACTCAAAGCACGGTGCAGATTGCACAAACCATGGCCGCTGCGTTGCCAGCAGTGAAATTTGCGCCCGGAAATCTGCACAAAGCCGTTGCAATCAATCTGCTCTCCCGGCCGAATAACACCCGCCTCAAGCGCAGCAAGAGCTGTCACCATCTTGAACGTTGACCCTGGTGGATAGCCCCCTCGCACGGCCCGGTTCAACATTGGCGCATTATGCATTTGCTTCAGGCGCCGCCATTTCTTTAGCGGCAACGGGCTCATCAATGTCCCAGGGTTGTAGCCTGGTGTCGATGCCATCCCAATCACATCGCCAGACCGGGTATCCAGAACGACTGCTGCAGCCTGGCGAAATCGAGACAAGTGCACCATCAGCCGCGCCTGAAATTCACTTGCAACAGATAAAACAACATCGCGACCGCGTATTGGCTCAATGCGCGACATTTGCCGCACTACTCTACCCCGTGCATCAACTTCACGGCGCACAAGGCCCGCATGCCCGGCTAAAGTATTCTCCATCCCGAGTTCGACGCCGCTCTTGCCAATTTTAGCGCCTGGTATGCGCAGCGCAGGTTTGTCATCGAGGGCAAATTTCGTCACCGAGCCCACGTATCCCACAAGATGGCCCATGCTAATGCCGCCGTAATATTGGCGTTCACCAGCCATTTCGATTTCGATGCCCGGCAGCAGTGGCGCATGAATATTGGCTTGTGCCACCTGCTCCCAATTCAAATCTGAGGCGATAAGAATGGGCCGGTTAGGCTGGAGTTTTTGTGAACGCATGACGATTTGCCGCTGCTGGTCGTGCGTGAGCGGAACAATTTCCGCTAACGCCGTGAGGACCTGTGCAACATCGCCTGCCAGGGAAGGAGTAATAAAACATCGGTAAATAACCTTCGATCTGGATATGATACGCCCAAAACGATCAATGATCTGGCCGCGCAACGGTGCTAAAGCAAACTCCGATATGCGATTACGCTCGGCCAGGGGGCTGTAAAGCTGCCCTTCCATAACCTGCACCTGATAAAGTCGTGTGCCGAGCATGCCAAAACCAATGGCTTTCAGCCCGCCGAGCAATATAGCACGTCGCGCAAATTTGCGTCGTATCTTCTTGCTTTCACCCGTTTGAAGAAACATTCAAGCGCTTTGTTTGCCCCCGGCTCCAGCGTGTTAAATCTCAACGAGGCCCTGCCCTAACGATTATTTATTTAACCGGACAACGGCCTGCCAATTAGCATCATTGGGGTTTCGTGTTACTGGGCAAGGCTAAGCTTCCAAAGCCTTCAAGCTGAAACGAGAGATTGGCCAGAACCGCAAACATAACCTCCACAGAAGCAGCGAAAATAAACATGCGCATAGTTGAGTGGCCAATCCCAGTCCAGGCCAGCTCGCCCAAAAGCCCATTCCAGTTTAGTGAAATATGCAATAAGACATGCAGCATAAAAACAAACGCCGCCATAGCGGCGTGTAAACAAATCCTGTTAATGAGCCCAGCGTTGAGCTCACTTGAGACCAGCCGTGCCAGCGGCGTGCACGCCGTATAAGTCAACGCCCAATAACCAAGGACACCGTGGGAAAGTGTATCCATCACAATTCCACATCCGAATGCCAGCCAGGATGGAACGGCTGTTTCAGGGGCGCGAAGAAGCACAATTATCATAAACGCCAGTGGAATAAGAGAGAACGTTGCCACCCAGTCATCTGTCATGCGCCAGGGCACAGCGAACTGCAGGCCTGCTGCAACCGTAACGGCAAAAATCAAACACGCAATTAAAACATTAAAAATAATCTTCACTGTGCCGCCGCTTTCAAATTTAACTGTGCCCCGGCAAACGGCGCAGCCTGACGTTTTACCACTCCATGTTTGGCGCTGCGCTCCAGAGCCTTGGTTGCAAGTAAATCTGTAAGGCGTGCCGCGGGCCCGGCGTACCGCTCAATCGCAACGTATCGAAATTTGCGGTTGAATGCGGCAAGTTGAACTTTAAACCCATCTGCGCTCACGCTAACGCGTCCAACCAGCCGGCCTGCCGCCATCACGCCACCTGCGCCAGACGTAACAACTTGATCGCCATCTTTGATCTGTGCCGTTTCCGGGACAAACAAAAGGCGTGGTGGCTGGCTACCGGCGCCAGCCAGGATTGCATGATACATATTATCGCCAACTGCGACAGGGACACGGCTTTCCGCGTCGCTGAGCAGGAGCACTCGTGCCGTATCATCCGTCACGTCAATAATGCGTCCAATTAAGCCAGTAAAGCTATGCACGGCATATCCATGCCTGATACCATTATTACTGCCGACATCAAGCAGTAACGAATGTCCAAAAAAGCCGTTAGCGCCTGCCAGAACGCGCGCCGTCAGTAAGGGAGCTTGTTTGTCTTGACTGATGAATTTGGCGAGACGCTGCAACTCCTGCATGCGCACGTTATAAAGCTGCATGCGATCTTCCAGCGCCTTCAGACGTATATTTTCCCGCTGCAGGCGCACAACCTCTAAATCTCCTGCAAAAGCCAGATGCGCCCGTTCCCAGATGTGGCCAGCCGGGGCGATCGTATCCCGTGCCCAACTGATTGGTCGCGCGCCCCACAGATCCAGACTTCTCTGAATATTGCGCGCAAGTGGATAATCTATGTGTGCAAGTAAAAGCAGAGCTGCCGACACAAATATCAGCGCACAATGTAACCAGCTTATCGTGGACTGCTGCTTTGCATTTCGCCCGCGTATATACGCATCTTCTTGCAGAACCACCATGGCAGGAGGCCTCGCCTTTATATACTTTGCCTGAAATCATGCTCATGTATCATGAGTATAAAATTCTCGATAAGCAAAATTTTATGGTTTGATAAGTAAATCATCATGCATCGCAAGATTTTCGAGAACAGCTGCCGTTCCTTTCACAACGCAATGCGTCGGTTCTTCAGGAACAATCACCTTAACACCGATTTGTCGCTCCAATTCAACGTCAAGGGAATCCAATAAAGCCCCGCCGCCAGTGAGACAAATACCGCAATCGCAGATATCTGCTGCAATCTGAGGAGGCATGTCCTCAATGGAGCGTTGTACAAATTCTGCGATTTCGTCAATCGGCGCACTGAGAGCCCCGGCAATGTCGGCAGGTCCTAACACAATACTTTTCGGTCTACCCTGGCGCAAATCTTGCCCGCGAATATGAATTTCAGCACCATTGTGAGCACTGCTGGCGATTGCCGTGCCAGCTTCGACTTTAATGAGTTCGGCATTTGATTCGCCGATGAGCAGTTGATGCTTTCTTCTGATAAACCGAATAATGGCCTCATCCATGGTGTTTCCGGCACATCTCAGTGAGCGTGCCAGAACCACACCGCCTGACGACAGAACTGCGATATCAGTGGTGCCACCACCAATATCAACCACCATAAGACCGCGTGGCTCATTGATCGTTAAGCCGGCTCCAAGCGAGGCTGCGACAGGCTCCTCAATCATATAGACTTTGCGTGCACCGGCAGAAAGCGCCGTCTCATAAACGGCCCGGCGTTCAACCGGTGTTGCACCGGCTGGAACACAAATCACAATGCGCGGTCGCCGGAACCCCATGAGTGTCTTGGTTTTTTTGATGAACTGACGCAGCATTTCTTCTGTTGCGATGAAATCGGCAATAACTCCGTCACGCAGCGGGCGAATGGTTTCGATAGTCTCTGGCGTTCGCCCCAACATTTGCTTGGCCTGTTGACCAACGGCTAAGACCTCGCGAACACCGCCTTTATTGCGGATTGCAACAACGGAAGGCTCATCAAGTACAACTCCACGATTGACCACGTGGATCAGCGTGTTGGAAGTTCCAAGGTCGATGGCAATGTCGTCGGAGAATGCAGTATTCACTCCAGACAGCATATCAGCTTAAATCCTCAAAATAAAATAAGTGGCAGCGCACGGAGTGGTCAGGGCGTGTCGTAGATTAAGACCCGCCCTGGCAGACCGTTGGAAAAGTTGGCCGTCACGATGGGTTGAAAATAATATGAAATCTAAGTCCAGCCGTAATCTGGCGATATAATCCAGCAAGACTTTTGTTTCATTCGTTCTCAAGCCCGTGCTCAAGTGATGCTTAGCACAGGAACTTGAGCACGATCAAAGCAAACAGCCATTTAATTACAACGCGTTACATTTATCCAGTCAAGCGTTTTAGCGTATGGGCCGGCGTTTAAATAAACTTTAGCTTTAAGATCCGTGTAATTTCACATCTTCTTCCACGTAATATTGCGCCGGCGCACCGCGCCCCTGTTTCAAAATTAATTTGTTCAGAGCACCGATGTAGGCTTTGGCAGAAGCAACCAGGGTATCCAGATCAGCCGAGCGCGAGGTTGCAGTATGGCCCTGTTCGACAAGCCTGACAGAAACTTCGGCTTGCGCATCGGTTCCCTCTGTTACGGCATGCACCTGATAGAGTGCCAGCGTAGCCTCATGAGGGATAATGGCGTTTATGGCATTGAATGTTGCATCCACCGGGCCATTACCGCAGCACTCTACAGTTTTATGTTGTCCTTCAACATCGAGTGTCAGAGTTGCACATTGCGGCCCTGACGTACCGGCGATCACCCTCAGATATACGAACTTGATCCGGTCTTTTCCGTTTGCAATCTCTTCGTCAACCAGCGCCTCGATGTCCTCATCGTAGACAATTTTCTTACGGTCCGCCAAAGCTTTCAGCCGTTGGAATGCTTCTTCGAGAGCATCCTCAGACAGTTCATACCCAAGCCCCTTGAGTTTAGCTTTAAACGCATTGCGTCCCGAATGCTTACCCATTACGAGGGATGATTTGCTGACGCCAACCGATTCCGGCGTCATGATTTCATACGTCTGCGTATGCTTGAGCATGCCATCCTGATGAATGCCGCTCTCATGCGCGAAAGCGTTACGGCCGACTATTGCCTTGTTGTACTGGACAGGAAACGATGTTGCCGCAGATACCAGCTTGGATGCCCGCGTCAGCATTTCCGTATTAATATTCACCTCATAGGGCAGAACATCAGAGCGTGTCTTGATCGCCATTACGATCTCTTCAAGCGCAGCGTTGCCTGCCCGCTCACCAATGCCGTTAATCGTACACTCGATTTGCCTGGCGCCGGCACGCACCCCGGCCAGGGCATTCGCCACTGCCATGCCAAGATCATTATGGCAATGAACCGACCAGACGACCTTGTCGGAGTTAGCCACATTCTCTCTGAGCTGCTTGAAAAGATTGAAGTGCTCATCCGGCGTGGTGTAGCCGACCGTATCCGGCACGTTGATGGTTGTTGCCCCGGCTTTGATCGCAGTATCGATGCACTGGCAGAGATAATCAAATTCCGTGCGCGTCGCATCTTCGGCTGACCATTCCACATCGTCGGACCAGTTACGTGCACGGTTCACTGATAGGGCGATCATCTCGAGGACTTCATCGGGCGTTTTACGCAGTTTCCATTTGATATGAATTGGCGATGTTGACAGGAATGTATGCACACGGGGGCGCTGGGCGTTCTTAACCGCCTCCCCGCAACGGTCAATGTCATTGAAGCCTGCACGGCAAAGCCCGGCAACAACCGAATTCTTGACCTGCTTTGCGATCTCGGCAACGGCCTCAAAGTCACCCTGGGAAGCATAAGGGAAGCCTGCCTCGATGATATCGACCCCCATATCGTCGAGCAGTTCGGCAACCGCAAGTTTTTCCTCCAGAGTCATAGTTGCCCCGGGGCACTGTTCCCCGTCGCGGAGGGTCGTGTCAAAAATCAGGATTTTATCGCAATTGTTGCGTGTTGAAGCATCAGGCATGTTGCCATTCCTAATAATTTACAGCGTCCATCTGTAACAGCTGGCTTTCCAAGCGTGTTCCATTTGCCCCCTGAGTATCCGCTTCAATCCACACCGAAGCTGCCGATTCTCAGGGGCTGGTAAGGAGATGGATGCCTAAGAGCGAATAACGCGCAGAGGAGCCAGCCTCGTACTGCGGCTGGCAAAGGGTGTAATAAAACTGGCTTTGGCGAGCCATACCCATTTTCAACTCTGCTGCTCGTATTATGATATAATTATTCAATCTAAATATACTTACACGAAAGTCACATGGATAAGCAAGTCTTTCCACATACATGAATGGAACTACCGCCGTTGCTTGCCTGTCGCACATGTGCATGCGGACGTATTGCACATATTCATATTCCAGGCGAAACAGCCTTAGGCCGTGTCGCATGGTAAATATCAATATGCGCTGATCCTTAAGAGACGATGAACACGTTTAAGATTTCAAGAGATGCCGCTCACGCAAAAATTTGCTCATATCTCTTGTTTGATCGCAATTTCTGCAGGCGTTTAGCGCAGGAACCGCTCATCTTGCTCTATAATTTTGGTTTAGGCTTATTGGCCACGGGCATCGCACCACCTGCGGTGTTGGACTGCGGACGCTGCACACCTGCGAGAGGATCATCGGAACGGCGCGATTTACCTTCAAAGTAAGCGCCCTGCTCAATCGACAAGGACTGGTGATGAACATCGCCTTCGACATGGCTGGTCGATTGCAACTTCACGATGCGCCCCCGAACCGATCCCATAACATGGCCGCGAACAATAACTTCCTCGGCATTGACCGCTCCTTGAATGCGGGCTTTTTCACCGATCAGGACGTGCGTGCCGTGCAGATCACCTTCAACCTCACCGTCAACCTGAACCTCACCGCTGGAAATCAGATTGCCCTGTATCGTAAGATCGGGACCGATAAGTGATTGTGTCCCGCGTTCTCCCTTTGGAGATGGGGCAGCAGGACGTGGCGGCATGCTTGAAGATGCGCTCGGGCCCGCCCTGAAAGCTGACGTCTGCGTCGTCGCACTCGGCTTATCTGCTTCCTGCTCTGGCTTTTTGCTTCCGAAGTTAGATAACATTCCCTTAACCCTTCCGGCATCCGTCTTTTTTAGACTTTATATGGACTGCAACTTACAAATTGGGTGCTGTTGACCCGCCACAATACAATAGATTTTAAACTTAACACATATTTGTTCATTAACTGAAGCTATTCTTTGAAAACCATGCATAATTTTTATACCATGATGCAAATGAAACAATGGCCTTGGAAACACGAAGTTGCAGGCCATGCCGCCAGTTGAGCCTCACAAGAGCGTGTTTTGAGAAATTCTAAGGTGGGGCCCCAAATGCTGTCAACGGCTTGTAAAACCCTGGTGTAAGTCCTGCTTCGGAACGCGCCTCCTGATTGAATGGCGGTTTTATTGGCGCACGAAAATGCTGCCGCACCAGACGGTGGTAGGTCGCCTCCAATGGCCGGCCATCGCGTTGGCAGATGTATCGGAACCAGCGCATCCCCGCTGCCACGTGTTTTTTCTCGTCGCGATAGATAATTTTCAGAATATCGGCAGACGCTTGATCGCCGGCCTTTTGCAACCCGGCGATCATCTCCGGGCCAACATCAAGACCGCGCGCCTCTAAAACCAACGGCACAATGGCAAGGCGTGCCAGCAAATCATGACCGGTATCCTGCGCCGCCTGCCAAAGGCCATCGTGGGCAGGCAGATCGCCGTAAGCGCCGCCAAGCTCACCAAGGCGCCGGTGCAATAATTCAAAATGCTTGGCTTCTTCCAGCCCAACCTGCACCCAATCGTCAAAGAATGTTCGCGGCATGGGCTGAGAGCCAAACCTGGCGACCAGATCCCAGGTCATATCCACAGCGCTCAATTCAATGTGCGCCAAGGAGTGGATGAGCGCAAAGCGCCCTTTCGCGCCACCGCGCGAACGTTTCGGCATGTGGCGCGGCGCCAGCAGTTCCGGCCGCTCTGGCCGGCCGGGTCGCTCTGGCATGCATATCGCCCGGCCATGCCGCACAGGGGGCAGGCCGCGCGCAAACCAGCGCTTGGCGGTTGCCTTGGCTGCGGCCACCTTCCCGCACACGTTATCCTCGCATACAATGGCACGGGCTGCTTCGGCCAGGCTCAATGCATGGGCGACGTCAGTCGCAATCTCAGAACTCACCTTGCCAGCCTGCATTATGCCTTCTGCAACTCCTTGACAGCCTTGAGCACCGCTTCGGCGTGACCTGGAACTTTGACCTTACGCCAGATTCTGGCGATGCTGCCGGCCGCATCAATCAGCAAAGTCGTGCGTTCAACCCCCATATATTTGCGGCCGTACATCGATTTCTCGACCCAGACGCCGTAATTCTCAAGCACCCCTTTTTCTTCATCTGAAATGAGAGTAACGTTTAATTCGTGCTTTTTCTTAAATTTGATATGGCTTGCAATACTATCCGGCGAAAGCCCCGCCACGGTAACGCCGGCTGCTTTGAACTCATCGTGCAATTCGCTAAAGGCGACCGCCTCCTTAGTACAACCTGCCGTGTCGTCCTTGGGATAAAAGAACAGCACAACCGGTTGGCCCTTTAATGCGCCAAGATGAAATGTTTCACCATCGTCGGCAGGAAGTTTGAAATCGGGTGCTTGAGTGCCTTCTTCCAACATCATTTATACTTTCTTTAGTTATCATTCGTCGCAACTCAGAGCCTGTCGTCAGCTGCCAAAGCTTATGCGATGGCTGAGATAAGGTCAAAACAACCTTGTGCATTTAGGCAACCGGCATTAGGCCGTGTCGTCAATTACCGTGCAAAGCCGGGCGCGGAGACAATCGCACGTGTCTGCACGGTTGGCATAAAGATAAAGTTAAAGCTCATGCAGCGCTCGCTTTTCGGCGCGCTGTAACCAGCAGATGCGCCTGCACCAGTGCTGTGCGCAGACTTGCCGGATCTGCAATACCACGGCCTGCAATATCAAATGCGGTGCCATGGTCCGGGCTGGTGCGGATGAAAGGCAGACCGAGCGTAATGTTAACCCCTTCTTCGAGGCCGAGATACTTCACCGGGATCAGCCCCTGATCGTGATACTGCGCAACAACCACATCGAAACGGCCCTGACGTGCCTGCATAAATACGGTATCTCCTGGCCATGGCCCGCTCACATCCATACCCGCCGCCCTGGCCTCGGCAATCGCTGGCGCAATAAACTTGGTCTCCTCGTGCCCGAATAACCCGCCTTCGCCGGCATGGGGATTTAATCCGGCAACGGCGATCCGGGGATGCGCAATACCGAATTGTCTGGTGCCATCGTGGGCAAAACGAATTGCGTTCAGCACATTTTCCTGAGTGATCCGTTCAATTGCGGCGCTAAGCGCGCAATGGATAGTCACCAGCACAACCCGCAAATCTCTATTGGCCAGCATCATGGCAACATTATCGGCGCCGCCCAAATCTGCCAGCATCTCCGTATGCCCCGGATACTTAATACCGGCAGCTGAAAGCGCTTCTTTATGAATAGGGGCGGTGACGATTGCAGCAACACGCCCTTGCCTGGCCAGTTCAATGGCGGTGCAGATATAATCAAACGCCGCCTGGCCACTTTGCGCACTGACCGCGCCAATCGGCACGTTCTCAAGCGGCTGGCCAACCTGCAAAACCTGGATCGTATCGTCTTGCCATGATGCAGCCTCCTCGGGTTTCTCGATAGCCGTGACGGTGACTTGCAGACCGAGGGATGCCACTTTCTGTCGCATTAACCCGATATCACCGATAACAATTGGCCGAACCGGCAGGGTATTGTCCGCCGCAACACACGCAGTAATTTCAGGCCCAATACCGGATGGATCGCCCATGGTTATGGCGATAAAATTTGCATCTTGCATACGACGTCTCTGACGGCACACGATGAAAGCATGAGCATCCACGTCGCATTATACGCAGATCACTCATTTAGAATATCAGCTCCACAGATACCATTTGCCAGGCTTTGCCTGCAACAAAAGCCTGTTACTGAGCCTTAACGGATACATTCCCTCGCTTTAGGCCGCGTCGTCAATTAGCAGCTTATTATTGTCACCTGGAGCACTGGAAACTTTCATCGCCCGGCGATCCAGCCTATGTTTTGCGCAGGTATCCGATCTGCCCGCCTGCCTCCTTCTCAAACGCGTCGAGATACGCGTAAACATCGCGCGGATGCATTGGACGGCCGGTTTCCTTTATGGCCTTGAGTTCGGCTGCATGCAGCGCCTGATAGATCGGCTCCGCCGTTTCATGCAGCATCGCAATGGCCTCAATGGCATTCATGCTCATGTTCGAAGGTATCTTTGGCACAGCAAAGGCCAGCATATTTTTAAGGATATTGGGAAGATATCCTGAGGCCTTGGCAGCAGAACTTAACATTCGAATGGAAAAAGTAGGCTTGAAGACATAGCCACGATCCATCCACTCAAAAAGCTTGACCATTACCAGGTCCATCAAACGCACACGTGAGGTTTTGCGGAAATCGCGCCACTCAGCAACCATAGTAAACTGGGTTTCCAACTCCATATCGCCGGGCGCGAAACTCTCTTCGGCAGTTACACCAATGCGTTTGATAAAGTCCTCTGGCGCCAGGCGAAACTCAGTCGGATGCGTTGGCAGCATAATGAGGCCGCCGCTCGCCCGATCGAAACCTTCACGGATAACCTTGGAACAAAAAAGGTCTTTATAATTATCCAGCTCCATCGTGAAATCGTAAAAGATGTGCTTGCCACTAAATGCCCGGGAGGCTTTAATCCGTTCGTACATCCGGTCGGCCGCCCGTGCTGCAACATCGCAATCGCGATGGCGATAGAGAACCGCACGAGCCAAACGATGTTCAAGGGTATAATCGAGGCTGGAGATCGTGGCGCCCTCTTCCATCAGAGCCTCAAGCACACGATGGCGCCCCTTGCCGTCGACATGGATCATTGCGACATGCGAGAATTGTGAATCAAGATCGCCGATACGAGCGATGGCAGCGCTGTTATGGATCAATCCCCTGACGACAATAACGTCTCCGGATTGGAATGTGACGGCTTGCCCGTCCTCGGCGGCGTACCCTGGCAGGATGAACGTGTTATTGTGTGGCCCCGTAAACGCACGATAAGGCTTTTCGCCGGGGTCCATTTGATCGTATCCGATAGTAAGCTCGCCCAGCATGTCTGCTGCATAGCGCATTGCACGGAACACGGCGCGAAGCCGACTTTCTGCCTCTTTTGAAACAAGGCCGCGTTTTTCCCAGTCCGCCAGCCTCTGGCGCAGTTTAATGTGCAGGTCGAAGGTGGCACGCATAACAAGCGTGGCTTCTGCCTGCAACTCGGCGCTATCGTATGCTTTCAGATCAACATTGAAAATAGCTTCGTAGAGCTCTTCAAGCATTTTCTCGAGCTCTTCAGCAGTACCAGCCTGGCGCGTTGCGATTTTAAAAATAGCAGCGAAATCGCGATCGAAAGCAGCACAACCGGTTTGCGGCAACATTTTTCTTATCTCCGAACACACAATTTTTTGTTCGGAATACAGGATTACAACGGACTGTGCGACTGAAACCTGGAGAATTGCATCAACTCGCTCGACAACAGTGACCTTTTTTCCGCAAAGTTTCAGGCCGTGTTGTCAATTACCGCGCGAAGCTAACAGAGACGTCGCGCGGTAATTGACAACACGGCCTGAAATTGAAAGCAACTTGCGATTTATGATCACCTGTTGCACGGCTCAATGTGCAGAAGCATAAACAGCCGCAGAAAATTGTCTGCGCAGACAGCTTAAAGTTTATCCATCATCGCATCCTCTTCATCCATTGTCATTTGCCGGGGGCGTCCCCCTTTAAGTCTGCTAAGACATAACAGGATGATCAGAGACGGCGGCACCAGGAACCCCCATGCCACCCATGCAGAAATATTGCGATTTTTGTACCCGGCCAAAATCGCTGCAATGGCCCCGCAAACGATCATGATGAGCCCATACAGAGTGATGATTTTTAGAAGATCCATATCGTTTACCGTACCTAAGTTAGAAGATTATGTTTTATGATTACGCCATATACTAATTCGGATTGGCATATTCAGCCATGGTTGTGAAATGCGGCAGCAACGAGCATACTACAAAATATTACCAGATCGCCCTGTGTGCCAAAACATACGTGTACCAAAGCGCGCATCTGTTTAACCGTTGATGGCTTGCTCAGCCTCTTTGAGATATGATGCAGCCTGGATGCCAGGATAATTTTATAGGTAATGCAATGCCCAGTGCCAAACAAGATTTTGACCTTCTGATTTGCGGCACCGGCTACACCGGCCTTACCCTCGCAGCTGCACTTGCAAAAACGTTTGAAGGCGCACTGAAAATCTGTCTCATCGGCCCAGCTCCCGCCACGGGACACCTGACATCAGAAAATGACCGCGCCTTTGCTATTTCTGCAACCTCATCGTACATGTTACGCGCACTTGATATTTGGCAAAGATTAGAAGCTGTTTCACAGCCTGTGCGCAAAATCGAAATAACCGATTCTCCGCTCAACGCCGGCATAAGGCCGGTTCTGCTCACTTACGATAATACTTTAGAAAATGGCGCGCCGGCCTGCTTCATCGTACCAGCGCATGCACTTGGCAAATCATTGTTTGACGTTGTCGAGTCTCTAAACGGGATCACATTCTTGCAGGACGTCTGCGACGATTTTACTACAAGTCCATCTGGCGTCAGCATTGAAACCCGTCAAGGCCGGCACCTTCGTGCGCGTCTTTTAATATGTGCCGATGGACGCGATAGTACTTTAAGGCAGAAAGCGGGCATTGACACGATCGGATGTTCTCACGGACAGTTGGGCATTGTCGTAACCATAACCCACGAAAAGCCACACAACGACACTGCCGTTCAACACTTCCTGCCAGCCGGACCATTTGCCGCTCTGCCGCTCAGCGGTAATCGCTGCTGCATCACATGGAGCGAAGGTGAACGCGAAGCCCGTCGCATTCTGAAAATGCCAGACGATGAGTTTATTGAAGAAATAGATCTAAGATTCGGTGGTAAAAGGGGAAGAATAGCTCTTGAAAGCCAAAGACAGGGTTTTCCGCTTGCAACCCATATCGCCCGAAGTTTTGTAAGTGAGCGCTTCGCACTTGTTGGCGATGCCGCCCATAGCGTTCACCCTATCGCCGGACAGGGATTGAACCTCGCATTTCGGGATATAGCCGCACTGAGTGAATGCCTGATAGAAGGCGCACGCATCGGACTGGATATTGCCGATGCCACACTTCTTGCACGCTATCAGAGTTGGCGGCGCTTTGACGCAACACTTGCCGCGGCGAGCTTCAGCAGCCTTAACCTATTATTTTCGAAAGACTTTACTCTTCTCCGATCAGCTCGTGAATTTGGCCTCGGCCTGGTCGACAAAATACCACCGTTAAAATCAGAAATGGTGCGCGAAGCCGCTGGCGCCACAGGCACGCTGCCCAGGCTGATGACCGGCAATTTTCCCTAACGGCTGCATCGCTTAAAATTTTGGGTTTGGATCATGTACCCGGTTCGAAACAGCATCGGCCGGACTTAACGATACGCCGCATTGCCTGCGCAAACCTCCTGCTCACGAATGAAGGCGCGTGATCCAGACCTAACATTTTGAGCGATACAGATCACCAGGATATGAAAACAAGGCCTTCCAGTCGAAGCTGCAAACACAGTGGCTGCAAAAGCATACTTGCATCAACTGTAACTGGAGCTTATTAAACATGATTCGTGATATTGCTGTCGCAAACGATAGAGCGGCAAGTGTAATGTTAATTGTGAGCCGATTGGCCAAAGAGTGCCGCCAGTTCCCGCACGTGAGCCAGTTTGATTAAATCGCACAGGAACTGGATGCAAGGACATGGCTTGAGCCTATTTGAGGATAAGCGTGCGAAAGCCGGGCCAATCTCGACAAACCGGCTCGCGTGCTGCACCTGACGGCATTCCTCAGGCCAATAACAATTTAAACGAGAGCTTTAGTGGATATAATGAGGCGAGGCGGGCTGAAACGATGGTCTTTTCTTATCACAGCCGTTACATCTGTGTGTATAATCTGCGCACTTCTATTATCGCAGGTTTTCGATGGCAAAGAGTTC
>CAWUIN010000052.1:0-18447 GCA_963922535.1 uncultured Hyphomicrobiaceae bacterium | reverse complement strand
ATCGTAACATGTTTGACAAAACACACATTCTTTAGCCAGGTTGACTTGCCTATCGTCCTGCAATCTTCTTACTGTTCCGTGTCTACTCGTCGTTTTATGATGTAATCAAAGGCTTCAACAGAGTCATTGCAACCTAAATCTCTTTATGTTTTAACAAAGTTTTGATATTGTTCATTTTTTATTGGTTTGGTCATTCATATCTATAAGCTGCTGAGTGTCATATGCGTGTCCAGGATATCATCCGTGCTCAGAAGAACATAACCTTTGAGGGAAGTTGGCAACAAAAAAAGCCACACGATCTTTTTCCTCTGAAAAAGGGGACACTCAGAGCATTTATGCTTAGTTTTTTATTGGGACGGACTCTAAGGCGATCACCAATATAAACGCTTCTATTTTATGATGAAAATTTTTATGACGGGTATCAGCAAGTATGATCTGAGCTGCCCATCATGTGGGTGCCAAGTGGGCTGCCAGGTGGGATGCCAATCATGCGTGATCGTGCAGCTGAGACTTTCAGTGCGTCAGCCCGGCCACAGGTCCTCCAGTTTGCCGCAGCGCTTAAATGGAATTTTGCAGATCGGCTGCGAACGTCTTATGTAAGGTAAAAAGATATCCGCATGGTGAGATCGGTCATATGATATTCTGGATAGTCTGTGCCTTATTAACAGCACTGGGCATCACTTTTGTAATCCGCCCCTTATTGCGTAACACGTCCCCTCACTGTGATGGCAACGAAACCGGGGTTGCGATTTACCACGATCAATTGCAGGAAATCGATCGTGACTTTGAACGCAATTTAATTGATACGGAGGAGGCCAAAGCGGCAAAATTAGAGGTCTCACGGCGTTTGCTAGCCGCGGATGCCGCGATACGCAAAAAATCTGATCTGAGATCAGGGACGCAATCGTCAAATAAGGTGCATGAACATCTCGCAATGGTCCTGGCTGGCGTCATCGTTGTCTTTACCATGGGGGGATATTTGCTGATCGGCAGTCCTGGTCTGCCAAGCCGGCCGCATGCTGAACGGGTAAAGGCCGATCCGGCGAGCGTTCCGATCGGCGAACTAATCGCCCGCGTCGAGGCGCGCCTTCGGGAAAATCCTGACGATGCGCGCGGATGGGATGTCATCGCGCCGGTTTATCTGCGCCAGGAAAAGTATATCAAGGCTGTGCAGGCCTTTCAACGCGCGATCCAGCTGAATGGAGAAAGTGAGAAGCGGCTTGCACAATATGCCGAGGCTATGCTGGGGGCGAATAACGGTGACGTTTCAGACGCAGTTGCCACCGTTTATCGACGCCTTTTAAAGCTGCGCCCCGACGATTTGGTTGCTCATTTCTGGCTTGCAGTCAGACACCAACAGCAAAACCGTTCAGAACAGGCTGTCAGCGGTTATCGCCAGCTTCTGGCACGGCAGGATCTGCCACCGGCAATGCGGCAGTTGATCACCAACCGGATCGCAGCTCTTGGAGGTCAAATATCGCCACCGGCGCAACCAGTTCCCGATGACAGTGGCAAAGTTGCCGCGCCATCGCAAGAAGCCCGCCAAGAAATGGCACGCCTCAGCCCCGAGGAACGCCAGAAGAGGATTAACGCAATGGTTGATAGCCTTGCAAACCGATTGCGAGAAGATGGCGGCGAATTATCTGAGTGGCAACGCCTTATTCTCGTCTTGAGCGTTCTTGGCAAGACAGAAGAGGCAAAACAAGCCTATCGCGATGCACTCAGGGCCTTCAAGGATAAACCGCAAGAGATTCAATCACTCAACACTTTTGCTGCACAATTGGGTGTTGCTGCAAAAGCCTCTGAAAATTAGGATTTCTGCAGCGATATGACTGGGCTACAGGCATTTACGCTCAGTGGCCTGCAACAAACGACTTATTCTGCTCATTGACGACACGGCCTAATCTGCAGTTTCCCAGAAAATCGGCACAGCCTGAGACAATATACCGTCAATGCGCACAGGCGCAATTTTCTGCGCCAGCCCGCTCTTATCATCGATTTCAATGGCCAGACCGCAAAGCGTTGCCTGCCCCATGGCAGGCTCGAAGCGTTCACGCGGGATGCGTGTGACGAACCTGTTTACGGGTTCTGCACCATCCATGCCGACAACGGAATTGTAATCTCCGCACATGCCGGTATCTGATTGGTATGCCGTTCCCTGAGGCAAGATACGTTCATCACACGTTGGCGTGTGCGTATGAGTGCCAACAACTGCACTGACACGGCCATCCAGGAAAATTCCCAGTGCCTGTTTTTCGCTGGTCGCTTCTGCATGGAAGTCAACGAATATAACGTCTGCACCCTGGCCAAGCGGGCAAGACGTAATCTCATGATCTATGGCCCGGAAGGGGCAGTCATGCTCAGCCATAAAGACCCGGCCAAGGGCATTGATAACCAGCACATCCATGCCATTCGAAGCCTTGAAAAGCCCTGCCCCCTTACCTGGCGTTCCTTCCGGCATGTTGAGAGGGCGGATGAGACGATCATGGCGGTTGATGAAAACAAGGGTATCACGCTGGTCAAAGGCATGATTGCCAAGTGTCACGACATCGGCGCCTGCATCAAGAAGCGATTGCAGAATTGCTTCAGTGATGCCAAACCCGCCTGCTGCATTTTCGGCGTTTATCACAACAAAGTCGAGTTTCCAGCGCTGTATGAGGCCCGGCAACTCCTGCACCACTGCCTTGCGGCCTGAACGGCCGACCACATCACCTAAAAAGAGAAATCGCATTCAAGCTTCCGATTTTGCGTGAATAATCTCAGCCCGTCCGGCAGGAGAGCACCGTCGAGAAGCTGGTCGTAGCTGTCATGGGGCAGTGCGTTGACTTCCTGTTCGGTATAAGCCAGCCCAATTGCAACGATTGTTTTGAGCGAACGCAACTTCTGCAGGGTGCGGTCATAAAAACCGCCGCCATAACCAAGCCGCCGACCGGCTCCGTCAAAGGCCAGCAAAGGTAACAGGACAACGTCTGGCAGAACGATGGGCGCATCCTCCTGCGGCTCGAGAATACCCCATGTCCGTCGAACCAGTGGATCGCCATTCCGCCAGATTTTGAATTGCAACGGAGCTGCCTTGCGCTCAATAACGGGCAAGGCG
Organism: uncultured Hyphomicrobiaceae bacterium; assembly: GCA_963922535.1. Taxonomy (GTDB): domain Bacteria; phylum Pseudomonadota; class Alphaproteobacteria; order Rhizobiales; family Hyphomicrobiaceae; genus Tectiglobus. Next base: position 15,350 of record CAWUIN010000052.1, on the reverse strand, counting down.
ATGCCAGCGCCATAGCCGGGCAATTCTCGTTCCAGGTGTAATGGATTAATCTCCGATCCCAGGGCACGATAGGATGAAAACATGATGGGCTTTTGCGCCAGATCGGCCAGAACGTGTGCAAGCTGAGCAATTTCCTGCGCTGCCTTGGATCGTTTGGATGCGACAATCGCGTTTCTGCGTTCCAGCATTTGCTGGCGCAGATGCAATTTTTTTTGGGCAATGTCCACAGGCCGTATCGCGTTTTTGCGTCCTCATCTAAAAAATGCTTGTAAACAAGCGCCGCAGTGGCCGTCGGAACTCAAGCATCCCTCCAGATCCCTACACATGTAGGTGGGCACCGTGTGATGGAGGCCACGACCTCCACCAGGAACAGTTCCCTAGAGGATGGTATCGGCCCAGGGGAAAGTGGTTCCTAACGCGCCCCGCAGCATTTCTTGATATACGTATTCGCAGCCAAAATGCAATGGAATAAGCTGTCTCTGCCGAGAAAATCACCCCATATGACGTAGTATTGGACAGCGTATTTGGGAGCACTTAAAATATTGCTCATTTATGTCAGCCAGATTTTTCATTGTGTTTCTGATTGTTGACACAGCCAACCTTGACACTGCCAATGTGGACACAGTGAAATTGCAGACGACATTACTTGTCTATTTTATCGCGCGCCTCAAACAATTCGTCGCTAATTAAAATGGCAGCCATAAGCAGCAGTCGCTCGCTTCCGATTGGGCCGAACTTTTCAACCAATTGGTCTAACTTGCTGCGAATGTGATCGACAAGATCGTGTAAACGCGCTTCTTCACCGTCAGCACATTTCAGGCGATAGGTTATGCCGTTAAGCGTAACGGTCACCTGTGCCACGTCATCTCCCCTGCCCCAATTGAAGAGGCAATACTTAAATTCATATCCTGCACTCAGCTTCGATCCGATAAGGTATTGTTAAGCGATTCAATTAGCCATTCAATACGGTTGATCGTTTCTTCAAGCGCATCTTCAAGCTCCGCAACACGTGCCTCGGAAGTTTCAAGACGGGTCTGCAGTTGCTTGCATTGCTCTTGTATTTGCGCCAGTGTTTGTCTCTTTGGTACTGTTGCCGATTTACGGCTCACCGTAGGCTGAGATGCCTTTACTTCTGTCTCTTTTGCCTGAGCACCCATGTAAAATATTTCACCCCACTGGTTGGCTGTTGCCACCGAAGTGTGAATTCATTGCATTAACCATATGGCTGTTTGAATCGCCGGGGTCAAGGAACAACGCTTGTCAATTGCAAAATGTCAGTGCAAAAATCTTATTTTAAAACTAGGTAAATGGCTGATTCTGCATTGACATCGTCGTAATGTGACGAACATGTATGGCACTTGAAATAAATTTGGCGGTTTGCATTATGCCTTGCGACTGCCTCTGTTAAAGACATGTCGAACGAGGAGAATCGCCCATGGCTGTCAAAGTTGCAATTTCCGGTTTTGGTCGCATTGGCCGCAACATTTTGCGTGCGATTGCCGAAACCAGGCGAACCGATATCCAGGTTGTTGCAATAAACGATCTGGCTTCTGCCGAAGATAATGCACATCTCTTCAAGTATGATTCAGTCCATGGCCGCTTCCAAGGACATGTCGAGGTCAACGGTGATACAATCGATGTCGGACTTGGTTCTCCGATCAGGGTTCTTGCTGAGCGCGATCCAGCGAAACTCCCATGGAAGGACCTTGGTGTCGATATCGTTATGGAATGCACTGGTATTTTTACGAGTAAGGAGAAGGCAGCCCTCCACCTTGAAGCTGGGGCCAAACGTGTGCTGGTATCTGCTCCGGCCAGTGGCGCGGATCTGACGGTCGTCTACGGTGTCAATCATGATCAGCTCACAGCTGACCATAAGGTGGTCTCCAACGCCTCCTGCACAACGAACTGTCTTGCGCCGGTCGCCAAAGTTCTCAATGATCTTTGCGGGATCCAGTCCGGTTTCATGACGACGATTCACGCTTATACCGGCGATCAGCGCATTCTCGATTCAGCCCATAAAGACATGCGCCGAGCCCGCGCGGCTGGTATGAGCATGATCCCGACGTCGACCGGCGCTGCAAAAGCAGTCGGCTTGGTTCTGCCGGAACTGAGCGGCAAGCTGGATGGCACCGCTATTCGCGTCCCAACGCCGAACGTCTCGGTCATCGATCTTAAGATTTTACCTGACCGGGAAACTTCGGTTGAGGATATTAACAAGGCTGTCGAAAACGCCGCAGCGCACGAACTCAAGGGCGTTTTGTCGACCGTTTCGGAAGAGCTGGTGTCCATCGATTTCAACCATTCTCCCTATTCGTCTAATTTTGACCTTACGCAGACACAGATCGTTGCCGGTAAACTCGTTCGCGTTCTGTCTTGGTACGATAATGAATGGGGTTTTTCTAACCGGATGAACGATACCGCTGTGGCAATGGCGAAACTGTTGTAATCAAAGGCCGCGCCTGCATTTCGATGGCGAAAATCATTGCCATCATGTTTGCGCGTCGCAGTTTGTTTGCAGGCCGCTAGTATCCACGCTATGAACTTCACGCTTGAAAATTGTCACGGCTGAAATCTTTCGGGAGAAAAATGCATGTCGGAACGTCTTGAAGACATTGCTGAAAAAATGGTGGCACCTGGACAGGGCATTCTTGCTGCAGATGAAAGCACGGGCACCATCAAGAAACGCTTTGATACAATCAACGTGGAGTCGACTGAGGATAACCGCCGGGCTTACCGCGAGATGCTGTTCAGTGCACACGATGCGATGAAGAATTACATCTCCGGCGTTATACTGTTCGATGAAACTTTGCGCCAAAAAGCAGCCAATGGTTCGCCGTTGAGCGAGCTTATTAAAGCAACAGATACGCTTGCAGGTATCAAGGTCGACAAAGGCGCGCAGGCGCTTGCCGGCAGCGATCTGGAAAAAGTTACCGAAGGTCTCGACGGTCTGCGCGGCCGGCTTAGGGAATACTATGAGCTTGGTGCACGCTTTGCTAAGTGGCGCTCCGTCATTACCATTTGCGATGGTTACCCGAGCTGGAACTGTATCCAGGCCAATGCGCACGGCCTTGCCAGGTACGCCGCGCTTTGTCAGGAAGCCCACATCGTTCCGATCGTCGAGCCGGAAGTTTTGATGGATGGTGACCATGCGACTCACGACATAGATCGCTGCTACGAGGTGACGGCTGAAACGCTGCGTGCCACGTTCGATCAGCTTGTCGATGCCGGTGTCATGCTTGAAGGCATTGTGCTTAAACCAAACATGATTATCGCCGGTCAACACTGTGCCAGCCAGGCAAGCGCCGCCGAAGTTGCCGAGAAAACGGTGCGCTGTCTGAAAGAGAGGGTTCCGGCCGCCGTTCCAGGCATTGCCTTTTTATCCGGTGGCCAGAGCGATCGGCAGGCAACGGAACATCTCTCGCTGATGAACGAGATGGGTAACCTGCCCTGGCAGCTGACGTTCTCGTATGGCCGTGCCCTGCAGGCGGCAGCGCTCAAGACCTGGGGCGGCAGGGCGGATAATGTGCCGGCTGCCCAGCAGGCATTTTCGCACCGCGCCAGGATGAACAGTCTGGCCGCACGCGGACAATGGCAGCCAAACCTCGAAAACGCCGATTAACGGCTGCTGGCTCCGCCGGCTTCGTGTGCTAATTGACAACATGGTCTAAGGATGGCTGGGTTAAACGGCTGAAGAGTATGGGCATGCCATATATCGATATTACGGTCGGAGCAGCGACATATGATGTGCTGGGTGCGATCCTGGCAACACAGGCGATCCCAACGGTTCTGTTTCGCGGTTGCAGCGAAACGGATCTTAAGGCAGATGGGCTTCTTCCACTTATAAAACTTGCCCAGCAACACAATGCGGCCGCGCTTTTGGCGGATGATATCGACCTTATCCGTATCGTGCATGGTGATGGCGTCCATCTCTCTCCTGGCCCATTCATTGAGGCACGCTATAAAGAAGCCCGCGCGGCGATTGGCAGGCAATTTATCATCGGTGCATCTGCCGGTAAATCCCGTCACGATGCAATGGTTCTGGGAGAATTGGAAGCCGACTACATTGCCTTTGGAGCACCAGCTGTCGTCCAGGATCAGATCAAAGCGAAAGCAACCAGGCTTAATCTGATTGCATGGTGGGCTGAGTTATTCGAAGTCCCTTGTGTTGCTTTCGATGCTGAGAGTAACACTGAAATAGCTGAGCTGACCTGTGCCGGTGCAGATTTTGTTGCGATATCGATTCCGGTTGCGATCTCTGCGTCCGAAGCAATTGAGAAAGTCAACGGTGCAATGAAAACACTTGCGCAATCCGCAGCCAATAAGGAGACAGCGTGATGCGGCCATGTTTCGGTGCTTTTTCTGCCGATGCGATAAAACCCGGCAGTCGACGGGGGCACAATAGTTATGCTTTGCTTCGGATCACGGCAGCTGCAAGGAATTTCGGGATGGAAAATTCTGCTGGAGACAAGCAGGCGTTAATGGCCGCCTGTATGTGGGCGGTTGTCGTAATGTGTCTTTTTGTACCGGTGGCAACCCTGGCGGAAACGGGCGGCAGCACGCAGTCGCAACCCGATGCTGCAGGTCTCGCCGGCCAGTCTGCCAGCCCGCTTTACGGCCGCAACGGAGAAAAGACGTCAAATTCATTTCAGACGAAGCCGGAAACATCATCGCGCAAGCAGATCGGCCGCATCATGATTCCGGCCAGCGGCGATAACGCAGCTTATATCGCATTTGATCAGGGGCAATATCTCACAGCAAGACGTATCGCCGAACAGCGTGCCAAGCAAAACGATCCGCAAGCCCATACTTTACTTGGTCGCATCTATGCCGAAGGACTGGGCGTGCCGCGCAATGAGCTGACAGCCGCCCAGTGGTACCGCAAGGGCGCTGAACTTGGCGATACTGAAGCAATGTTTGCCTTGGGTGTTATTCTGGCTTCCGGCAAGGATGTTGAAAAAAGCTCTGAAGATGCCGCTCAGATGTTTGAGCAAGCCGCGCGTAAAGGGCATGCTTTTGCGCATTATAATCTCGCGCAAATGTTCCTTTCCGGTGATGGTAAACCGGAAAATCCTTTTAGGGCGTCACAGCATCTGGAATACGCCGCCCGTAATGGAATTTCCGAAGCACAATACGATCTTGCAACCCTCTATCAGCGTGGTCATGGCGTTGCAGCAGACGCTTATAAGGCGGCATACTGGTTGCGACAGGCCGCAGACAAGGGGCTTCCGGCGGCTCAATTCGAGTACGCCGTCGCATTGTTGCGCGGCCATGGTTTAAACCAGGATAAGCCAAAGATTGTCGATTATCTAACCGCTGCGGCCAATGCCGGCGTCGCAGGCGCACAAAACCGGCTCGCCCATGTTTATCATAACGGCATTCCCGGCACAGTGCGCAGTCCGCTCTTGGCTGCGAAATGGCATTGGCTTGCAAATCAAAATGGCATTAAAGACGATGCTCTGGATGCCACGATTGCTAAGTATCCCAAGGACATTCTGCGCGAGGCTGAAATTTCCGCCAGGGCTCAACAGGCCCAGGCTTTGCTCGGAGTACAAGCGCAGTAGACATGCTGGCCCGTATGGTCGGGCTGGTACTGCGACGCCAAAACGGCGCGCAAAATAAGTCCATGAAGTTTGGGTAAAATCGTGCGATCAATAATGCCCTGTGTCTGTTTATTCATGTCTCTTCCGGAGCCAGCATGCCTGCTTCTGCGCTAATCAACATAATGACGAATGCGGCCCGCAAGGCCGGCCGTTCTCTTGCCCGCGACTTTGGCGAAGTCGAGCGCCTGCAGGTGTCAATCAAAGGGCCTGCAAACTTTGTGTCCGCCGCCGATCACCGGGCCGAAGATATTATTTACAAAGACCTCTCGAAGGCGCGCCCTGACTATGAATTCCTGATGGAGGAACGTGGCAGCGTTGCCGGGGCCGACAAAACCCATCGCTGGATTGTCGATCCTCTCGACGGCACGACCAATTTCCTACACGGTGTTCCGCTGTTTTGCATCTCAATTGGCCTGGAGCGTGATGGTCAACTTGTAGCCGGTGTGATTTATCTGCCGATTATGGATGAGCTTTACACGGCAGAAAAGGGCAAGGGCGCGTTTCTCAACGATCGCCGAATTCGCGTTTCAGCGCGGCGTCACCTGACGGACGCGATGCTGGCAACCGGCATTCCGCACAAAGGCCGGCCGGGTCATCAACGCTTTATTGGCGAAATTGCCTCTCTCACTCCCGAAGTCACCGGCGTCCGGCGTTGTGGGGCTGCAGCGGTTGATCTTGCCTGGGTTGCAGCAGGGCGCTTCGATGCGTACTGGGAACACAATATTTCGCCGTGGGATATGGCCGCAGGTATTGTTATTGTGCGCGAGGCGGGCGGTCTTGTCAGCGATATGGACGGTAGTAATAACATGATGGAGACCGGTTCAATCATTGCCGGTGTGCCCTCCATCCAGAAAGTGCTGCTGCAAAAGCTGAATGATGTTTAGGAATAAATTATAAATTTGCTCAAAGCCTATGTTTGCTTCCTGAGGGTAAATAGGCTTGAGCCATTTTGAGGATCCGCAGGACGCGCGTGAGCTGCAAGGCAAAGTGCCCCCCCCTGCGCTGCAGGAGTTCCTGCTTGTAACGCTTATTTGGTGTGCTGGCCGGGGCAGAAAGCCTTTGAGATCGGCTGAATTTTGTAAGAAAAACCCGCAAGAAAAAGCTCAATGTCCTGCGCCGATACGCGTGAGAAGGGCGGCAAACCCGCTGAGGCTTGCCGCTGTCGTCTCAGCTGCCGCAAGTATTCTCCGGCCCGCACGCATCAAGTTTGGAGCCAGAGTTCGCCATTTCAGGAGATATATCTTCATCAATCATGCCTTTGCTCTGAAGGCATTCGCGGCCTTAAGTCATGCGAATGCGGAGCCAAAGAAATGCGATTCAGTTATTGTTGAGGGTTTCCTTCATGCAGCTTCAACGTCTGAGGCAACTTCCTCACCTGTCTCAACACTTTGTTCGGCCTCCAGGCGTCCTTTAGCACTTTTGGCCAGAATTTCAGTGATGCGTTGAACGGCACCGCGATCATCAAGTTGTTCTATGACCGCAATCTCGCGTGCCATGCGATCCAGAGCCTGTTCATAAAGTTGGCGCTCAGAATAAGACTGTTCCGGCTGATTGTCTGAGCGATAAAGATCGCGAACAACTTCAGCAACTGAGATCAGGTCGCCGGAATTGATCTTGGCCTCATATTCCTGTGCCCGGCGGCTCCACATTGTCCGCTTGATACGTGCGCGTCCTTTAAGCGTTTTCATTGCCTTTTCAACAATACGCGGCTCAGACAATTTACGCATGCCAACGTTTTTAAACTTGTCGGTCGGCACTCTTAATGTCATTTTATCCTTTTCGAACGTAATGACGAACAATTCAAGAGAAAGACCGGCGATCTCCTGTTCTTCCATATCGATGATCCGACCGACACCATGAGCCGGATAAACGATATACTCACCAGACTTGAAGCTGTGCTGCTCATCGCTACACTGCTGTATTTTAGAAGTTTTCGCCTCAGCCACAGGCGTCGACTGCTTCGCCGCGGATTTCGCAACCGTGGCGGCAACGTTTTTGACGTTGCCTTTGGGCGTTGCAACGGCTCGATCTTCCACTGTGGGTGATGCGGTTGAGATTGACCGACGTGATGCAGCAGCCGCAATTTTTGCGCGTGAGGAAGTATTGCCACGAGACGCTGACTTGGCAGTGCCAGGGCTGCGTTCGGTGGCCGTGCCCCTCCGTTCGGAGTTCGCGGCAGTTTTGTTTTGCGCGGATGTGCTTTTAACACTTGCAACTTTTGCAGCAGCCGCTGCGGGGCTGTTTGATGCGCTTTCAACCTTACAGTCTGAAACCTCAAAACTCTTTCTTGTTTTTGCATTGGTTCGTTGAGTTTTCAGGGGAGCTTTCTCTGTAGACTTGACAGACGTATTTTTCTTTTTAACCATGAAAATCGTCTCACTTCCTCATTCTACGCAACGTGGTCTCAATAACGAGATGACGCCGGCCACTCATTGAAGACGAGCAGCTACACTGATACGCTGAAACCTATTAAGGCTTGAGCTGTTTTGTCCCCACAACTCAGAAGAACGTGCCCGCAAAATATAAATCGTGCGAGACATTATTCTGCATTGATGGCTTTCAGCTGTTCATGCAAACATAAATGTCTTCTGTCGGTGCGCCCGGCATCGCCTCGACAAAAGCAGGTTTATTCATTTCTTTATTTTTCAACTGTGCCAACAACATACACATATCACACTCAAGAGAGATTTAGAAGCGTTTAGTAAAATGAACGACACTGGTAAAGACCACATGCAGGTAAAAGCAGGCCTGAACCCAGCCAGGCTTAAGCATATTCTTGCCTATGCTGCTTCTTACACGGCCCCGTACGTTAAGGGGCTCTACCCCAATAAACGCCGTAATTTTCTGCACCGAAGCCCGTATATCGCGGGTGGTTTACTATCAAAATTGAAGATTTATTCGGATGGGGGAAAGCTTAAGTTCGGTAGAATCACAAAAGGTTTCTCAATTTTAACAGCTTGGCGCACAAGGCCTGGACAACGAGGAATTTGAGCTTGGTAATCGTTCTTGAAGATGCCCTAGAGCTCTCGCCGGAATCGAGCGGATAAGTGTATGCTTCTTAAGCAGAACTCAAAATTCTTAAAAAACGCAACGATTTGAATGCTAATGATCGTTGAAGCCCGATATCGAAATTTCTAATCCAGTATCAAAGAGTTAAGCTGTCGGTAGCGGAGTAATAGCGGAGATCGGAAATATCTTTGTTTAATTCGAGCCGTTTAATCGCCAGAACCAGGATCTGCAGAAAAATACTTTTCATATTTTCCTTTTTCATCCCTGAATTGCTCTGCGTCTGACAAGGCCTCTTTCTTAGCGGTAATATTGGGCCACTGATCGGCAAATTTACGATTGATTTCAAGCCACTTTTCGATACCGCTATCGGTATCCGGTTGGATAGCTTCAACCGGGCACTCCGGTTCGCAAACGCCACAATCAATGCATTCATCAGGATGGATGACAAGCATATTGGCGCCTTCGTAAAAGCAGTCAACGGGACAAACTTCGACGCAATCGGTATATTTGCACTTTATGCAGTTTTCATTGACGATGAACGTCATAAGCTCTCCGCATGTATCGATGATGAGTGCCACAATACTACAAAGGGCAACTCGCATAAAAATGTCGATATGTAAATCAGGGCGGTAAGATAGTCAAACGAACGTACTGAGGTCCAGTCAGGTGGCCAAATTAAACATCAGACGCATTGTCGCATCTATATTTTTTTACTTTATCATTTAAAATCTGAGCCTGAACGCTGCAAACGATCGAGCGCTCTACGATCCCGTTTTGTAGGCCGCTCTCCCTTTCTTCTGCCGGTTTCCGGCAGTCCTGGTTGAGTGACACAGTGCTCAAAAGCAGGTGTAAGGTCCTCATAAAGTTGTGCAGCTTCTGGTGCTGTCCCGCGCCGTGAGCCGGGCGCAAGAACTTTTAAAATACGTACCCGGCCCTGTACCGTAACGGTTATAACGTCATCGATCTTCACAAGGTATCCTGGTTTGGTCGTCCGTTCGCGATTAACGCGCACCTTCCCGTCCCGGACAAGTGCTGCAGCGAGGCTCCGGGTTTTTACCATCCGCACATACCACAGCCACTTGTCCAGCCTTTGTGCGTTACTGCGTTTTTCAATTGCGGTTATCTGCTTTGACATTAAGTCCCAATAACCATTGATTTTTATGGCCTGTCGACAGTTTTCCCACAAATCCGGTGAAGCGGAGTATTTCCACCCGATCCCGCGTAATCTACGAGGCAGCGACAGGAATGAATATTCTCCCGCTCGATCGCTGTGCTCAAGTCCCGTTTTCTTTCTCAGCCATTGCCTGCCGTAAAGCGCTGAGGGCGGCAAACGGAGAGTCCGGATCGATTTGATCGCCCCTCTTTTTCGGCGTCGATGAATGCTGGCCCAGTTTTTTACGATGCTGCTGGTTGCGATCGGCTCCTTGCCGGCGGTTGTTTTTACGCTTTCCGCGAGGGCCCTCATCACCAATCGCGCCGCGATCTGTATGCCCGCCACCGCCGCTGCTGCGCTTACGATTGCTACTATTTAAATCTGAAGCGCTGACAGCTTCGCCAGGCGTATTATCAGACGCGCCTTGCCCACTATCACCTGCGCTACGCTCGTGGCGGTTGCGATCCTGATTGTTGCGGCGTCCACGCCGGGGGGCATCGTTACGGCGTTTCGGGCGCCATATCTCGATATAAGCTTCTTCTTCAGTTTCAGACGCTGCAATAGGAGATACAGCATTGTCTGCTTCATGCTCTGCTTCGTGGGGGGCTGAGGTTTCGGGCGGCACGTGAGCTGGACTGCTGGCCTCGGTTGAGGTTATGCCCGATGCATCAGCTTGAGCCGCAGCCTGAGAGGCATTAAGAACTGCATCCTCATGTTGCGTTGAAATATCAATGGAGGGCTGTTCACTCGCTATATGTGATACTTCTGCAGGCGATGCTTCGTGCGTGTGCTTTGCAGTTATATCAACATCATCCGCCTCAGCCTGCACATCAGCAGGGGAAGAACTGTCCTGCGCATTCGCGACAGCGGTGTTGCCAGCATCTTTCTGATCTGCACTTTCCACAACTTCGACGCGCTTGCGTTCACTGCGAAATCCCAGAGATTGCAAGACCTCTCTTAGTTCATCTGCTGAACATCCAAGAATTGACATCATCTCAGGCGTAATTGTGAATGCCCCATACCCCGTCGCACCCTTTGGCGGTGTAGGCTCTGTTTCCGAGGGCTTCCAGCTGAGCAGTGGCCGGATCTTGTCGGCCAGACGCTCCAGAATGTCGACGCGCACAGCCCGTGGTCCGCACTTGTGAAATCCGCAAACTTTGTAAAACATATCGGGAACGACCGGGTCCACAGGTACCGAGGTCAGGCCTGCCCGTGGGGGCTCGGGAAGATTTTCCGGATCGAGACCGCAGTCTTTGCCAAATTTCAGGCACCATAACGTCACCAGCATTTCGGCTGCAGCCGGTTTCAACAAAATCGGAAAAAACAGGTTGAAGGCACCAAATCTAAGACCGTGTCTGCGAAGTTGAGCGCGTGCCGTCTGATCGAGCGCTTTGATTTCCGCTGCCGCTGTCTCACGGCGTAAAATGCCAAATTCCTCAAGCAACCGGAACGCTATGCCCTTAGCGAGGCCGGTAACATCTTCAGCCTGGGCGATGCCGACCATCGGTTTCAAGCGTTCAGCAATGGCGTCGCTCACCCAGGTATTAATCCGCTCCAGAACTTTTTCACGTTCCGCCCCTAGCAAATACTCATCGGCAATCAGATTGACTTGCGGTTTAATGGGATCTTCTCCGGCTGATAGCGTTGCTATAGCATCATCACGCCACAAAACCGTGGCTTTTGCCGTGAGTTTGAAAGCGTCATTCTTAGCCGCTGCGACACGGCGTACACGCATCGAAATCTCGCGTGACAGTACCTGCGCTGCCGCATTGCGTGCTGCTTTCCCGTGAATGCCGTCTTCGTGCGTGTCGGGGATATAACGAAATCCGACCAGGCGACCGACAAAATGATCTTGAACTTTGATCTGCCCGTCGTCGCTGATATCTGCGGTAAGAGCCTCTTTATCTTTAAGGCCTTTCATAAGCGCGCTGGTGCGCTTATCGACGAAACGTTGTGTTAGACGCTCGTGCAAGGCATCGGAAAGATTGTCCTCGATCTGCCTGGTTCGCTCCTGCCAGTGCTGGGGATCTTTGAGCCAATCAGGACGGTTTGCGACGAATGTCCATGTGCGGATGTGCGAGAGCCGGTTCGACAGCGTATCAATGTCGCCATTGACACGGTCGGAAAATTCTACCTGTTTCGCAAACCAGTCATCGTCAATCAGTCCGTCAGTATCCATCAGATAGCTGTAAACTGTACTGATAAGCTCTGCGTGCGTTTGTGAAGAAATTTTACGATAATCAGGGATTTGGCAGACATCCCAAAGTCTTACGATATCGTCGCGAGAGTTTGCTTTGTCCATGATCTCGCGATCAATGCTCAAATTCTCGAGCGCTTCAACGTCATCTGCCGTCCGCGCACGCATTAGGCGCTGATCATTCGGCAATTCACGCAAACTGTCTCTGAGTGCATCGACAGATGAAAAATCGAGATTTCTGTTGCGCCATTGCAGCGTTTTGACCGAATCAAAACTATGGTTTTCCAGCCGTTCGATCATATCCGTGCTGAACGGTTCAACGTCGCCTGTCACACCAAAAGTACCGTCGCTGAGATGGCGTCCGGCACGCCCTGCAATCTGTCCGATTTCAGATGGCTTCAAATCACGATAGCTGTAGCCATCAAACTTACGCACGGCTGAAAAGGCAACGTGATCCACATCGAGATTAAGCCCCATCCCGACAGCATCGGTCGCGACAAGAAAGTCAACATCGCCGGACTGATAAAGCGCAACCTGTGCGTTGCGCGTCTTAGGAGATAACGCACCAAGCACCACCGCAGCACCGCCACGCTGGCGACGGATAAGTTCAGCGATGCTGTAAACATCGCCCGCTGAAAAAGCGACAACCGCCGAACGGGCCGGCAGCCGCGTGATCTTCTTCTGCCCGGCATACGTCAGCTTCGAGAGCCGTGGCCTCGAAATGAAATTGGCGCCGGGAATAAGTTCAGAAATCGCCTCACGCATGGTGTCCGCACCGAGCATGAGCGTTTCTGCATCGCCGCGCGCATTGAGAAGACGATGGGTGAAGACATGCCCGCGTTCAGGATCGGCGGCCAGCTGGATTTCATCGATCGCCATGAACTGGACCGGCACATCCTGTGGCATTGCCTCAACCGTACATACCCAGTAACGCGGGTTTTCGGGTTTGATTTTTTCTTCGCCGGTTACCAGCGCTACATCGCTGGCACCTGCGCGCGCTACAACCCTGTCATAGACCTCTCTTGCAAGAAGACGCAGCGGCAGGCCAATAACTCCGGTTTCGTGATCAAGCATCCGTTCGATCGCCAGATGCGTTTTACCGGTGTTTGTCGGTCCTAAAACAGCTGTGACATTGCGGATACGGGTTGGAGACACACTACCCATAAGTCCTACTTTCTCTATCATGGCATAGGCTCGGCACTATTAACAAGCCGTTATAATGCAGCGCAACTGCGCCATGAAATTTCTTTATCTTACGGCTATGGCATTGCAGACTGTGGAGCTAAGATCAAGCGTAAGTGCCTATATTTTTTATCTCTCTTCCTAGGGCCTGTTGACGCTCAACACCCAGCTGGTTCGCAAATTCCACGGAATAGGCTGGATTTATCCCGGCTCCAGCTTACTGGAAAGCGCCCTGGCGAGAAACCGATCTGTGCAGATTTACACGCGACAAACATCAACAGACCTAAGGTCGACTGATCGGCGCCCTCAGATTCAGTGGACGAGTGCGATTCTCTGGCGTTTTGCAGTAATGATATTAACCTTGCGCGATGACAGAAGCGCTTCACCGGCAATTGTCGGGATGCGGATCTGATAAGGAATGTAGATATTGGCGGATGGTACTTTTCTGAGCACAATGCGCATCCCGGAGTTATTCTGCATATACTGGGTCTGTGAATTTGGTATGTATCCCCCGAGCGGAACATACATAACTTTACAGATATAAGCGTCTTCAGGCTGTCCGCTGGGGCGGGCCTCGCTGATCTGGGTTGTACCCATCGGGCTTAAAACAAGATCGAAGCGCTGCCTGCCATCAAAAATGGGGATGCGCCGTTTGCAGGGATGGCCTGGTGTTGAGCGCGTCAGTGCCATTATTGCTGAAACAGGATCATAAACATCGCGCATATGCTGGCTCAGCAACGGCACATATTGATTGGTGTAAGGCTGGTATGGGCTTATATCGCTTCGGATAATGTGCCCCATCATAAAGTCAAGGCGCACCGAACCATTATTCGAGCTGCTTTGATAATCAAATGCATAACTCTTTGGATCTGGCTTTTTTTCAATGATCACGCCATCGCTGCGCGTCAGCCCCCGCCATTCGAAAGCACCGAAAACGGCCGAGATATTTGCTTCGCCAGCAAGCACGTAGTGGTGTTCATTCACGGTGGAGCGAAAGTCAAAAGAGCCTACAGAAAATCCTGCAAATGATATATCGTAGCTGGCGACAACTTCACTTGGCCAATCGGCTGCCTGTACACACGCGGCAATCGAGGTGAAAAAGTAAAGTGTGAGCGCCACACATGTGCGATAGAAAAAATTAATCATTCTTTTAAATACCCCAGGCCTTGTACGGCGCGGATTTTGGTTTTGCGTTTTCTGAGTTTTTTTCTTAAGATGTGTTGGCATTCGTATGACACTGGATTGGCGGAGTGGATGAAATGCACTTCGAGCCTCGATTGCCACTGTTTCGCGAGCACGTCTTTCATTGTTGGTACAGAATTTTACATACATTGTGTTACTCACCAATTCCCAGGGTCGGCGACGCACTTCACCAATAACCTCGCCTGGAACTTACATCGTTTCTAGTTTTCCACCGGCTTGACGGCCGACCTCCGTTCGAACGAAACTGGAGAGCAGGTGACGACTGTATATCATTTGGTCGCCAGCTCTTGATCCAGCCTTGATCTTAACCATACTGATTGGCGCGCAAAAAACGAACAACGTTACATAAGATGACCACAGCATTTTTCATAACTTGACGTCGATATAGGCTTAAAGCTATAAACTTGTGGCAGGCCTGCCGCACTTCGTGGTGGGCCTTAATTTATTATGCGCTTTCGATTGCCTCGCTCAGAAGTAACAGTTTTGATTATGCGAGCACGAATGGCAAGCCTCAAACTGAAACAAACGGAATAGAGGCGCAGTAGCAGTATATGCACGACCGCTGTCGGCGCGCCAGGAGCAAAGAAATGACAAGGAAATGTGAGCTTACCGGTAAGCTTCCGATGTCCGGCCAACTTCGCAGCCACGCAGAGAATAAAACCAAACGGGTATTCAAGCCTAATCTTGTTGATGTGACGCTGATGAGCGATATTCTTAATCGCAAGGTGCGTTTGCGCATCTCAGCCCATGCATTGCGCAGCGTTGAACATCGCGGTGGCTTGGATGCCTTTCTGATAAAGGCACGTTCCGAAGAGTTGTCGCCCGCATGCCAAAAGCTTAAGCGCGAAATTATGAAGATTCGCAAAGCAGCAATAGCAGACGCAGCAACAGCCAGGGCAATCGGGTGAAAAAACAGATGACAGCAGCGTAAACCTCTGAGTCAATGGTGCAAAAAATGATTCGCACTTTTGAGGTTAGATATATGCAAGCTGCTCCAGAACCGGAA
>CAWUIN010000051.1:0-18619 GCA_963922535.1 uncultured Hyphomicrobiaceae bacterium | reverse complement strand
TCAATAACATTGTCAAGCAGGATCACCGTTTCATCAAGAAGATGACCCGCCCGATGCAAACATTCAAACAAATCGTTCAAGTCCGCTTGCGCGACGCTTGGCATTGAAGTCGCTTGGGGCGGACACGGCCCGGTATATATTCGGCTTCGGATGCCGTATGCCCAGCCCAAATTCCGTTTAGGCCCTGAAACGACAGCAGAAAGTTAAACGGCCTTGCCTAGTTGGCATATGCCAAGTCGTCATTGTGCGCATCGAACCACTTGGCGCAAGCGCGGGCTGGGTGCGCCATCGCGGCTTGGTGCAGGATTTTGCAGCTTGACATGATAATCGAGCGGCACGCGTTCGGCATGGCTGTGCAAAGTGGGGCTGGCCTTATCCGCGGGATGCGGTTATGCAGGGCAGGAATGGCTTGAGGGCGGTAAGACGCGATGGAAGGAGTGGACATTGAAGATATTGGTCACCGGCGCAGCCGGGTTCATCGGGTTCCACGTTGCCCGGAAGCTTCTGGAGCGCGGCGACCAGGTGGTCGGCATCGACAACGTCAATGAGTATTACGATCCATCGCTGAAGGAAGCGCGGCTGGAGCAACTGTCGGGCGCTGCCTCCGGTGGCGATGTGGTGGACGGTGCGTCATGGCAGTTCGTGCGTGCAGATCTGGCATCCAAGGAGGCTGTGGACCGCTGCTTTGCCACCCACACATTCGACCGCGTCATTCACCTCGCGGCTCAGGCCGGCGTGCGCTATTCTCTCGAAAACCCGCATGCCTACGTCGAGAGCAACCTCATCGCCTTCACGAATATCCTGGAAGCCTGCCGCCGAAGCGAGAGTGCACATCTGACCTACGCCAGCACGTCCAGCGTCTATGGTGCCAATACAACTATGCCGTTCAGCGAGCACCAGGGTGTCAACCATCCATTGCAGTTTTATGCTGCAACCAAACGCGCCAACGAGCTGATGGCGCACGCTTATTCGCATCTGTTCCGTCTGCCGACCACGGGGCTGCGCTTCTTTACGGTGTATGGCCCCTGGGGGCGGCCCGATATGGCGCTGTTTCTGTTCACCAAGAATATTCTCGAAGGTAAACCGATCAAGGTGTTTAACCACGGCAACCATGTGCGCGATTTCACCTATGTTGACGATATCGCGCAGGGGGTGATTCTGGCCAGCGATCAGATCGCGCAATCGGATGACAATTGGGACAGTAACGCACCGGACCCTGCAACAAGCAATGCCCCCTTCCAGATCTTTAACATCGGCAACAACGCGCCGGTCAATCTCATGGAATATATTGAGGCGATCGAAGAAGCGCTCGGCATGGAGGCGATCAAGGAAAGTCTGCCTCTGCAGCCCGGCGACGTTCCGGCAACGTATGCCGACGTCGGCGAACTGGAAAGAACCGTCGGCTACAAGCCCACAACGCCAGTGCGCACTGGCGTGCAGAGGTTTGTGACATGGTACCGGGATTACTATCGGTTGTAAAATCGGCGCATCTTGCATGGCGCCGGTGAGCGCTGGCGCAAGATGCTCTGGCCATAAACAATGCAGCCAGTTTCCGCCCTGTGGTGGCCATAATGCTCTTTCAAGTATTTACTAGGAAAATATCTACTGGGCGAATATCTGCCGGGGTAAAAAGCACGGCGTCCCGATGCAGGCAATTTCAGCCGTTCTCCAGGAACATTGGCGCTGGCCAAACATCGGACTGCAGTTTGATGCTATGGCAGCCATCTTCAGGCTGGCCATGGCCGGGCGAAAGGGGTATGACACCGCAGGGCGCACGCTGTGATATGTGCGCTGTGCTTTGATCGTACAGCGGTAAGACGAGATAAAGTAACTGGTGGTCTGTATCACTTAAAATGTCCTAACCCAACATTTTAAGTGATACAGACCAATAGGTTAAGACTAAGCAATATTGAACGCCCGCGCAGCGCGCACGGCACATTGGGGAAGATGGATGCTATACGAGCTTAGAGAATACAGTGACTTGCTCGGGCCGCTCAACGTTTTCACCTATATTACCTTCCGCACCGGCGGCGCTATCATGACGGCGCTGCTCTTCGTTTTCCTGTTCGGCCCGGCGATTATCGATGCCCTGCGTATCAAGCAGGGCAAAGGCCAGCCGATCCGCGAGGACGGCCCGCAAACCCACCTCGCTAAGCGTGGTACGCCGACCATGGGCGGCTTGATGATCCTCGCTGGCTTTACGTTTTCCATTCTGCTCTGGGCCAACCTCGGTAATCCTTACGTCTGGATTATTCTCGGGGTGACGCTGTCGTACGGCGCCATCGGGTTCTATGACGATTTCCTGAAAGTAACCAAGCGCACCAGCTCCGGCTTTTCCGGACGTATCCGCCTGCTCTTGGAGTTTATCGTGGCAGGCCTGGCTACGGCGGCCATCATGCGGCTGTCCAGCGGCAGCTATTCCGGCGCCCTGGCGTTACCGTTTTTCAAGGACTTCCTTATTCCTATGGGGCCGTTTTTCATTGTGTTGGGCGCTCTGGTGATCGCCGGAGCCGGTAACGCCGTCAACCTGACGGACGGACTCGATGGCCTGGCCATTGTCCCGGTAATGATCGCGGCCGCCACATTCGGCCTGATTGCCTATCTTTCAGGCAACTTCAAATTTGCCAGCTATCTGCAGATCCATCACGTTGCAGGCGCCGGCGAGTTGGCAATCGTCTGCGGCGCGCTGATTGGCGCCGGGCTCGGCTTCCTGTGGTTCAACGCGCCACCGGCGATGATTTTCATGGGCGATACAGGCTCGCTGGCGCTGGGAGGTGCACTGGGTGCCATTGCCGTGGCCACCAAGCACGAGATCGTGCTGGCCATCGTCGGCGGACTGTTTGTTCTGGAAGCGTTGTCCGTGATCATCCAGGTGGCAAGCTTTAAATTAACCGGCAGGCGCGTGTTCCGCATGGCGCCGCTGCATCACCATTTCGAACAAAAAGGGTGGCAGGAGGCCACGGTGGTCGTGCGCTTCTGGATTATTTCCGTCGTGCTTGCCCTAATTGGCCTGGCAACTCTGAAGCTTCGCTGAGCAAAGTTTGGCAACTGGCAGGCCCGGGTCTGTTGAGGAGCGAGCCAGGCCTGGCCGGTTTGACAAATCAAGCACGTTCCTAGGAGGGAGGACGGTAGGCATGTATGGCATATTCAAAGACGAAGGCACGAGAGCTGGATTGATCTCGCGAAATCCTGTCGGATGGAGTGAATTTCCCTGCCGTCTTCGCGCGGTGAGCGTCAGCAGGCTCTAGCCCAATGATCTGCGCAACGGCATTTCAAGGACAACGCGTTGCCGTGTTCGGCATCGGCCGCTCTGGGCTTGCGGCATGCCGCGCTCTCGCTGCGGGCGGCGCCGATGTCGCCGCCTGGGACGATAACGAAGCCGGACGAAAGGCAGCCGCAGACGCCGGCTTCGCACCAGTTGACCTGAAATCCGCCGACTGGGGGACCTTCGCGGCGCTGGTGCTTGCGCCTGGCGTGCCGCTCACCCACCCTGAACCGCACTGGAGCGTCAAGCAGGCAAGGGCCGCCGGTGTGGAAGTCATCGGCGATGTTGAGATCTTCGCCCGCGCACGGGCTGCCACCTGCCCTGCCGCGCCGTTTGTGGCAATCACCGGGACCAATGGCAAATCCACCACGACAGCATTAATCGCGCATGTTCTACGCGCGAGCGGACGTGATGCGCAGATGGGCGGCAACATCGGCGTGCCGATCCTGGATCTTGCCGCGCCGGCGCCGGATCGAATCCACGTTATTGAATTATCCTCTTACCAGATCGACCTCATGCCGACGCTGAAGCCGTCAATCGGCATCCTGATGAACATTTCGCCCGATCATCTCGATCGCCATGGCAATTTTGAGAACTATGCAGCGATCAAGGCCCGCGTGCCGGCATCGTCGGAGGCAGCCATCATCGGCGTTGATGATGAGCCCTGCCGGGCGATTTTCAAGGCCGGCCAGGCTAATCGCACGACGCCGATCTCCGGCGGACCACTCACCCACGGGATCGGCATCAAAAACCGGGTCATCGTTCAATGCACCGCACCGCGTCTTTCGTTTTTTGGTAGTCAGGAGGCGGCCATTGCAAGCCTTGACGGCATTTTTACGCTCCGTGGTGACCACAATGGACAGAACGCGGCCGCTGCCACCGCAGCATGCCTCGCACTCGGCTTGACCGCGCACGAGATAAGTGCCGGCCTGAAAACGTTTCCCGGTCTGCCGCACCGCCTGGAGCAGCTCGGACGAGCCGGCCACGTCATTTTCGTCAACGACAGCAAAGCAACAAACGCAGAATCGACGGCGCACGCGTTGGCTGCGTTCGACGGCAATATCTACTGGATTGCCGGTGGGGTGGCAAAAGAAGGCGGCATTACGTCGCTCTCCGCCTATTTCCCGCGGATTGCAAAAGCCTATCTTATTGGCGCGGCAGCCGATGCGTTTGCACAGACGCTTGCCGGACATTGTGCGATCCAAAAATGCAACACGCTTGAGGCTGCGGTCAGCCAGGCGGCACACGATGCCCGCGTCAAAAAGTCGTCGGACCCCCCGCGTGAGGCGGTTGTCCTGCTGTCTCCAGCCTGCGCCTCGTTCGATCAATTCCGCAGCTTTGAAATGCGCGGCGATGCATTCCGGGCGCTGGTTAGCCAGATACCGGATATCTTAATGCGGAAGGAACCTGGATGACCCTTTCGCGCGAAGATCGCAGCCTGCTGACTGAGTGGTGGTTCACCGTCGATCGCCTGCAACTGTCGGCAATCGCTGCTCTTATGGTCACTGGCCTGATCATTTCGCTTGCCGCCAGTCCATCCGTCGCCATTAAAAAAGAACTGCCGGCCTTTTACTTTGTCCAGCGCCATATGCTCTATGCAGTTGTCGGTGCGGTACTCATTCTGTTTTTCTCCCTGCTGGCACCGGCCGCGATCCGCCGTGCTGCCCTGTTGATTTATACGATCTCCAGCGCCGCTCTCATCGCTGTGTTGATATGGGGCGCCGAGATCAATGGCGCGCAGCGCTGGATCTTCATTCTCGGCATTTCGGTGCAACCTTCCGAAATTGCAAAACCAGCCTTTGTCGTATTGGCCGGCTGGGCATTCGGCGAAGCGCAGAAGCGTAAGGACATGCCTGGTCTGCCGATCGCCATCGGGCTTTACCTGATTTTGGCAGGCCTTTTGATTATGCAGCCGGATGTCGGCCAAACCGTGCTTGTTAGCGCCGTATGGGGCACGCTGTTTCTGCTCGCCGGACTGCCGCTCATCTGGTTCTGTTCCTTTCTTGGCATTGGAACCGCAGGTGCATTCGCTGCCTATTGGAACCTGCCTTATGTCCAGCGGCGTATCGATCAATATTTTGCGCCTATTTTAGATAAGCGCTCGCAACCCGGCCAGGCGCGTGAGTCTTTTATCGATGGCGGCTTCTTTGGCCGGGGACCTGGCGAGGGCACGATTAAGACCACACTTCCCGATGCGCATACAGACTTTATTTTCGCGGTTATCGCCGAGGAGTACGGTGTGCTTGCCTGCCTCGCACTTCTGGGATTATTTGCATTTATTGTCTATCGTGCTCTTGGGCGCGCCGTGCTTGAAGATGATCTCGGTATTCGCTATGGCATTGCTGGTCTGGCCTTACTTTTTGGCTACCAGACGCTGATCAATATGGGGGTGAATGTCGGCCTGTTACCGGCGAAAGGTATGACGCTACCAATGATTTCAGCCGGCGGTTCTTCGACCATCGGCATTTCTATCACACTCGGCATGATGCTTGCTCTGTCGCGGCGACGCCCGCGGGTGAGCAGCACAAGGCTGTCACAATCGCAGAGACCATACTAAGCCATGTCGTCAATTAGCCGGCTTCGCGTGGTAATTGACGACACGGCTTAGGGCTTTTGAGAATGAGCATGCGGGAGCCTGTTTGGCAAAATTGAACACGTTTGCAGGAGTTAGACTTAAGAACATGGCGCGAGTATCTTCGAGAACAAACGTACCAGAAATGGGCGATTTCGCCAAATTACTTCGGGACGAGGCGAATTTTCCCTGCCGCGCCCTAAAAATCGCCTCCGCGGGCTTCGCGCGGTAAATCCAACAGCCTCCTGGTTCCAGAATGTTCCAACATCATACTCCCACATCATTTAAGAGTTATAGCCATGACTAAAACGATTGTTCTTGCCGCCGGTGGTTCCGGTGGCCACTTATTCCCGGCTTTTGCGCTGGCAGAAGAGCTTGGGCGACGCGGTTATAATGTTGATCTTGCAACGGATGAACGTGCCAATCAGTATGGTGACAGCTTTCCGGCTCGCCGGATTCACCAAATTCCATCTGCGACAACAACAAGAAAATCACCCGTTGTTCTAACAAAAACAGCTCTGAAACTGGCATCTGGAGTTCGCCAGGCGCTGAAAATATTTAATGAGATCAAGCCAGATGCTGTTATTGGTTTCGGCGGATACCCAAGTTTTCCCCCAACAGTTGCGGCCACAATCAAAGGCATCCCAACCGCTTTGCATGAGCAGAATGCTATTTTAGGGCGCGCCAACCGGTTGCTGGCAGGCCGCGTACAGGCAATTGCAACGTCTTTCGAAAGTGTCAAATTTATCGCGGACGACTTATTGGAAAAAGTTCACTTTACCGGCAACCCGGTGCGCCAGATTGTTATTGACAACGCCAACCGGCTCTACCGCGCTCCCATGCCCGGAGATCCGATCCATCTGCTGATCTTTGGGGGCAGCCAGGGCGCGCGTTTTTTCTCCGACATTGTGCCACTGGCAGTGGCCGCGCTGCCAGAAGAGATCCGTGTCCGGCTTTTTATTCTTCAACAATGCCGGCAGGAGGATCTCGAACGGGTCCGTGCTGCCTATGCGCAGGCCGGCATCCATGCAACATGTGAAACCTTCTTCCCTGATCTGCCCCGCTGGATTGCCGAGGCCCACCTTGTGATCGGCCGCGGTGGAGCCAGCACGGTTGCCGAATTGGCAGTTATCGGCTGTCCTGCCGTACTGGTCCCGCTGCCACATTCCCTGGACAACGACCAGTTTGAAAACGCTATGAACATGGCCACAGCTGGTGCTGCATGGTGCATTGAACAAAAGGATCTTGACGCGGTGCGGCTGACCGATGGGCTTGCAGGAGTCTTTGCAGCGCCGCAGGAACTTGAGAACGCTGCCGCAGCAGCACGCGCTATGGGCCGTCCGGATGCCGTGCAGAATCTTGCCGATCTTACCGAACGGATTGCGGCGGGCGAATTGTCTTAGACGGTCCTCATCAGAGGGCAATTCATTCGAATGAAACATGATGGCGAACTTTTCGCCAATTATTGCAAGGATTGACGATGCAACTGCCGCACTCTTTGGGCATCATTCATATCATTGGAATTGGTGGCGTTGGCATGAGCGCCATTGCCGAACTCCTGCACGCACAAAAATTCAGAGTACAGGGGAGCGATCAGCGCGACAGCGCCAACGTACAGCGCCTGCGAGATCGTGGTATCAATGTTTTTATCGGCCACGAAGCGCACAATCTGGACGGAGTCCAATGTGTGGTGATTTCAAGCGCGGTTAAGGACACCAATCCAGAACTGCAGGCTGCCCGCAAAAAGAGCCTGACAATTATCCGCCGGGCTGAAATACTTGCCGAACTGATGCGGCTTTATGAAACCGTATCGGTAACTGGAACGCACGGCAAGACAACCACCACATCGCTGATCGCACACATATTCAACACAGCCGGGCTTGACCCGACCGTCATCACTGGCGGCATTATCCAGGATTGGGGGTCGAACGCACGGCTTGGCAAAGGGCCATGGATGATTGTCGAGGCTGACGAATCGGATGGGACGTTTGTGCGTATCCCAACCCAGATCGGCGTTGTCACCAATATTGATCCAGAGCATCTCGACTTCTTCGGCTCCGTTGAAAACATGCATTTCGAATACGCGAGGTTTATGAAGAAAATTCCCTTCTATGGTCTGCTGCTGGCCTGTACGGACCAGCAGGTGGTGCGTGATATGATCGGCCGCCTTGAGTTGCGCCGCGACGGCCGCCGCCTGATCACCTATGGCCGAACGCCGGACGCCGATGTGGTCCTTAAAGAGGTCGAAGTTATCGGCAGCCAGACATTCTTTTCCGCAGACTTCGGCGCGCGCATGCCCGGCGGTGCACGTCATATTGAACGCTGGATGGTTCCCATCCCAGGTGCGCACAACGCGTTGAATGCACTTGCCGCCATTGCAGTTGCCGCAGAAGCCGGCCTGTCATATCAGCAGATTCGTGCAGCCCTCGCCTCATTCTCCGGCGTCAAGCGCCGCTTTGAGTTGACCGGCTCTGCACACGGTATAAATATTTACGACGACTACGCTCACCACCCGATCGAGATTAAGGCGGTTCTCGCTGCCGCACGCGCCGGTGCAAGCGGCAGAATTTTCGCCGTTGTCGAACCGCACCGCTATTCGCGGGTGCGGGACTTGTTTCAGGATTTCTGTAATTGCTTTGAGGATGCCGACAGCGTCCTGGTGACACCACTCTACACGGCCGGCGAACAGCCAATCGATGGGATCACCAGCGAGGCGCTGGCGGACGGCATTCGTACCATCGGCCACAAGAGTGTAGCGACGGTCGAGCATATTAATGAACTTGCATCGCTTATTCGCAGTACGGCCTGCGACGGCGATATCGTTGTCTGCCTTGGCGCCGGCCAATCAACGGAATGGGCGCATGCCTTGCCGGAACTGATGGCTGTAGGGTAAGTAAACTGCAAGATGAACGATATGGCCCATCCTGACATTACGGCGGATCTGAAAGCGCTTATGCCTGATTTGCGCGGCAGCCTCGATGCCAACGCGTCGCTCAGGGAGATCACATGGTTCCGCGTCGGCGGGCCGGCACAGGTGTTGTTTCGACCGGCCGACGAAGCAGATCTTGCCTATTTTCTCTCGCATTTGCCGACTGACATTCCGCACTGCACGCTCGGTCTGGGCTCGAACCTTCTGGTCCGCGACGGTGGCCTCAAGGGCGTCACGATCCGCCTCAGCCGTGGCTTTGCGACGATTCAGGCCGAGGAAGGCCATCGCCTGCGCGTTGGCACGGCGGTGCCGGATGTTCAGGTCGCGCGCGCGGCCGCAGATGCGGAGATTGCCGGTCTTGCGTTTTACCGCGGCATTCCTGGCTCCATCGGCGGGGCACTTAGAATGAATGCGGGCGCCCACGGCACGGAAACCAAGGATGTGCTCATCGAAGCGCGCGCGGTTGATCCGGTCGGTACTATCCACGTTCTCTCAAATACCGATATGGGGTTTGCCTACCGCCATTGCGGTGTGCCGGCCGATTGGATTTTCACCGAGGCGCTCTATCAGGGCAAGGCCGGAGAACGCGAAGAGATCTTGAAGGAAATGGCGGTCGTTGCGGCTTACCGCGAACAGCATCAGCCGACGCGTGAACGCACCGGCGGGTCGACCTTCAAAAACCCGCCCGGTCATTCGGCCTGGAAGCTTGTCGATGCAGCCGGCTGCCGCGGCTTACGCATCGGCGGCGCTATGGTCTCAGAAAAGCACTGCAATTTCCTGATCAACGATGCCAGCGCCACCGCCGCCGACATCGAAACCCTCGGCGAAACCGTCCGCCAGCGTGTCAAAGCCACCAGTGGTATCGACTTGCAGTGGGAGATTATGCGGATTGGGGAGGCGTAAGGCGACGCAGCCATGCTTGCGTATGGAGTATGCGTATGGAGTAAAAGATTTAACCGCACCGCGAAGCGGTTTGTTACGTAAATCCGCATCCCTCAACATTTACGGCCTGCTCGCTGCTTCGACGCCAGAATCTGGAGCAGTAGCCCGCCGCCGTAAAAAATTCCCCGGCCAAAGCCGGGGCAGTTCCTCTTTGAGTTCAGTATTGTAGACGGGGGCGCATTGGATGTATTTCAGGCTGCCTGTTGCAAAGGACCTTGATCCGTTTGGTCTTGGCGCAGATGCGCTACAACTCATGCAGGCTATCATGCTTCAGAAATCAAGGTGCCTTTTCGGAGGGGGGCACGCTTTGCGGCAATGCCGGGGCCGTGCGGCAGCTAACTGATGGCAGAACCTTAATTTCCGTTGCTCATAATACCTGTCTTGATCGAATAATCGACCGCAAGTTCATAATCCGGATCGTCATCTGCATCGACAATTAGCTGCCCAGCGCGGTTTAAAAGACGATGGCAGTCCCTTGAAAGATGTCTGAGCCGCAGTGTCTTGCCAAACGCTTCATACTTCGACGCAAGCGCCTCTATCGCCTGCAGTGCCGATTGATCCACCACACGGCTGTTAAGAAAGTCCACAATTACCAGATCGGGATCGTTGCGCGGATCGAAAAGCTCATCAAATCCCTCGACTGAACCGAAGAATAACGGGCCTTCGATCTGGTAAAGTTTCGCCTTCTCTGGGGTTGCGTGTGTTGTCGCGCGTATGCGGGTCGCGTTGTTCCAGGCATAGCACAGCGCGGACACGATGACGCCCGCGACAACGGCAATCGCCAAATTCGTCATGACTGTTACAATTGTCACCAGCATCATAACGGCCACGTCCGACGTAGGAACACGCCTGATAATTTTCAAACTATGCCATGCAAACATACCGAGCACTACCATCATCATCAAGCCGATCAGAGCTGCGAGAGGAATTTGTGCGATTAAAGCCGAGCCGAAAACAATAAACATCAGCAGGAACAGCGCTGCTGAAATGCCGGATATGCGCGTCCGTCCTCCGGAGTTTACATTGATCATCGACTGTCCGATCATCCCGCAACCGCCCATGCCACCGAAAAAACCAGTGATTGTGTTTGCGGTTCCTAACGCGATGCACTCCTGCGAGGCGCCACCACGCTTCTCGACCATTTTGCCCACAAGATTAAGTGTGAGCAGGCCTTCGGTTAGACCAACTCCAGCAAGGACCAGCGCATAAGGAAGTATAATTTCAAGCGTTTCAAAATTTATTGGCACCATTGGGATATGGAAGGACGGCAACCCGCCTTCGATCGAAGCAACGTCGCCGACGCGTGGCACGTCGATGCCAAACAGCATGACTAAGAATGCAACCAAACCGATCCCCGCGAGTGGTGCAGGAATTGCATTCGTAAACCTGGGCGTGAAGCGAATAACAGCCATAGTCAGGCCGACCAGAAACAATATCTTAAATAACGGCCAACCGCTCAGCCAGACTTTGTCGCCATTGGGACCTTCGACTTGAAATTGTTGCAGTTGCGCCAGAAACATTAAGATCGCAAGCCCGTTAGCAAAGCCGAGCATCACAGGGTATGGGATCAGTCGGATGAATTTGCCAAGCCTCAATATTCCTGCAGCGATCTGAAAAATACCCATCAGCACGACAGTTGCGAATAGATACTCAACGCCATGCAGAGCAATCAATGACGTCATGACCACCGCCAGGGAACCAGCCGCTCCCGAGATCATTCCGGGACGTCCGCCCGCGATAGCTGTAATCAACATAACAATGAACGCCGCATGCAGCCCAACCAGCGGATTCACGCCCGCAATGAATGTGACTGCTACAACTTCAGGAACAATGGCAACGCCGATAGTCAGCCCCGCTAGAACTTCGATTTTGATGCGCTCTGGACTTAATTCAGCACTTTTCGCCCCGATCCATGCCGCCAGATCAATACGGCCGATGAACCACGCGCGTGTTGACTTTAGCGTCTGGGCTAAATCCGGTACCTTAAGCAAATAGACTGATTTTACAGCTTGAGCTAACTTCGCTTCCAGGCCTAATATTGCTAATTGAACAAACTTTATCGCACGGATTAGATCTAGGGGTTGGGTCGATTTCACCGCTTGCGTTAAATTTGATGCCAGGTTTAACGCTACTGCTTGGACAAATTTTACCACCCGAGTTAAATCCGATGTCCGGGTCGATTTCACCGCTTGCGTTAACTTTGATGCTTGGTTTAACGCTACTGCTTGGACAAAGTTTAGCACCCGAGTTAAATCTGATGTCCGGGCCGATTTTACAGCCTTAATTAGCTTTGCTGCCTGGCTTAATGTTACCATTTTAGCAAATTTCACCGCCCGGGCTACATCTGGCACTTGGTAGGTATTCATATTTTGCGGTCTTTATTATTCTGTGCATACACTATAAAGAAACTGAAGAAAAAACGGTTCTATATTACCTCAAATCTCTCTTCAGTTTCATTCATATGGGGGGCGACCGTCAGGCCGGTGGATAACTAAAAAGAAACTAGCTTCACTGCATGGTGGTATACTATTACCGCAACATTTTCCAGTCTCATACATACAGGCATCAAAACAATCGGGTGAAAAAACAGATGACAGCAGCGTAAACATCTGAATCAATGGTGCAAAAAAAATAATTCGCACTTTTGAGATCAAATATATGCAAGCTGCTCCAGAACCGGAACTTGTAAAAGATCAAGGCATTGATTTTCTTTAACATTTCTCAGATCTTGACGACTCGCTCCAGCAAGGCAAGGTCGACTATCCGCTTGAAGAGATCCTGCTTCTTGTGCTCTCAGCCGTTCTTGCCGGCGCCGACGGCTGGATGGAAATCCAGAAATTCGGCGAGAAAAAACTCGGTTTTCTGCGCCGCCTCCGGCCCTTCGAGAACGGCACGCCCAGCCATGATCAGCTTGGCGACATCTTTTCCAAGCTGAATCCCGACCAATTTCAAAGATGTCAAAGCTGATGTGCACAAAAGGGTTGAGAAATCGCACGGCCGGATCGAGATGCAGACCTATCATGTGATCGATGACATCGCCTAGCTTGCCAAGAACTCCACAACTGGCCCGGGTGCAAGAGCATTATCATCGTCACATCGACTCGCGAAATTGACGGCGAAGTCACATGCGAAATGCGCTATTACATTGCCTCATTAAAGCTGACAGCGAAGCGGGCCGATGAGGCCGTTCGCGGTCACTGGAGCATTGAAAATAGCCACGCAATCATGGATTAACGTAAACCATTTAATCATCAGTGTGTTACAACCGTTTCAACAAGTCAGGCAATGCGCGATTGCGTATTATTTCAGGTCGAACAGCTTGAGCTGGTTTTGATCGAGGCCGCGTGTCTCGCGCGCCAGTTGCTCGATGCGGTCGAAGGGAACCTGCTCGGCCATGATGAGCGAACGCTGCGCCTTCAGTGATCGCACGAGGCCTTCCTGGACAAGGTGGAACTGGCCAACCGTCTGATGCGGCAGGACAGCCGCCGGATCGAGGCCGCTTTCTGCCTGGAATGCCGCCTTTAGCTTGCGCAAGGCTGTGTCTTCGCGTACGCGGCCGATAAACCACGACGTGATCTGGTCGCGGGATTTGTAATCCAGGTCGCCTGGCGACTGGGTGGCAAGCATCAAACCAAGGCCTGCAGAGCGCGCACGTTTCAGCAGGCTTTGCAGAGGCTCTGAGGTTATCGGTTTGGCATTGGCTGGAATGTAAAGGTCAGCCTCGTCCAGCATCACAACGGCCTGCAGTTCGTCATTCGGATTGCGCTGGCAAAACCTGAGTGCTTCAGACAGGAATTGTGCAACCCAGAACAGAATGTTTTCATTATCGCCGAGAAAGCCGGTATAGATGATGGACAATCGTGTGCGGCCTGGTCGAGCGTAAGGACCAATCCCTAAAAACGCATCCATGCGCAGACTTTCGCCACCTGCATCGAATAACGCAGCATTGCGGTAGCGCAAGGCTTCAAGCTGTGCGACCAGATTGCGGCGCATATTGCCCGACGGATCGATGCGCTGGGTCAATTCCGTCAGTTCCGGATCTTCATCCTCCAGAAATGCAATTAAATCCGGCAGCGAAACTTCATGCCTTGAGCGTGTCCCCAGAATATGCAGCGCAACTGAGAGCACACCCAGCTGTTTCTGATGGGTTGCCGAGCGTTTCAAATGCAACATGTCGCCCAGCGCCGCAGCCGAAAGGGAAGCCAGAAACTGCTGTTCGTGGCTAGGCAACTCGTCCATGCCATTGGGCAGCAAGGTGATCGATATAGGCCGGCCGGATGCGCGGCCGGGAGTATAGACCGCGACATCGATGGAATCGCCCAGCTTTTTGCGTTCAATCGCACGCTCTGGCGATAAGTCGCCGGTGCGCCAGACATCCGGGTTTGCATAGCTGCACAGATCACCCTTCCGGTCAATCAATATGGCAGGAATACCCCGCGCCAGAAACTGCTCAATCAGGCTTAGCGCAAGTGTCGTCTTACCGGAGCCAGAGCCGCCGAGCACCGCAGAATGGCGTTTCATGACACCCCGGTTAAGCGTAACCGGCTTGTGAGAATGCAACTCACGGCCGGCGAAGATGCTATTGACGTTATCGCCGTTCTCATCAAGGAGGACAGATATTGGCACCTCGTCGTCATTGTCTGCCGATGGCGGCGGTGGCGGCGCGTTATTCCAGCCAAGCCAATCCGCCCATGGAGCGCCGGAGCTTGTCGCCGTATTCTCACCGTGCGTCAATTGTTGTGGCATGGCCTGTGCTGCTGACTGTAGGGCTGGCTGTGAGGCATTCTCTGACGATCCTCCCTCTAACGCCGCTCCTGATGGCGTAAAGTGCTGATTGACTTCATCGATCACCGAGAGTGCCGCCGTTGCTGGCATGGCAGCATTGTTCCTGGTGCCGTTGATGGGAGGGAGATGGCCAAGCAGATCAAGACGCAGAATTTGAATGATCGAGACCAGACCGGACATCATTTTGGCTGCGCTGAACCATTCAGTGAAACCGGGATCGTTGCGATGATGCGCGTGAAACTCACGGATCATCATCATACGTTCCCATTCGAAGATCGGCACAAGCACCGAGCGTCCGCCGGCGTCGCGAAATTTGCGGTACACCTGTGCCGTCTGGTTTTTTCGATTGGGCGGGAACTCGCTTGCCCTGAGTATGTAGCTGGTGCGCCCTTTCATGGTTCCAAGTACCTTATCCAACTGCCGTTTCAGGCCCCCGCCCTGCGTTGGGCGGTTACACAAGTAAATCCGCGCCTCATAGGAATGGCCGTTTGGCTGCGCGACATTGATATCGACTGCAGGCAGATCGTCTGAAATGCCGGATGGCTTGATTGTAACGTGGAGCTTATTATTCCACTCAGCCGAGGTAAGCTTGAGAGAAGCGCTGAGAACATCGAGCAGGTCCTCATCCGTGTTCGGCATTTCTGCTTCAGACGTGCAGCAAAAGCGCTCCCACAGTTCACGATAATCAATCGTAAAATGATCCTCATCGCCAGGGGAGGGGCGGCTTAGAGCATCGCTATCGGAGGTAAAGCCAAGGGCGGCTGCAAGCTTCGAGATGAAGCCTGTTTCCTCACTTAACGGCTCCGCCACGGGGGCTGGATCTGTATCAGAAGCAGAGGCTGAATCAGAATCAGAACCAGAACCAGAATCAGAATCAGAATTAGGCGTCTCAGGGCGCTCAGGTTCAGACTGAAGGTCGCTGCGCAGATGACTTTGTGCGTGCTCCAGGAGCCGCCTGGTTGAAAGGCCAGCAAACTCCTCGAAGAATTCAGGCCCGAAAAACACGCTCGGATCCAGCGGATTTGCTCCATCCGGATGTTTGCCAGCCCCGTATTCAAGCCGTTTGACGATAATCTGGCGTGCCTCCTCGGCAGTACGGCTTTCATGCAGCGCAACGGGGCCTGATTTTTCAATCCGGTCCACATAGGATTGATGCAATACGGCGCGGGCCTGGGCGTAGAATTCCTCCAGCACCGTGATGATAACGATCGATGTGGGGATCCGGTTCGCGATCTGCATGAGATTGCCAACGGCCTTGGTGAAGCGATCCTCCGGATCATCGAAATTTCTGAGGTCCTCAACCTGGTCGATGCAGAAAACCAGGGCTGCATCGTCGACAACGGACATGATCGTGCCGAGTGCCTCGATAATCTCAAAGGCGCGGCCATCGTTGAAATTGGCATCAAGCGCGCAGACGCTGCGCATGCTCAACTCGTTCAATTCGCGGCCGGCCAGATACTGGCGAACGCGTTGATCGATACGCGGGTCGCGACGCACCAGGTAGAGCAGGGCGCGGATGATGTTGATGTCCAGTTCCTTGTCAGAAAACGGCGCGCTTGCCACAATATCATCGGCAAGATTAAGCACCAGCATAGCGAGTGCGGTTTCATCCAGTTGCGCTTCGCGCAGGTTTTGCACTTCGCCAGCTGGCAGGGAGGCTTCAACCATCAACCTTGTCAGGCGGGAGAGGCTGTTTTCTGCACCCTCTGTGCGATCGTCGGGATCGTAAGGTTTTTCCAGCGAATTAATCAGCCGCCGCAGAAAGTAGTCGGCGTAATTCGAAATGTCAGGCGTCATTTGCACGTAGCCGAAATAGGCTTGATGCTTGCGGTGTGCGCCTGTACGCAAAGCGCGGATCAGATGCGTCTTGCCTGCGCCTGACTGGCCGTGGAACAGCAAGATCCGCGCCTGGCCAGTCGCCCCTTTCGTCGCCACCACATCGTCGAGCAGGCCATAGAATTTATCGCGTGCTTTTTGATGCACAACCGGAACGTCGACCGGATCGGCTTGCCAGACGTCATCTTCCCACGTAATCGAATGTTCGAATGCAGCCGCGAGTGTGTCCGGACTTGCCATCGCTTTTTGTCCTGCAGCTTTCATTGGTTCTTCATTCGCCAGCATAGCCGGGCCCTTCAATTGCAAATACGGAGGTTTTTAAAATACAAAATTCAGATTTCAGCCCGCACATAGTGCCAAACCGTATTCTTGTAGGTGACAGCCGAGGCTTGCAGTTCTGTAGCATCGCTTTTTGAGCGCAGATCGGCATTGACCAGCACCAGATGCCCGGTACGATGCGCTTCGACAAGCATAGCTTTGAACTCGATTTCAGAAACTCCCCATTCCTTGTACGCCGTCTGAATTTCGTGCCATACAACGCAGATAAAAATCTTTTTGTTACCCGGCCAGCCCTGGCCGCTGTGCTCGGCGATGCCGCGCACGATCCGCGCGAAGTCCGGCAGATTAGGGCGATTCGCCACGGCGGGATGAGCAACGCTCGCGATGGGCGGTATATTCTGGATTGGAGCCTGAACCGGCGATGGCGGGGCTTCAACCAGCGCCAGGGACTGCTGCACGGGCGGTTGCTGCACAGGCTGCGGCCCCAGAGGCTTATGGAGAGCACGCGTTATCGCGTTTTTCAGGATCGCTGTGCGCAACGCTGCAGCGGAAGCCTGTGGTGCGCCGCAGGCTTCCGCTGCAAGGGCTGCAATGAGGCGCGCATCGGTGCCGAATTCACGCGGGCGTTGCGATAACTGCCCCGCCAGCAGGCGGCCCGCTTTGGCGCTCAGGCCCTTGCCGGCATCAAGACCGCCCTTGAGCTTGTTGCCAAACGCACGCTCCAGCGCGATCACGGCCAGCGCGCAGCGTATTTTTGCCGCACTTGGCGGCCGCTTTCCCGGCAGACCATAGGCCTGTTGCAGAATGGCGGCGCGCAGGCCCTCCGGCCGCGTGAGGGACTTGATCCTTTGCGCGCTTTCCCCGGCGAGCCCGAGTGCATAAGCAACAAGGTGCATATCGCGGATGGCCTGCCAGTCACCGGGCAGCGTGACACAGCCGAGAAAGCCGCAGATCCGTTCCTTGCCCATGGATGTCAGGGCGAGGCGGCCGCGTCGTTCTTGTGCAAAACCTGCCGCAGTGACACGCGCAATGCCGGCTTCCAGGCGCTGGCGCAACTCGGACGGTGACAGGCGGTGAGATGAGAGCGCGCCGATGTCGCGCAACAACTCCGAGCGTGTCGCCCCACGCATGCTCGCAATGCGGCTCAGCATAAAATCATCGAAGACACACGATACGTGGTCCGGCGTCTGGACGCGCAGTGCAATGCCCATCGGGGCTCTCCCCAATTGAAACCTTATCGACCGGGCCAGAAGAGGGTTCAGTCCTGGCCCTGGCGCTTCAAGAGAACCGGACGCGCGAATCACCGGATATACCATCTATAATGCAATGATTTGCGCCCAAAAGTCCAATCCGGCGTCGCGCTATCCCGCGCGGAGGCTTTGAAGGCTCTCATCGCACAGCATTAGAATTGTCGCAAAACGCTGATAAACTTAACAAAGTACAGATGGCAGGACAATGGGAGGCGGGCCATGACGGAGGCTGGCAATGGGGCTGAGGTGAAGAACGAGACTGGATCTGAAGACGCCACGCCAGCTGGTGACGGGCTGCCGTTTAACGGCGAGGATTGGCGGCGCCGGCTTGCCGCGCTGAACCCATGGGCCGCAGACAACGTCAGCAAAGGGGGCTAAGATGGTGAGTAATGCGTGTGAATGGTGATGCTCGACAAGGGGCATTTCCGATTATCATTGATTTTGCAACAGCAGGCTTGCCGTTTGTTCGGTTGCGGATGGTTAACAGAAAGTATAGATATCGATAATAGTTCCGGTGCTTATCTGATGTGCTCGTGAACGCGTGGCCTGATAAGTTCTGCAATACAAAACTCTTTAATCCGGGCCAGTTGTGGCGTTCTTGGCAAGCCAGGCGATATCATCGATCACATGATAGGTCCGCGTCTCGATGCGGCCATGCGATTTCTCAGCCGTTTTGTGCGTCTCAGCTTTGACGTCTTTGAAATTGCATGCACTTTGCTCTTCGAAATAGAGCTTGATATCATCATGCAGCGTGCTCTGAT
>CAWUIN010000050.1:0-18802 GCA_963922535.1 uncultured Hyphomicrobiaceae bacterium | reverse complement strand
CATTATCCTTTGTTTGCGGTACCCACCTGCTGCTATAGATTTGAATCTGCCACTTGACACCAGCAAGAACGGTGGTCAGGTCAGCGCCGCCGCCTAACCACCATTTGCTAGTCACCACCATGCGCGTGTTCATGTGTACCGCCGGGACATGTGGGTTCTGCATATGCGCAATCAGAGAGATGCCGGATGCCCAAAACTGCGGATCCTCCTCGGCACCGGGAATGATCTTACGGAACTCAGGCGCGAACTCGCCGAATACGGTGGATGTATGGACGCCGACCTTCTCGAAGACCCGACCACTCATCATACTCATGACACCGCCGCCGCCCGGCTCGCCGGTATGGTCCGTCCGTGCCCAGGGGGTGCGGACGAATTTTCCAGGCTTCAAATCATTGAGCGGCGCCTCTGCAGGCAGATCAGTCTCCAAAAGCTCGAACGCAGATATAATGTCATCTCGCAGCGCCTGAAACCAGCCTTCGGCACGCACTTTGAAGTCTTCTATAGTGTCTGGAATGCCCATGATACCTTCTGCCATGAAATCATGAAATTGGGGCGTTTATTGATAACTAACATACACTAGAATGCCGTTGTTGGCAGACATTGCAAGATCTGTCATCGTTTTGTCGCGTTCTGGGCATAGTAAATGCTCAAATGCCAAAAAGTGGCCGCGCTTCGATCTGAGACATTGCTTCGATCCAGGATCGTTTTACATTCCGGCCTTTGTTTTTACAGCCAAGCCGAACTCCAGAGCAAACATCCCCGCGTACACAAGGCACGGCCAGCTCTCCCTTTTCTCGTTCCGGCTTCCATGAGAGATTTCAGCGTGTTCTAATGTTGTCTTGGTTTGAACGTTTCATCGATCCCTTTCCGGTCGATCGCTTTGACCGTCCGCCCTCCCAGCTTGCCAATTTTTACTGGTATTTCATCAAGCCGGTCTGGCAGTACTGGCTAGCCTTATTAATAACCGGATTTGTGGCGGCGCTGATCGAAGTTTCGTTCTTTGCTTATCTCGGACAAATCGTCGATCTGATGCGGGCCTCGTCAACGCCTCAAACCTTTCTGGATGAGCATAGTGGCCTGCTTTTGTGGATTGCCTTCATTGCCCTGATTGCACGTCCGATCGTCTTTGGGCTTGATGAACTTATCGCACATCAGATAATTGCTGGTCCCGTCTCCACGCGCATTCGCTGGGAGACACATCGCTATGTCTTACGCCAGAGTCTGAATTTTTTTCAGAACGATTTTGCTGGTCGCATTGCCAACAAAATCATGAACACGGCGCCTTCTTTGCGCGAATCTATTGGCCAGATGTTCGACGCGGTCTGGTTCGTTGTCGTCTATACGGTCAGCGCCATCGTTTTGTTTGCCGATGCCGACTGGCGCCTGGCATTGCCGCTGGTTTTATGGATTTGTATGTATATCGGCGTCATGGTGTACTTTGTCCCGCGCATTAAACAAAGGTCTGCCGACACGGCCGAAGCCCGTTCAATGCTGTTGGGTCGCATTGTCGATAGTTACACTAATATTTTGACTGTCAAGCTGTTTGCCCATGCCGATCGAGAAGATGACTATGCACGGGATGCGTTGCAGCAGCATCTCGGTGTATGTAATCGCCAACTGCGCATGATTACGGTGATGAACGTCACGATCTGGCTGACGAACGGCTTCCTGATCGTCTCAAGCGGCGGCCTGGCAGTCTCACTATGGAGCGCAGGAAGCATCAGCATTGGTGCAATTGCCCTGATTGTCGCTTTGACGATCCGCATCGTGAATATGTCAGGGTGGATTATCTGGGTGATCACGAGCATTTTTGAAAACATCGGCAACGTGCAGGAGGGCATGGAGACAATATCCCAGTCCTATGCATTGCAGGACGTAGAGCATGCTCAGCCACTCAAAGTAAACGGCGGACGCATCGTTTACGATCAAATCGGCTTTCACTACGGAAAGCAGGCTGGCGGCATCATCGAAAACGTATCTTTGACTATTGATCCGGGCGAGAAGGTCGGCCTCATCGGTCGCTCTGGCGCCGGCAAATCAACACTGGTTAATCTCCTGCTACGCTTTTATGATTTAGAGCGTGGCCGTATTCTGATTGATGATCAGGACATTGCCAAGGTCACGCAGGATAGCCTGCGCAAGCATATAGGCATGGTCACGCAGGATACATCTTTGCTGCATCGTTCCGTCCTGGATAACATTCTTTACGGCCGGCCGGATGCATCCTTTGAAGATGCGGTTGAAGCCGCGCGCCGGGCCCATGCACATGAGTTCATCTGTACACTCAGAGACGCCAAGGGCCGCCCAGGCTATGAGGCGCACGTCGGGGAGCGTGGCGTAAAACTTTCGGGCGGCCAGCGCCAGCGGATCGCCATCGCCCGCGTACTGCTGAAAGATGCACCAATCCTTATCCTGGACGAGGCCACCAGCGCACTCGATTCAGAGGTCGAGGTGGCAATACAGGAGCAACTCTATAATCTTATGCAGGGCAAAACGGTCATCGCGATTGCCCATCGCCTCTCAACCATTGCCTCTATGGACCGTCTCATCATCATGGATCGGGGTGCCATTGTCGAGCAAGGCAGCCACAAGCACCTGATGCGTAAAGGCGGCCTTTATGCAGATTTATGGCGCCATCAATCCGGAGGCTTCCTCGCAACAGAGGCGGCGGAGTAATCTTGACAATGCCCAATCCAACGCCTGAGGAACTGTGCCTGCGCTGGGCACGACCGGATGATGCTGCCGTTATTGCGCGGTTGGTGGATGAATTTCGTGCCGAAATGGGTGAGCCGGTAGGGTATACAACGCGCGAAACTATCCTGAGAGATGGCTTCGGCGAGGTGCCGAACTTCGAAGTCATTCTGGCAGAAACCGCCGGTGCTCTTTGCGGGTACACACTCTTCATGCCGTCCTACGAGCCAACGTATGCAGCGCGCGGGCTATACATGGCGGATCTTTATGTTGCCCCGGATAAACGCAAACAAGGCATTGGCCGAGCCTTGATTGCCTCAGTTGCCAACGTTGCCCGCCAGCGGGAAAGATCTTTCATCTGGTGGGTTGCGATGGCAGAAAATACCAGAGCCCACAAATTCTATGACGGGCTCGGCATCGCATCCGTGCCGGTTTTTGCCAATGCAGCAACACGTTTGAATGTATTTGATCGGCTGGCCGATATGGCAATGCCTGTTGCCGGATAAAAACACTCTCTATGCGATATTTTTATCTTAATCGGTTAAATCTGTGACGGAACGAGTTCGTAATGCAATTAGACCCAAACCCTCTCCAAAATTTGGTAATGCGCGTTTATCTTGGTGGAGACCCTAAGCAAGAATTTCCTTATTGACCAACGGATCAGCAATTCTAATTTGTTCGATCAATCGATATATCGGGAAACAGGTCAATACGATTCGTTAGTCAAGCAGATGAAACTTGCTTAGGGCGTCGTATTCAACCTTGCCGACTGGGCAAGCTGCATGAGGTTTGGCCGCAGCTCATCAGCACTCACCAGCGGTTTGTCGAACCATAGCCGCACAATCTTATCGCCGAGCATCAGATCCAGGCCTTCGCTATCAAGGCTGACCAGGCACCACTGGCCAGGCTGTTGATTAAGCAGGCCCGTGGCGTAAAGTACAACGTCATCGCTGTGATCTGCGTTCATGTGGGCAATGGCATCTGCCTCGACGCTCTCCAGCCCCGGACAGTCCGCCGGATCACTTAAAATGTCACGGGCGGTCATCTCATACGCCTTACCGAAACCGCCATTGAGGGATACGCGTACAACCTCAACACGCCAAAATGCGAAATCTGCAAAATCAACATAAAGCGCAGATTTGGGATGGCGGGCGAGAAAACGCCTGCGCACACGATCAATGTCGGCAGGTTGCTCCAGTCGATATGCGGCACCTGCAACAGACACCCGCGGATGGGCGGCGGGATCGCCCTTACCGGGCGCCCCAAACAGCAGTGCGCAACGCGAATGCGTCTCCAACGCACTGAAATGTGGCGATAACGATGAGATCAGAAAACCTGGCGAACCATCCAGATCCACAACAACGTTAACCTGACTGATCAGCGGCGCGCCATCTTTCGTATCCAGGCAAGCCAATGCTGCAAACCGTGCGCTGCGGATTAAGGCTTTGGCCTGGCGCCGCGCCTGGTCATCCGTCTCGCGTAGTATGGAATTTTTTTCTTCGTCGACCATGCGTCCAATAAGACCCGACAGGCATCGCCCTGAATTTAAGAAAAACCGATAACACGTGTCATCAATCCTGTCTTAATAATCATACTAACAGATAATTTACCTTTGTGCGATGGCCTGTTGACATATTAATGCGTATCAAAGCGTATGGGAACTGGTGATACTCCCTAAGAATTCGCTGCTGATATTAGCAATAAGTGCACAAATATAAATTATAATCCTAACATCTTATTTGCTTAAGATGGTCGCCAAATGGCCGCACGATATGGTAGCTATTCATGTAAAAAACAGCTATTGGACATCAACTGTTGCGGACCGGAAGTGTCTGGAGATACCTAATGCTCTTAGCTCGTAACCGCATTTGCGCTGCAGGTCTTACCATTATTGCCATCGGCTGTGTCGTCGTACATCCTGTATCTGCTGGCGATGTTAACAGAAAAGACAACGCTCAAGCGCCGATAGAAATGCAATCGCATCTTGGTAGTTATCTTGCCGGTGGCCTAGCGCGCAGTCTGAACGATACATCGCAAGCCGTTGAATTTTACCGACATGCCATACAATCTGCTGCCAACGAGCCGCGCATCATCGTGCGGACTTTTCTCGTGGAAGCAAGTGAAGGCAATATAGCCGCGGCAGACAAAATTGCCCACCAGGTGGTTGCCATCGAGCCCGAAGATGGCATTGCACAGCTCTG
This sequence comes from uncultured Hyphomicrobiaceae bacterium, assembly GCA_963922535.1. Taxonomy (GTDB): domain Bacteria; phylum Pseudomonadota; class Alphaproteobacteria; order Rhizobiales; family Hyphomicrobiaceae; genus Tectiglobus. The sequence continues at coordinate 13,910 of CAWUIN010000050.1, read as the reverse complement.
GCTCGGCGTAAAAGAGTTTCGCAACCGCCGCTATAAAGCCGCAGAATTACATTTTCAGCGTGCCAGTTCAGATCCGCTCGGCGAACTCACTGCTCAACTTGCGCGCGCCTGGGTCGCATTAGTACGCAAACGCCCAACTCAAGCTCTAAACCTGTTGTCTCGGTCAAGTGAGCGGACATGGTCATCTTATTATGTGTCTTACCATCGCGCACTCGTTGCCGATTTAGCCTCCCTGCCACAAACGGCACAAGAAGCCTATAATGACGCATTTAAAGCCAGCTCCCGGACGCCTCGAAGTACGGCCGCCTATATCCACCATGCGATAAACAGAGGCAAATATATTCTGGCAGGGCGGATCGCACGCCAGCATATCCGAAGCAGTGCCAATGGCGGACATCCATCGATTGTTGCGCTGTACGATGATATTAAGGCGGGAAGCCGCGCTGAACTCCTTGTTAAGAGCCCCCAGGACGGCTTGGCAGAGGTTTTTTATGGCCTTGGAGACGCATTGATTGATGAAGGGGGGGTGGATCTGGGTATACTTTACCTGCGTATGGCCCTTGCACTCAAACCGGATTTTCCGCTTGCCATCATAGCATTAGCAGGCACATACGAAGCAACGCAGAATTATCAGACAGCGTTGGCATTGTATGACAGCATTCGCGGCGAGACCGCACTTGACATGGAAATTGCCATCAGCAAAGCGATGAATATCGATGCCATGGGTGAGACTGATAAGGCAAGGCAGATTTTGGATGACATAATTGCATCTCACCCGCGCGATATCCGCCCACTTGAAGCAATTGGCAATATTTTGCGCAATCGTAAGCGTTATCGCGAGGCGATCGATTACTATTCGCGTATCATCAAGCTACTGCCGAAGTCAGAAAGCCGCCACTGGGTTTATTGGTATGCCCGGGGGACAAGCTACGAGCGGATCAAACAGTGGACGAATGCTGAAAAAGATTTGCTCAAGGCCATGGAACTCAATCCCAATCAGGCACTAATTCTGAATTACCTTGGCTATTCGTGGGTCGATCAAAATGTTCATTTGCATCGCGGCTTCGAACTTATCGAAAAAGCGGTTTCGCTTAAACCTGATGACGGCTACATCGTCGACAGTCTTGGATGGGCTCACTATCGTATTGGCAATTTCGATAAAGCTGTAAAATACCTTGAACGCGCCGTCGAACTGCGGCCGGAAGACCCTGTTCTCAACGATCATCTTGGAGATGCATTGTGGCGGGTCAACCGTCGCCAGGAAGCGCGGCATCAATGGAAATTTGCACTGACGATGAAACCCGAGACGGAAGAAGCCGCCAAAATCCGCAAAAAACTCATTCACGGCTTACCCTCGCAGCCGAGCCTGAAAGCCGTCAGCGAGAAAGAAAAGCACAAAGTTTTGCCAGCTAAAATCGGCAAACGCGCAGACAACAATGCTGACGTACCATCGATGCGTTAATGATCGTGCCTTGCGAGGCGCCGCCGGAAAGCAGGGCTGACCGGCTCTGCAAATAAGTGAAGGACAGGTGGGCTCTTGCACGTAACCGACCGCAACACTGTGTCACCGCCGGCGATAGAAAAGGCATATGCGAAGATCAACCTGAACCTGGAGGTCCTGGGCCTCCGGCCTGACGGCTACCATGAACTAGTCAGCCTCGTTGCATTTGCCCGCGATGTTTTCGATGTCGTAACCGTCACACCGGCCGGGAAATTCAGCCTGGTCGTTTCCGGGCCGTCCGGCCAGCATATCGATGGCGACAACCTCGTTCTGCAGGCTGCAGAGCAGGCAGCCACAATTCCGGCTGTCAGCCAACAGCCTGGCCGCATTGACCTTATCAAAAATCTCCCCGTTGCAGCAGGCCTTGGTGGCGGTTCCGCCGATGCAGCGGCAACGCTGAGAGCAATAGCCCGGCTCAATGCCATTGACGATATTGAAACCGCATTCGCCGGCCTCTGTCCCAAACTTGGCGCGGATGTGCCGGTTTGCCTGCAAAGCGGAGACGCTCAGGCAGCCCTCATGTGGGGGCTCGGCGAACAGGTCTGGCGGCCGACCGGTGCTGGCGGCCTCCTTCCCCCTGGCCTTAGTGCGTTATTGGTCAATCCAGGACAGCCTGTCCCAACCGGCGCTGTGTTCCGCGCCCTTGCCGCATCCCCGTTAGAAGACGTACCGTCAGCGCCCGATAAGCCCGGCCCGTTCAAAACCACCACCGAACTTGTCCGCTTCCTGCAGAACTCACGGAACGATCTGGAAAAGCCCGCACGATCGATCACGCCGCTCATTAACGATGTGCTCTGTGCGCTGCGCACGCAGCCTGATTGCCAACTTGCGCGCATGTCTGGCTCAGGCGCGACTTGCTTCGGCCTTTTCGAAGATTTATCCCAGGCTGAAACCGCCAAAGCACGGCTTGCGGCGCAACAGACAAACTGGTGGCTTGCAACGACGCGGCTTGTTTGAGCCTTAAGCCGTGTTGAAAATGAACATAAAAGCCGCCAACAGCACTAAATTACTAAAGGGAACAGACGCATTCCGTTGCCACACTGTTGCGCCTTGCCGGGCGAAAAATTCGCTTCTGCCGACTTCGGGAAATCAACTCAACAGCCTTGTTGTGCACTTTCATAGGCTTCCATGGCAGCCATCCAGTTGCCCTCGGCCTCTTCCAGATCCTTAGCCAGGCTGCCGCGTTCAATTGACAGCTTCTGCGCACGCTCGGGATCGCGGGCGTAAAGCGCACTGTCGCCAAGCTCTGCATCCAGTTTTGCCAATTTGGCAGCAATCGCTTCCACCGATTTCTCAGCCGCCTGCATGTTTTTTCTGAGCGGCGCAAGCTGCGCACGGCGCTCTGCCGCAGCGCGCCTTTGATCTGCCCTTCCCGGGCCCGCAGCCGCAGTATTGGCTGCTGCATCGTTTGATTTCCGCGCGGCACGCTTGTTTGCTGAAATGGTATCGAGCAGCAGGCGGCGATAATCGTCCATATCGCCGTCGAACGGTTTAACGGTGCCATACTGCACGAGCCACAAGCGCTCTGCGCACGCCTCGATCAGATGGCGATCGTGACTGATCATGATCACTGCGCCATGATAATCGTTGAGCGCCTGGATCAGCGCCTGCCGGCTGTCCACATCAAGGTGGTTGGTCGGCTCGTCAAGAACGAGAACGTGTGGCCCGTGAAACGCAGCAATCATCAAAAGCAGACGGGCTTTTTCTCCCCCCGACAGCGTCCCGCAGATGTTATTGGCCTTTTCAACGCCAAAGCCGAAGGCGCCGAGCCTGGCACGACGCTGCGCCTCGGATGCCTCGGGCATCAGATCGGCGATATAATCGTAAGGCCTGCGGCCGCTTGCCAGCTCATCAAGCTGATGCTGGGCAAAATAACCGAACTCAATCTTATTATGCATGGAAACCTTGCCATCCAGTGGTTTCAGCCGCCCTGAAATCAGCTTGGCGAAGGTGGATTTGCCGTTTCCGTTCTGCCCAAGCAGTGCGATACGGTCATCATTGTCAATCCGCAAATTGAGGTCCAGCAGAATTGATTTGCCGGGCTCATAGCCGGCAGCCGCTTTTTCAATCTGTATAAGAGGGCTTGCTATCACCTTAGCCGGTGCCGGAAAGGCAAACGGGGCGACGGCATCCTCCATGCGGGCGGCAATCGGCTGCATGCGAGCCAGCGCCTTGATGCGGCTTTGCGCCTGTGTGGCCTTGGTCGCCTTGGCGCGGAAGCGATCGATGAACGCTTCGATGCGGCGGCGTTCATCATCCTGCTTCTTTTTAAGCTTGAGTTCAATCTGCTGCTGCTGGCGTTTCGTGTCTTCAAAATCATCGTAGCCGCCGGCATACAGGCTGAGACGGCCGCGATCCAGATACAGGATAGAGGAGACCGCCCGATTGAGCAGATTGCGGTCATGGCTGACAATCAGCACCGTGTGCGGATACGCACGCAGGTAATTTTCGAGCCACAGCGCGCCCTCCAGGTCGAGATAGTTTGTCGGTTCGTCGAGAAGTAGCAATTCAGGCTCAAGGAAAAGAACGGCGGCAAGCGCAACACGCATACGCCAGCCGCCGGAAAACTCAGAGCACGCCCGGTTTTGAGCAGCCTCATCGAAGCCGAGGCCGGCGAGGATCTGCGCCGCGCGGGCTGGCGCCGCATGCGCGTCAATATCATTAAGACGCAGCTGGATTTCAGCAATGCGCGCCGGATCGTCTGCCGTTTCAGCCTCCGCCAGCAGATCCGCCCGTTCAGTATCGGCCGACAGCACCCAGTCGATCAGCGTGTCGCTGCCGCCCGGTGCCTCCTGGGCAACGTAACCAATGCGGCAGTTCTTCGGTATCGTCACACCGCCATCCTCAGCTGGCAGATCGCCTACGATCAGTTTAAGCAGCGTTGACTTGCCGGCACCATTGCGGCCCACAAGACCGACCTTGTGGCCGGCCGGAATCCCTGCCGACGCTTTGTCCAGGATCAAGCGCCCGTCGATGCGGTATGTCAGATCGTTGATGTGCAGCATGGTATTGGCAATAGCGCAATTTGCGCGGTGTGCAAAGCGCTGATAGCGGGGTATTGCCAAGTTGCGTACTGGGAGCCTCAACAAACTACATTTTCATACGTGAGCCAATTGCAAAATTCTAATGCTTTTCTTGGCCTGGATTTCGGTCAAGCGGATGCCGAACATCAGATGGCACATGATTTTCTCGTTGCCCTTGACCCAGATGTCGCGGCCGCCGTACTCATCCTTGAGGCGGGCATTGGTGCGCTCAGCCGTGTTGCGCTCGTTTTGTTTGTCCTACCGCTTCGCTGCTTGAGGACAAGGCTTCGTGCATGCACGAGGGCCTGGCGATCCAAGGCGGGCAGCCCCGTCAGACCGGGCCAGTTGTGGACAAAGTTTTCGATCTGGATAAGCCCGAGCATCGTAACGAACAGCTTGTGCAGCTCTCAAGGGCTCTTTGTAATGATCCTGGAGGCGGGGGAAAGTTCGTGCTGGCACGTCTTCCAGCATTGTGTTAATGATTCGAGTAATCGCATTGTTCGCAGCCTTCGCGTTATTTTTGTTGAGCAAATCAAACATGACGTGATTTGGCTGCGAACGCTTCAAAAATTTTCCCATAAATCAGAAATTCAAACCGTTTGCACGGTTTTGCAATTGGCTCATAAAAGATAAATTCCGGACTATAATCACACCTCCTGCATCTCCCTGTAATTTCATACCGTTATTGTTTAACTTCGTGATAATTGCATATTGTTGAGATGGTAAGTGTTGCAAGAGCCGCTAAGTTCGATAATCTCAATTTGACTTTTTGACACAATTGGAGAGCGCACCATGGAAGGCATGGAAAATATAGACGGCACAGTTATTTTTGGATTTATTCTCATTGCATTTGTCATCGCGATGCTTTGGTCCGTCGTAAAGATTGTACCGCAGGGTTATAACTATACAGTTGAAGAATTTGGCCGCTATAAGCGCACGCTGAAACCCGGCCTGCAGATCCTGGTGCCGGTGGTGCAAAAAATCGGCCGCAAGATGAACGTAATGGAACAGGTCATTGATATACCCAGCCAGGATGTGATTACAAAAGACAACGCCATGGTCCGCGTCGATGGTGTTAATTTCTATCAGATCTTGCATGCCGCTAAGGCCGCCTACGAGGTCGACCAGCTTGAAACTTCCATTATCAATTTGACTATGACTAACATCCGCACCGTCATGGGCTCGATGGATCTTGATGAACTGCTCTCCAATCGTGACGTCATCAACGCCAGACTGCTCGCAGTTGTCGATGAGGCTACGGATAGCTGGGGCGTGAAGGTCACGCGGATCGAGATCAAAGATATAGAACCGCCACGCGATATCGTCGATTCCATGGCGCGCCAGATGAAGGCCGAGCGCGACAAGCGTGCACAAATCCTCGAAGCACAGGGCTTGCGGGAAGCCGCCATTCTCAAGGCCGAGGGCGAAAAGCGCGCAACTGTGCTGGAAGCCGAGGGCCGCCGAGAGGCTGCATTTAAGGACGCAGAGGCACGCGAACGTGAAGCTGAGGCTGAAGCCAAGGCAACGGCACTCGTTTCAAACGCGATTGCAGATGGCAATGTCCAGGCCATCAATTACTTCGTTGCCAACAATTATATCAAAGCCCTTGAGGGAATTGCTCGGTCACCAAATCAGAAAATTATCATGATGCCCCTGGAAGCTGCCTCCGTTATCGGATCGCTCGCCGGTGTCGCTGAGATCGCCGGCGAGGTATTCAGCAAAAAACCGGATAGCATAAGAGATGCCTCACAATCCTCCCCACCAGGCACCACTATTAATCCACATGGCATCAAGGACACTTGAGGTCTGAAAATATCAACATACTCAGCTTTTTAGTCGCGGACGGCATTACAGGGGAGTATATCAGGTCAGCTCTCTGGTTGACGCTTCCAGCCGTCTGGTCCGAGATGTTCTTGTGGAACAAATCTGACTTTGTAGCTCATCTTGCGTGAGCCGGAAATCCAATAGCCCAGGTAGAGAAACGGCATGCCGAGCTGCCGTGCATGTTCGGCGTGCTCAATAATCATATAAGTGCCAAGACTGCGGTCAGCTTGTGCATCATCGTAGAAACTATAAACCATTGAGATGCCGTCGGAGAGATAATCGCACAGTGCGGTTGCAACCAGCGGTTGAGTTGCGTTGCTATCCTCATCGGCGACTGCAATGCGATACTCAGTGATCATGGTGTTGATGATCGAGTCTTCGATCATTGTGGTATAATCGCACATGTCCATGTCAGCCATGCCGCCATCTCCGTGGCGCGAAGCGATATAGCCGCGAAACAAATTATACTGCTCAATCGTAGGCCGGGCGGGTACACGCCTGGAAACCAGGTCCTGGTTACGCTTCTTCACGCGGCGCTGACTCTTTGACAGCGCCAGTTCATCGACCAGAACACGCACGGACACGCAAGCCTGACATCCATCACAATACGGGATGTAAGCAATATTTTGACTGCGGCGAAACCCACCTTTGAGAAGATTATCAATTAGGCCAGCTGGTTTGTCGTGTGTCAGGTGCGTGAAGAGCTTACGCTCAAGACGGCCCTTGAGATATGGACATTTTTGTGCGGAAGTAACGTAGAACTCCGGGAAGTTCTTCTGCTGTTCTGTCATGACGACAACCATTGCGTGAACTTTATTGATTGCAAAGATTAATCAATCCGTAGATATAGGCAAAACTGAGCATGAGGATCAACTGAAACCTGATCCACCTTGCAGGGTATCGACAATAACAGACAGGCCGCATCAAGCTGGACATTATCCATGCAAGACGCAAAACTCTCTTTCTCTGCAGCTTTACGCACTATATGTCAACAAGTCATAACCTATTATATAGTGTTAAACAACATCGTCAGGATATTTGTCATATCCAGCCGATTCAGCATGGTTCTTATGATGATGATCTGGCTCCCAGACCAATTTTTGAATGCGACGTGCTTTGCACAGCATGCTGGCGCAGCAAGCCATGAGACGCGATCTGGTTCTCCAATTTTGTCACGCATTAATGGGTCAATTGACGCTGTGACCGGCGATCTTATCTGGATCGGCATTCATAAAATCAAGCTGGACGACATTACCACTTTAAAGCCATCGCATATCTGCGGTCTGAATGGCCGCGATCAGCGTTGTGCAATCAAGATGCGGGACGCGCTGGCAGGCTTCGCCCGACGAGACGATTTCCGTTGTGAACTGATGCTGACACACGCAGGCCGCCCCAAATTTTCGCGCGGTGGTCACTATGCAGCACTGTGTTTTGCCGGTGACCTGGAAATTAACCAAGAGCTTGTCGCACTTGGATGGGCGCTCGCCGCCAGCCGCCGCTACAAAGCCGCCGAAGCAGACGCACGTGCCAACAAAAGGGGCATTCATCAGTATGACTTTGAAGATCCACGCACGCCATCGAACCCAACCACCTGGAGCACGCTGCAGAAGCTCATCCAACGCTACCCGCTTATCTTTGCAGGCGGGCCGGCAGTCACCTGTGTGATGCTACTCTTATTACTCCTGATCATACGTTGGCGGGCAAGACAGCACATCGCCAGGCTAAAATATGATCTCGGGAAAGCCCAGAGTGCTCTGGAAGCTACCATAACGCCACTTCCGCCACATCCAGAGCCGATCAGGAGGCTTGGCAAACGGTGAGAACCTGACAACGGCTGTGTTCATTAAGCGGTCAGCGTCAACAGACCATTATATACAGACCGATATACAGACCGCGAGTGGTCTGTATCACTTAAAATATCGGGTTACCCAACATCTTAAGTGATACAGACCACTCGTATTGACCATATTCAACCGTATTGGCGAACATCGCCCTCGGAAAAGGCTATAACCTTTGCAAGTCCGCATTCCCTGATGCAATCCTCTCTCTAAAGGTTCTTTCAGCAGACCATGGTTCAGATCAAGCCAATCGTTATGACACTCGGGTTTATCTTGTGCATCATCGCAGCGACGATGCTGCTGCCCGCCATTGTTGATTTCACCATCGGCAATCACACGTGGTTTGCATTTTTTTTCTCGTCGATCCTAACTTTCTTTATTGGCGGGCTTTTACTGCTGTTCGCTTATAGCGATGAGCCAATGCAACTGGGCCTCAAGGAAGGTTTTGTCCTGACAACTACGATCTGGGTCTTGGTGGTCGCCTTTGCAGCTATCCCATTTTATAAAATGGGATTGCTTTATACAGATGCATTTTTCGAAGCGATGTCAGGCCTGACAACAACGGGCTCGACCGTCATCACCTCACTTGATAGCCAAACACATGGCGTTCTTCTGTGGCGTTCATTGCTGCAGGGGCTGGGTGGGCTTGGAATTGTTTTTACAGCATTGATTATGCTTCCCTTCCTGCGCGTGGGTGGCATGCAATTATTCCAGACGGAAAGTTCAGATCGTTCTGAGAAAGTGCTTCCCCGGGCGTTGGAACTGGTGACGGCAACCGCAGCAATCTATGCCGTTCTGATTGTGCTTTGTTTTGGAGCTTACATGGCATTCGGCATGAAAGCGTTTGATGCCATATGTCATGCTCTGACAACAGTCTCGACGGCCGGCTTTTCAACCCATGACGAAAGTTTTGGCTATTTCTTTGTAATTTCGCCGGCGCTGGAATGGGTGTGCATTGTTTTCATGATCTTAGGCGCATTGCCATTTGTCGTGTTTATTCAGATGCTGCGTGGTGAACCAGCCGCACTTTGGAATGACACGCAGGCCCGTGGCCTGGTGTCGCTGTTGCTGGTAATTTGTACGATTGTGACGTTCTGGCTGATGACAGCACAAAATAAAACTTTCAGCGAAGCGATCCGCATTGCGACCTTCAACATAACGTCGATTGTCACAACCACTGGCTATTCATCAGGCGATTACACAGCCTGGGGAGAGTTTGCCGTTGGTTTGTTTTTTATTTTGATGTTCGTTGGTGGCTGTTCCGGCTCAACATCCGGTGGCATAAAAATTTACCGGCTACAGATTGCGGGTATGCTTTCCCGCAGCCACTTCATGCATCTGATCAGTCCTAACCGGATAATTACGATGACTTACAACGGACGACGGCTGCCGGAGGACGTACCATTTTCAGTCGTTGCTTTTCTCGCTATCTATATGGCCACGGTTGGTTTTTTTACCGTTGTTCTAAGCGCATTGGGACTTGATCTTGTCACTTCACTTTCCGCGGCTGCCAGCGCACTTGGCAACGTGGGCCCAGGCCTTGGAGACACCATTGGTCCCGCCGGCAACTATTCGTTGCTGCCTGTGACGGCCAAATGGGTCCTCTCGTTTGCCATGCTGCTGGGCCGCCTTGAATTGTTCACCGTGCTCGTCCTTTTGCGGCCTGAATTCTGGCGCAGTTGATATGGCCTGGTTTTTTTTATTTATCATTTTACACTAATGTTGCTGTGTTAACACTGATCTTTACTGCTAATCTCTTGCGTTTTGCTGCTAATTATGGCAGCACCCAATTAGTACAATTTCGTTGCAATACAGCAAGTGATTATCATTTTGCTTTAATGAAAATATCAAATATGGTCGCATGAGGTGCGCTTTTTGCCCTACGGTTTGCACGGAGATAACAAGCCGTTTCATCCGGCGCGGCCCGTTGCCGCTGATCAGGTTCTGAGTGGGGAGCACGCTCTTTTGGATACGCCCAGCTTTACCGGCCTCGGACTGAGTGACAAAGTGGAATGCGCAGTCGCCGCTGCTGGCTATAAGTCCCCGACACCAATTCAAGTCCAGGCTATCCCTGTCGCAGTTAAAGGCATGGATGTCCTGGGGATCGCCCAGACGGGGACGGGAAAGACGGCATCTTTCACTCTGCCGATGATTACACGGCTGGAAACAGGCCGCGCGCGGGCCAGGATGCCGCGCTCACTCATTCTTGCACCAACGCGCGAACTGGCTGCTCAGGTTGCACAGGCATTCGAAAATTATGGTGTTAACCACAAGCTCAACGTTGCCCTTTTGATTGGTGGCGTCTCATTCGACGAACAGGAAAAAAAACTTGACCGCGGTGCTGATGTTCTGATCGCTACGCCTGGCCGCATGCTTGATCACGTTCAGCGCGGTAAGCTGTTATTAAACGGCGTTGAAATCCTTGTCATCGATGAAGCAGATCGCATGCTTGACATGGGTTTCATTCCAGACATCGAAAGAATTTGCAAATTGTTGCCGGTGCGCCGGCAAACACTGTTTTTCTCGGCCACCATGCCACCTGAGATTCAACGCCTTGTCGATCAGTTCCTGCGTGATCCTGTTCGCATCGAAGTTACAAAACCTGCAACGGCAGCAATGACAATCACGCAGACATTTAAGCTTTGCGTTCATGGGGAAGATTGGGCTAAGCGTGAAATTCTGCGTGATTTGATCCGTGCTCAAAACATCAAAAACGCGATCATCTTCTGCAATCGCAAACGGGATGTGGCCATATTGCATAAATCATTGTTAAAGCACGGCTTTAACGCCGGCGCTTTGCATGGCGACATGGACCAGAGCAGCCGCACGGATACGCTCGATAAATTCCGGCAGGGCAACATTGAGATCCTCGCTGCCAGCGATGTGGCAGCGCGCGGGCTTGATATTCCCGATGTCAGCCACGTCTTCAATTTCGATGTGCCTTGGGCAGCAGACGACTACGTCCACCGCATTGGCCGTACGGGCCGTGCCGGCCGTTCGGGTTTTGCCGCCACATTGGTGACATTTGAAGAATTGCACCTGATAAAAGAAATTGAGAAAATCACGGGGCAGGAAATTACCTGGGACGGCGAAGCGCCGACAGATGACGATATTGAAAATGCCGGCAAGAAAAAGCGTTCACGCAGCCGCGGTCGTGGCCGCAGAGATGGTGAAGATAAAACTCCATCGCGCAACCGTCGTAAAGGCGGGCGTGTACACGGGCGCTATCGGTCTGACAAAGCTGGCGAAGACAGGCCGATACCAGCCGGCGGTGCAGCTGCAGCGAGCGATGAGACGACGGCCTCGCCTGCGCACAACGGCTCAAGACGGCGCAACGTTAACAGCGGGACCCGGCAACGCCGTGACGCCAGCAGCGAGCTGCCGGATGCTGACGGCTTTACACCAGACTCCATGCCTGCCTTCCTCAAACGCCCCGTTCGACGGCCCAAGGAAAAACGTGCCAAAAAGGACGATAAGGAACCGGCATCTGAAGAAATATCCAGCGAATAGACAGCATCTTGGTCGCCGAGATGGTAAATCCAGCTGGCCGGGCACCTGGCATTGTCGATAATATTCTGCGCTTCGGCCGTTTATTGCGGGCTGCCGGCCTTCAAATCGCAAGCAGTCAAATAATCGATGCCGTTAACGCTGTAACGGTTACTGATATTGCGGAAAAATCAAGCTTCTACTGGGCGTTGCGCACCGCGTTTGTCAAGCGGCGGACGGAGCAGGAAATTTTCGATCAGGCTTTTGCGGTTTTCTGGCGGGATCCTGCTTTCCTCAAACGTATGCTGACTTTGACGCTGCCGCCAACCACGGCACCGCCGCAGCCTGACCAAAAGAAAAACCTGGCACGTCGGCTGGCAGACGTGCTTGACATGCAAGCCGCGCACGCAGCTAAGCCAAAATCCGTGGAATTGCAAATCGAGGCATTCGAGAGTTTTTCTTCGAATGTAATGATACGCAAAAAAGATTTTGCGCAAATGAGCACTGCAGAACTTAGACAAGCTAAAACGGAGATTCTGCACATAAGGATCGTCCGTGAAAAGATCCGCACGCGTCGTTATCAGCCTTCATTAAGAGGCAGCAAAATTGATCTGCGTGCTGCATTACGAAATACTGCGCTTAGAGGGCCGGATTATCTGCTTCTTTTCCGCAAAGAGCACAGGCTGAAGCCGCCGCCACTCGTTGTACTCTGCGATATTTCCGGCTCCATGGATCAATATGCACGTATTTTGCTTCACTTTCTGTATGCTTTACAGGACAATCGTAAACGCGTCTCCTGTTTCCTGTTTGCAACCCGTCTGCATAACGTCACCAAAACCCTGCAAAACCGAGATCCCGACGCAGCCATTACCAGTGTCGGTGCCAATATAACGGATTGGTCCGGCGGCACCCGTATTGGTCAATGCCTGAACGATTTCAACCAGCACTGGGCACGCCGTGTCCTTGGCCATAACGCGCAGGTTCTGCTTTTCACGGACGGACTTGATCGCGATGCAGGCAATGGCATGGAACGCAGCGTGCGGCGCCTGCGCGCTTCCTGCCGCAAGCTGATCTGGGTCAATCCGCTCTTGCGCTACGATAAATATCAACCAATCGCGTCAGGGGCACGCATCCTTGATCGCTATGCTCATGCAATACGCAGTTGTCATAATGTTGAAAGTCTTGCCGATCTGGCTGCTGCGTTAAACAGCGGCGCCACTTAACAGGCGCAGGTGTTCAACGCAGTTTTTCGACACAGTCTTATTAATAAAAGCATTTAGCCCCGAAAGAGCGGTTAAACTGCTTTGGTCTCCATCGCAGTGCGCACCTTTGCTGATCGCCGCATCAAGCAGCCTTGCGGCTGTTGGATTTAAAACCGGCAAGCCGCAGAAAATTGGCCAGAAGCTCACGGCCGTATTCCGAAGCAATACTCTCGGGATGGAACTGCACGCCATGGAGCGGCTCAGTCTTATGTTGCAATCCCATGATTATGCCGTCATCCGTCTCGGCCGTCACCGTGAGATCGGCAGGCAACGATGCCTTGTCAACCGTCAGGGAATGATAGCGTGTGACGGAAAAGCTATCCGGCACCCCCTCGAAAATACCTTTACCGGTCGTGTGAACCTTGGAGAGTTTGCCATGCATCGGCGTGACGCGTTGAATTGTGCCGCCGTAAGCCTGGCCGATTGCCTGATGCCCGAGGCATACGCCAAGGATTGGAATACACCCTGCTGCAGCGTTGATCAGATCCAGGCAAATTCCGGCTTCGTTAGGTGTGCACGGGCCAGGAGAGAGCACGATCGCCTTAGGTTTTTGGGAAAGTGCCTGACTTGCCGTCAGCTTGTCATTGCGCACAACGTTAGAAGTTGCGCCAAGCTCCCCTAGGAGGTGGACAAGATTATATGTGAAACTGTCATAGTTATCGATGAGTAAAAGCATGATATTGATCTATGTAATAATGTTATATGCCCTGCGAGCCCTTCAAAAGCTGAGTTGATTTACGAGCGCCGGTGGCAAAGTAGCACATCCAGTATCCGCGAAGCTCTGCAAAACCGCAAGATTGCAGTTATAAGCTGCGTCGATATTAAGCCGTGGTTTGAATGCCACGAAATTCACGGCTTTGCTACCCCATTCAGGCCCTTGAGATAATCGTGGAACCGGGCAGCACCGTCATGCGGCGGGCCAACGTTATTGATAATGATATCCGCCTGTTCAGCCGCTGCCTGGTTGAGATCGCGG
>CAWUIN010000049.1:0-18821 GCA_963922535.1 uncultured Hyphomicrobiaceae bacterium | reverse complement strand
TCTGGGCTCTGGGCGGAACGGCCCTGTTAGCAGCTGTCGGCGTCAAGCTGCCAGGCCTGGAATTTCGTAACCAGCGCGTTGAGGCGGCCTACAGGAAGGAACTCGTTCTTGGCGAAAATCATGACGATCGAGCCCGGCCCCCAACTATTGCAGAGCTCTTTCACAACGTTCGCAAGAACTATTTTCGCCTTTTCTTTCACTATATGTACTTTGATGTCGCGCGTTCTTCTTATCTGCAGTTCAGCGTCCTGGTGCCTTATATGGCGCTTGCTCCGACAATTATCTCAGGTGTCATTACGCTTGGCGTCATGCAGCAGGTTGTGCGCGCTTTTAACCGTGTTGAAAGTTCATTCCAGTTTCTTGTCTATTCGTGGACGACGATTGTCGAGTTGATCTCGATCTACAAGCGTCTGGCAGCTTTTGAGGCAACCCTGCAGAATCAGAAACTGACCGGTATTGAACTGGAGATCGATGCAGATCCGGCGGGGCGGCCGGCCCAATAAAAATGAAAAACTTATAAATATGAAATCTCTGTTGCCGCCCTGTATGCTGTGTGCCGTATCATCGGCACATTATTTACTCATCGCTCACGCAAAGGACCTTCCATGCGATGTTTAATCGACTTTCTTAAAATGCAATGCTTTTAATCAAATGCGCCGGGTGTCATCTTATTCAAGCTTCAGCAAACGCTCATGCGGAGCTGCGGTTGATACCGATATAGATTGCCACCAATTTCTCTAAATGATCTTCACCAGCGTTTGCGGCCATCAGCTGTATATTGCATGTTCTGGTTACTCCCGCCAGTAATCCGCAATCCAAAGTGCCGGCTTGAACCTCCGTTTGGTCGGCCGCCACTGAAAACCCTGCCCGACGCGCTTTTTAGACTCATGCTCTCCGCGCAGTGCGCTTTGAGGTGTAATCGATCCATAAAAGACCAGGATACGCCCGCCTTCCGGTTTCCGGGGCGTTGAGAAGAAGCGCAGGACCCTGTTACGCGGCAGGCAGGCCTGATTAAACGGCGGCACCCATTCCGGCGGCCAGAATGTTGCTTCATCCACATTTTTGGTCAGGAAATTCTGTTCTTTAAAATCGTATTGTTCGGCGATCACCTCACGCGGCGTCGCATAAAACCTGTCCAGGACAGCTGCTTCCTGGCCGATGAAATAGCGTACAACGGAGGAATTGCCATACCCCAGATGAGGGTCCTTCCATTCCTTGATGATGAGAAAGCGGCCCGGATACGACAACAGTGGATCGATCGAATCGATAATAATCAGATCGACATCAAGGTACAGCGTCATGCCGTCAAGGCCGCCCAAATCTTTCTGCATAAGGCCGAGCTTGGGCCAGTACTTGCCAAGACTTTTGTCAAAATCAACCTCCGGCATTGGCTGACATTCGACTTCGTCGCGAATACCCCTGTCGTCATCGGTAAAGCAGACAAAACGGACATCCCAGCTTGTGTTGCGCATCACCATGCCGTAAAGCCGGTTAACCCATTCCGGCCCGTAGCGGTCGCCCCACTTCATGCAAACGATGTTAACCTGGCGCGTCTGCTGCGCGCGCTCGAAATATTCCTGCCAACTTTCTGACATGGTCGTCGTACGCCTTACGCTGCCGCTCGTTCATAATGCCCGGCTGTGTGCTGTCCTCATGGATCTCCAGCCGGTACCCCTACCTGGTAACACTCAAGCAATAGGTTTACCCTGTGTCCTGATTGGCCGCAACCCAGCGTCGCGTAGCTTCGTACCGCCGTTCATCGGAATACTCTGCTTGAGAGCGGCGGCATACATTATTTTACTTGGTTCTTCATAGGTTTGCGCTATATATCTATATGTTGCAGGTAAGCACTTCATTGATGAACAGGTAGACCCAAATGACTGCCGCAGCTGTTGGAATATCCGCCCAAGATCCGAATTTTGCTTTAATAATCCCCAAAGCCACTGGCCGAGGTGTCGAATCCGGAGATATTCACCATTTCATGGACGCTCTGGATAAAGGCCTGTACGAAATTCAAAAAGCGAAGCTGGAAGAGCTACTTAAAAAGCTTAATAGCGACTTTGAAAAAGAAAAAGCATGGCGCCTTGCTGCCGCTGCGACGTACCGGCTTTTAGAGGAAAATTACAAGGGCCGGCGTTTTCAGATCATTGGTATTTCCGATGGTGTGACGTCCAAAGGCCAGGAGGCGATTGTCTTTAAGCTCGCTGTGACGGCGGCTGTATTCGACGTTCTCAAGGATGCTCTTGAGACGGTTGAGTTGATGCGAAGTTCGGATAAAATCTTCAATAAATTGAAAACCCTTGCAGAAACAGCCAGCATGAACGCGGTGCCCACGCTCCGCGATAAATTCATGAACATGCCGGAGCTGTTTCATGTCGAGGCAAAGGTCGAGCATAACTCGATTGCCTTGACAGCGAGAATTGACGAACAACAAAGTCAGGTGTGCACGCTCGGTCAGTTTGTTGACAATTTAAACAGTATGCAAAATGCGAGCAGTGGCTGGAGCAATGCGCTGTGGTCGCTGTTGAGCTAAAGGGGCCTACCAAAACAAGATGTGGCTGAAACAGAGTTCGCGCAGGATCCAGCCGATGGCATCTTCATCGACCGTCACGCCAAAACGCGTCTTCGCGATACGCCCAAATCAACACAACGCCAACGCACAAGGCCATCCTTTTCGAAGTCGGGGCCGGCTGCGGTAAGCCTGGCGATTTCGGCCTTCTGTTCAGTCGAAAGTTTTTATTGCCGGCTTGGCGGCGTTTTGTTGATCAGTTCGTCAATGCCATGGTTGTTGAAGGCGTGCACCCCGTCACGCGGCGTCTGGGTATCCATGCCGCCGGTTTTGAGCCGCTTGCCTGGCTCTTGCCGTCGCGAATGGCGTCCAACGCCAGCAACCGGCGCGTCTGATTGGGATCCTTCGTTTTTGCTGTTTCGGCGCGGAACTGATCTGCGCTCATACTTTCTTTGAGTTCAACTGCCTTTGCCATGCCTGCCCCCCGAATCAGAAAAACCTTTTATCGAGGGAATCATAATGAGATGCTCATGTGAATCAGAGGCAACCTGTGTCACGGCGACTCAATATCATATGAGACAATGATTTTGCAGACTGGTATTATACTTGGCCCGTTATCATTCGATCTCATTAATTCTATCGGATCGGCATCTAAGCCGTAATCCGATGGAGAATACGGGCACGGATTGTGCCTTTAAGGGTGCGAATTTGTTTTAAGGCAGCTTTTGCCTTGGAAATGGTGCAGTCGGCGTCGAGAACGACGTAACCAACGTCGCCGGAGGTCTGATAATACTGCCCGGCAATATTGATGCCTTGCGCGGAAAAAACCTCATTGAGCTTGTGCAATTCGCCGGGAAGGTTCCGCTGCACTTGCAGGAAGCGGGTGCCGGCCGGGCGCGGCGGCAGCAGGACCTGAGGAAAATTAACTGCCCCGACCGTGTTACCGATATCGGAATAGTCCGCCAGTTTGCGAGCGACTTCCTCGCCAATGCGTGACTGCGCCTCAAGCGTTGAGCCGCCGATGTGCGGTGTCAAAATAACGTTGTCGATCCCTTGCAAAGGTGTTTGAAAAGTTTCCTTGTTGGATGATGGCTCAACCGGGAAAACGTCGATTGCAGCACCGCCAAGCTTGCCAGCGCGCAGGGCTTCAGCGAGTGCTTCAAGGTCGACCAGCGTCCCGCGGGCATTGTTGATCAGAAAAGCGCCATCTTTCATATGGGCAATTTCCCGCGCGCCGATCATGCCCCTCGTCTCAGGCGTTTGTGGCAGGTGCAGCGTCACAACATCTGCATTTGAAAGCAGAGCTTCTAGGGATGCAGCAGGCTCCACGTTGCCGTGCCGCAGTTTATCGGCGTGATCGTAATAGATGACGCGCATTCCCATCGCCTCGGCCAGGTTAGCAAGCTGCGTGCCGATGTTACCGTATCCAACGATCCCGAGAACTTTGCTGCGCACCTCGTGGCTTCTGGCTGCCGACTTTTGCCATTCGCCAACGTGGGCTGCATTGGAGCGTGGAAAAATGCGGCGAAACATCATAATTATTTCGGCGATTGTCAGCTCTGCAACCGAACGTGTGTTTGAAAAAGGTGCATTAAAAACCGGCACACCACGCATTTGCGCCGTAGCAAGATCAATCTGATTGGTGCCGACGGAAAAACAGCCAACTGCAATGAGTTTGTCATTTGCCTTGAGAATATCGGCGTTTATCTGGGTGCGTGAGCGAATGCCGAGAATGCGGACATCCTGCAGCCGTTCAATCAATTCCGCGCCATCGATGGTGCCAGTCAGGCGCTCAACGTTTTCGTAGCCGCGCTCAGCCAGAGTTGCCACGGCCGTCTCACTTATCCCCTCAAGCAGCAGAATTTTTATTTTTTCCTTAGACAAAGAAGGATTTCGAATGAGGGCCATATCTGATGTTGTCCAATTTTTGATTATCGCCGGGGTTGTGAATTTTTGTCCGGTCAATTTCCATTGTCGAGTGTCAACTTTGAGCAATGTAAACAAAGCTCACAAACTGGGGCGCCTTCGGTCACGTATCCCGGTTTGTGATCCTAACCTAACATTTTAAGTAATACAGACCACTAGGCTATGCCGCCAGTTAGGGCGCCCGAAGGTAACGGGGCTGAAGTTCATTAATTTTCGTATAAATAAATCTCGATCAGGCGCTCATAGATTTGACTGAGAAGGTAGAGATCGGCGACTGCAACGCGCTCATTAACTTGATGAATTGTTTGGTTGACAAGGCCAAATTCTATAACCGGACAATACGCCTGAATAAAGCGCGCGTCCGATGTGCCGCCATTTGTTGATAATTCAGAAGTGCATCCGGTGGCCTCCTTAACAGCTGCAACCATGGCGTTCAGCAAGGGACCGGGCTTTGTGAGAAATACATCGCCGCTGCCTTGGAAATCGATAGTAATTGCGGCATCTGCTGCCTCGGCTTCTTCATGGCAGCGTTTGTCGAGCCATGCCTGTATAGCGCGACGCGACCAGTTATCATTATAGCGCACATTAAAAGTGGCATGCGCTTCTGCAGGAATGACATTGCTGGCAGTATTTGGCACGGAGATTAAAGTGACTTGCAGGTTTGACGGCTCAAACGCTGCACTGCCATTATCGAGTTGCGTATTTACCAGTCGATCCAGGATACGTACCAGTTTAGGAACCGGATTATCGGCGTTCTGCGGGTAGGCTACATGGCCCTGAATGCCATGCACTTTAAGGTTCACAGTGATACTGCCGCGGCGGCCAATCTTGATCGTATCTCCAAGCTGGACTGAACTGGTCGGCTCGCCGACGATGCAGCCAGCGATGCGTTCATCGCGATCTTGCAGCCAATCAAGAACTTTGACAGTTCCGTTGATGCCTGGCCCTTCTTCGTCACCGGTGATCAGAAATGACAGCGATCCGGGCAGATCACCTTTGCGTTCTATAATGCGAACGGCAGCGGAGACAAAGCAGGCGATCGCGCCTTTCATATCCGCTGCGCCGCGGCCGTGCAGAAATCCGTCATCTATTACAGCTGCAAACGGCGGATGTAGCCACAGATCTTCGCGGCCAGGCGGAACAACGTCCACATGGCCAGCAAAGCAAAGGTGGGGACCGTGTAAGCCGTAGCGTGCATAAAGGTTTTCGACATCCGCCGTGCCCGGCTCGGTAAAGGTCATGCGGTGTACATCAAAACCACCAGGTTCAAGAATGTTCTTGAGCATTGTCAGGGCACCACCCTCGTGCGGGGTAACCGATGGACACCGGATCAGGGCCTGGGCTAGTGAAACTGGATCGTGAATGTCCATCGTTCGGGCCTGTTCAATCCATCAATGCAAAATCAATATTCGCTTGTATCGGGCAAACACGATTACGCATGAAAAAAGTCTGTCTCAGCCCGATTTTTCAACAGCCAGTCAGCCTGCATATCTCATGGCATCGCAGGCATGTCGCCTGCATCATGAATTGCAACGCTTTCGCCCAATCCCTGGATAATGGTAATCTTCTGCCATACTTTCGAGCTCAGATTGGATGTGATCTGTTCGATTTCCGTTACTGTACTTATGACCTGATTATCACTGGAGCTTTGCGCGTATAACATCGCCACTTTTGCCGCCAGAGAGTACATCTCCGAACAATAATCAAGATAGCGTACAAGCTCAAACATCGACATCGTACGCAATGGTGAGGACGGTGTATTGCCGGCGCGTCGCAAAGGGGAGCTGGGATCTTTGGTCAATTGGTGCATATCGATAACGTGCACGATCATTCTCAGTTCGTGCAGATAACCAATTGCGATCTGGCGTTTCCATCGCGCTTCAACGGTCATGAGGAAGAACACCGCAGCACCCATTACTACGATAATATTGATCAGGGCTTCTATGCCTTGCAAAATACCGAACAGATTCTCCTGATCTTTATTATAGTCAATGATGCTGCCGACATAAGCAATAGCTAAAACACCGCCGATGATGACGGTTGCAACGCTAAGTCTCATCAGTTTGTTTGGTTTAGAAATTCGCTCAGTCCTGCGCCGTGTATCGCGGGCTACCTGCTCCAGTTCCTCGCAAACCTTTGCCAGGCCTGCTTCGGGAAAACGTTCGGTAATGCGGATAACGAGATGCCCCAAAGTCTTGACGATTTTTTCAGATTCGAGTGAGCGGTATGACATACAGCCTCTGATACTTTTAGGGTGGTTAAAGATACACTACCATGCCTGTCAATCGCATCAATCAATCCCGCCAATCTTAAAATCCAATCTTTCGAGGATATGACCTAAATATTGCGATATAATATTGCAAGAAATAAATATGTACCACGATAAGGGCACCCAGCAAAATACAAAATAAACGCTTCAATTTTCCGAGCCAAGGCCTCATATCGCGGGCTATTTTTAACTAAAATTGAAGCGTTTATTTTGCTGGGACCTTAAGCAGGGAAATTAGGCAAAAAAAAATCCGGCTCAAGCCGCCATCGCCCGCCTGCCCGGACGACTGAGGGCGGCCATTTCAGCGCCTCTGAGTTTGATGCCTTTTTCGTAAGCCCGTTCATCGAAAGCGCATTCAACCTTGAGCTCAGCGTCGGTTATTGATCGCGCCGATCGACGCAACGACGCTCGTGTGAGCTTTGAGCGGGGCCGCGAAAATTTTGCTTTATCAGCATGGACCCGCGGCCTGATTTTGCAGAAGAGCCTCTTCTCAGATTCTTAGAAACACCCGTCTGCCTCAATTCTGCCCCATGCATCACGTGCCACAGAATGTGGCGGATACAACTTCACCGGGTGCTGGCGGCTTTGTAAAGTGATCCCTGCCAGATTTATTATCGTAAGGAGCTGCAAGCACTGCGACGAGTTCTTCAAACGGGCCGTAGTCGCCGTTGAGACCGGCCTGGATTGCTGCTTCAACCAAGTGATTACGAGGAATAAAGCGCGGGTTGGTGCTGCGCATCAATGCCTGCCTGTCACGATCGGAGCTGTTTTCAGCGACCAGGCGGGCGCGCCAGGTGACAATCCAGCTCTCTGAAGCGGCGGGATCGTCGAAGAGGCTGCTCACAGTGGCGTCATTCGTTGCATCCGAGCCGGAGAGGCTTGAGAGGCTGCGAAATGTTAATGTGTGATCGGCCTGATTGGCGGCCATGCGTTCGAAAAGATCCTCTATGAGAGCCAAATCGCCGTCCATCTCCGTCATGAGGCCGAGCTTGGTGCGCATTACCTTAAGCCAGCACTTTTGATAACGCGCCGGATAATCGTCGATGGCGGCCTGAGCAAAGTCAATCGCAGCATCCTGATTGTTGTCGAGCAAGGGAAGCAGACACTGGGCGAAGCGGGCAAGGTTCCATTGCGCAATCCGCGGCTGGTTACCGTAGGCGTAACGCCCTGCATGGTCGATCGAGCTGAAGACTGTGCCGGGATGGAATGTATCCATGAACGCGCAGGGGCCATAGTCGATGGTCTCACCGGCGATCGATGTGTTATCTGTGTTCATGACGCCGTGAATAAAACCAATGCCCATCCATTTGGCCACAAGCATGGCCTGGCGATCCATAACGGCTTCCAGGAGGCGGTGATATGGCTGGTCGGCTTCAGCAAGGTCAGGATAATGGCGGGTAATCACGTGGTCGGCGAGCAGTCTGAGCGCTTCAGTGTCCTCCCGGGCGGCAAAAAACTGAAAGGTGCCGACGCGAATATGGCTGAGCGCCACACGGGTGAGGATCGCGCCCGGCAGCAGCGTTTCACGCATGATCTGCTCGCCGGTCGTGACAGCGGCCAATGCACGAGTGGTTGGAACACCGAGCGCGGCCATGGCTTCGCTGATAATATATTCGCGCAGCACAGGGCCGACCGCGGCCCGCCCATCGCCTGAGCGTGAGAACGGTGTACGGCCTGCTCCCTTAAGTTGAATGTCGCGGCGCTTGCCGTCCTGACCTGTGACTTCGCCAATAAGAATGGCGCGCCCATCGCCAAGCTGTGGCACCCAGCCGCCAAATTGATGGCCGGCATATGCCATTGCAATGGGATCTGCACCACGTGGCAGGTAGTTGCCAGCCAGTATATCCACCCCTTCGGGCGATTTAAGATAATCCGGCTCGAGGCCTAAATGCTCTGCAAGAATAGCATTGAGTTTGATCAGATGCGGTGCTCTCACCGGTGTCGGGGTAAGTCGTGCATAAAATCTGTCCGGAAGTTTGGCGTAACTGTTGTCAAACTTGAAAAATGTCTGCTGCTTGTCCGGGGCATTCATGATGGATAGCCTGCTTGATATGCACGTGCGTGGGATCGTCGATGTGTCATGCATCATATAGGAATGCCCCCGCCCATATCACGTGTAGATCGCTGTATGGCTTGGCGCGGCAACAGACGACAATCCCTGAAATCGGATCGCCATAAACCAAATCTTTACTTTGTTCGCGGAGCTTGGAGCAATCGGCAGGTGCCGGAATGCATCATTCGCCCGTAACCAGCAGTAGTTTGGATAAACCCATGAGCATCATGAGAGGTTTTTTTCTTGTCGGAGCATTACTCTTTGCAGGCAAATTCGGCATGCACGAGTATATACGCCAGGATGCGATTCACCAGGTCGTCGTCGATGCCTATCGCGAGCACGCAATGACAAGCTGCCGCAGCCAGGCTGGTGCTACGATTAATCCGGTCGTATGGACACAGCCAAGCAATGTGCGCCTTGCCATCGGCAAGTCAGATCTTAACGTCCAGCTCTGGCAAACCGGCCACCATCTGTGGAACGCGCGTTACCGCAATGCCTATATCTACGTTTCAGTTGATGAACCAGATTCGCAGGTCTACTGCGAGTACGATATCGCCAATGACAAAGCCTGGGTTTACCAGCTTGGCAGTAAGCCCCAGAAAAATCAGGTCTATTTAGATCACCGCGAAAGCCAACAAAAGATGTAGGAAAAATAATCCTGCAATGCGTATCATGGCGTGGCCATCGTGGCCATGCAGGGTGCAGAAGCGGTGGGCGGCTCAAAGCGGCCACACCGCCGCAAAACTCGATATATCTATCAGTGCCGGCTTAAGAAGTTGCGCTGTTTCGTTACTTCTCAGTCATTGGCACTTATTTCTTGCTTTTTGAAAAAAATTCCAATTAAGGCATCGGCGGAAAGCAAACCAGGTCCTTTCAGAACAAGGTAGATAAGTGGCACAGTCCAAAGCAGGCGCTGGTCGGAAATCGCAGAATCTTGGATACGGTCGAAGAAATGGCCGATCGTTTTTTCATCGATATTGTGGAAAGCGATGTCGACGTATGTCATGACGCCGATAAAGATTAACATGCCAAGGCTCGAAAGACGGGTAAACAGACCGATCACAACAAGCACTGGAAGCACGAATTCTCCGTAAGTTCCGGCAAAAACGATCAGTGTTTCCGGAAAGAGTGGAACGTTGTCGACGTTAAAGCCGTATGCCTGAAATGCATCCGATGACAGGATTTGCACATACGCGCTTGACGTTGGAATAAACATATCCGGGAAGCCGCTTCCCACTTTCGTTAATGCCGAGTTGAGGAAGAACATCAAAAGGACGCTGGCAAACACGAGGCGTGCAAAAAGGCCCGGAAACCAGCTTTCGGTGACTACTTCCAGGCCTCTAAAGACGCTGTCGTGGATATTCTTCAAACTGCTTATCATTCATCTCTCCCTTGAACGATGATGTTGTGCGCTGTCGCGCATATGGTCGGCTCGTTGTTGCCTCCAGACAGTCCAACGACCGAGCCGGTGACAAACAAAAGCTGCAGCATGTGCCCCACGTCTGCCGCTTCAGTTTCCAAAATCGATTCAGCTGCAGTGCCAAGGGCTTCGCCAGCCTGCAAGGCGCTGAAAAACCTGAATGCCGCATCCGGAATCAAACGCACGTCGATGTCCCAGCGCGGGCGCACGATAAGTGCTGTTTCGGCTTCCGGCGATAGTTTCTGCATTTCTGCTGCCGGATCGTCCTGCGTTTGATGAATGTGCCAGATCGAAATGACCGGCCATCTGGAGGCGAGCAGGTTGAGCGAAGGATGCAAAAGCAATTGCACTGCTTCAAGCTCGTCGCAGGCGATATCATGTAAGTGCTCAATGCCGATCGCATCGCGATCCTCAGCGTGATAGGCGGCATGCCGGGCCTGCTCAACACGCGCCACATCGGCAAGAAACGGCACACTCGCAGCAGGCGCAAATGTCTCTATAAACTCGGGAAAATCAGTGCCGTACTGCAGCATGACCGGCGATGTCGGCAGGTGCTCGCTCACATACACACGGGCCATGCCGGCAAAGAACTCTTCACCGACGAGCTGTTTGACAACCGGGTAACCAGCTGCCAGCGCTTCGGTAAGGCTCACAGCAACATTGTTGCGGTAAACATTAAAGCGCTTACCGGACGGGGCGGCTGGAACAGAGGCAACAGCAGTTGGCGGCGGGAGTTTGGGATTGCGCAGGGCAACAACAAATGCGTCCTGAATATCACGCCACAACATTAAGATCTGCTTTCGTATTCTGAGATCCGTTCGTCCGCGCAGAAGCCAGAACAGTTTCTGCCCGGCTGGCCTCTGCCATGAGAACGGACCAGGCGGGAATATCGTTATCCCATTCTATCAGTGTTGGACGTGGGCCTGCGAGCCTGATGGTGTGCTCGTAAAGCTGCCAGACATCTTCAATGACAGCGCGGTCGTGCGCATCGATAAGCAGGCGCCCGCCTGCGTCATCGGTTTCTTCCGCATGTCCGGCAAGATGGATTTCACCAACGAACTCCATTGGGAACGTGTCGATATAAGCTGGCGCAGAGCGTTTATGATTGGTACAGGAGACGTAGACGTTGTTCACATCAAGCAGCAGACCGCAGCCGGTGCGTTTGACGATCTCACGGAGGAAATCAATTTCATCAAAGCTGCTTTCCTCAAACACGATGTACGTAGCCGGATTTTCGAGCAGCATGCGGCAGTCAATATGATTTTGCACCTCATCAATGTGATCGCAGACAATGTTCAGCGTTTCCTTGGTGTAGGGCAGCGGCAGCAGATCATTCAGGAAACCCTCGTCGTGCGTCGACCATGCAAGATGCTCTGAAAAGCTTGCCGGCCGATAGCGCGCGACAAGCGCCTTAAGGCGGTCGAGATGCTCCCGGTCGAGCGGTCCGGATGAGCCGATCGACAAGCCAACCCCATGCAGCGAAAGAGGATAACGGCTTGCGATCTCGGTCAGATAAAGATGCGGCGGACCGCCGCGGCCCATGTAGTTTTCCGGGTGGACCTCAAACCAGCCGATATCCGGATTTTGTTCCAGGATATCGGCGTAGTGCTCAGCCTTGAGCCCGACGCCAGCACGGTCAGGGAGGTTTACCCGTTGCTGTTGCGAGGCAGCAGTAACGTTCCGGCTTATGGTGCACTGCTTCGTGGGCATGGGCGGTCTCGCCTCGCTCGCTAACTAACTAAGGGCTGGCTTTCAGGCCTTCGGGATGTCGCGCTCAAGCTCGGCTAAGCTGCCCTTGCGGTCGCCTGGCAGGACCTTATCCCAGGCCAGGCCTTCGCAGCTTCCTTTCGGGACCAGTGTCCAGGCGTTGCCCTGGTAATCAACGGTAGAGGTGCCAGCACAGGTCGTACCAGGGCCGGCCGCACAATCGTTCTTGCCGGCCAGTGAAATGCCGAAGCACTTTTCCATCTCAGCTGCGGAAACTGCTGTGGTCTGCGTGCCTGCAGTGGCAACAGCAACGGCACTGGCGAGGAAAGCGGCAGTCGAAAATTTCTTGCTCATAAGCTTAGGCTCCTTTGATGGATGTGGGCAAACCGTAACGGCCTGCTGGACATTGAGAAAACACTCAGGCACCCAAAACACAATGAACATATCATCACTTTGGCTTGAAGACCGTGTGACGGCCAATACGCTCCAATACGCTAAGGAGCACATTATTCTGCGCTGTGACTTGAAAGTTTCAAATAGCGACATGTAATACTGGGGGGTGAACACCAGCATACAGCACTTAACGTGTCATTCTGGCACATTTTTTCCGGATTCCGCGATACAATATCGCAGTATACAGTATACAGAATACAAAATACAGGAGATTTGACTCATGGAGGCACTACTTCTGTCGCGCATTCAATTTGGTGCGAATATTTCGTTTCACATCCTGTTTCCGACGATCACGATTGCGCTTGTATGGCTGCTGTTATTTTTCAAGTTGCGCCACAACGCGACGGGCGATGAGCGCTGGATGGATGCGTATCGCTTCTGGGTTAAAGTTCTAGCGCTTTCGTTCGCGCTCGGTGTTGTCTCGGGCATCACTATGAGCTTCCAGTTTGGCACCAACTGGCCCGGCTTTATGGAGAAAGTCGGTAATGTTGCAGGTCCGCTGCTGGCTTACGAAGTGCTGACGGCCTTCTTCCTTGAGGCTGTATTTATCGGCATCATGCTGTTTGGTACTTCTCGCGTGCCGGGCTGGCTTCACACGCTGGCAACATTTTTCGTGGCTTTTGGCACGACGATGAGCGCTTTCTGGATCCTGGTGCTCAATTCGTGGATGCACACGCCGACAGGCTTTGAACTGCGTGATGGCGTTGTGTACGCGACTGACTGGTGGGCGATTATCTTCAATCCTTCTTTGCCGTATCGCCTCGTCCATATGCTGCTTGCAAGCGGGTTGACCGTTGCATTCCTGGTCGCGGGCATATCGGCGTTCCGTCTGTTGATCGCAGACCGCAGCGCAAGCGTGCAGTTGACGCTCAAAATCGGCATATATCTCGCCGCCGTGTTGATGCCACTGCAAATCTTGGCTGGTGACATGCACGGTCTGAATACATTGGAACATCAGCCGCAAAAAGTCGCCGCGATGGAAGGCAACTGGGAAACGCGTGGCAACGTACCGCTCCTGTTGTTTGCCGTGCCCGACGAGGAAACTCGGACTAACCATTTTGAAATTGGTATTCCAAGCGGCGCCAGCCTTATCCTGAGGCATAGTGCAGACGGCATTGTACCAGGGCTCAACGACTTCGTTTCCGAAGATGGCACCGCGCTGCATCCGCCCGTAACTCCTGTGTTTTGGTCATTTCGAATCATGGTCGGAGTAGGCGTTCTAATGCTTCTGGTGTCCTGGGCCGGGACTGTGATTTTGTGGCGTGGTGGACTTGGCAGCATTGGCCGTTGGCATCTGCGTGCTCTCGTAGCGATGACGTTTTCCGGCTGGATCGCTACGCTTGCTGGCTGGTATACAACGGAAATCGGTCGTCAGCCCTGGCTGGTGCAGGGCGTCCTGACCACGGCCGATGCCGTCGGCCCTGTCGCCGCTCCGATGGTTTTGGCAACGCTCATCGTTTACCTGGCGATTTATATCGCTCTGACTGCTGCATACATTGCAGTACTATTTCATCTTGCCCGCAAGGCCGCGCTCGGGACAGATGGAAGCGAAAATGCGCCTCGGACCTTGCCGGCGGCCAGCAACGTCGCCCTGGCATCCGCATCCTAGTGATACAGACCACAAGCGGCATGGCAAGTATACGTGCTGGCACCCATGCAGGGTGATCGATTGCGGGTTGATCGATAACGGATCGCCCGCATACTATCTCCCATAGATCTGAGGAGTTTGGACATGAGTTTCTTTGGCGATACTGCAGTCACGCTGCCTGTTATTTTTGCGGGCCTGCTTGGCCTTTCAATTCTGCTCTACGTGATCCTCGACGGTTTTGACCTGGGCGTCGGCATTCTGCTGCCACTCGCGAGCGATGATGAAAAAGATATTATGATTGCCTCCATCGGACCTTTCTGGGATGCAAACGAAACGTGGCTTGTGCTTGGTATCGGTATTCTTCTTGTGGCATTTCCGATCGCACACGGTGTTATTCTGACAGCGCTTTATCTGCCTGTTGCTGTTATGCTGGTCGGGCTTATTCTACGCGGCGTTGCATTCGAATTCCGCATAAAGGCGCCGGTTGAACGTAAAGAACTTTGGAATCGCGCATTCTTTTTCGGGTCGTCTATAACTGCGCTATCGCAGGGTTTTATGCTTGGGCTTTATATTGTTGGGCTTGAGTACACTTTCACGCATGTCGTATTTGCGCTTATCACTGCGTTGTGCGTTGCTGCAGGCTATGCCTTCATCGGTGCAACCTGGCTTATTCACAAGACCGATGGTGTTTTACAGCTTGCAGCTGTCAGGTGGGCCCGCGTTGGCCTGATTGGATCGGCAATCGGCCTTGCGATCGTCTCGCTTGTCACGCCAATGGTCAGCGAACGTATTTTTGACAAATGGTTTTCGGTGCCGGAAATCCTTCTGCTGGCACCCTTGCCCGTTTTATCGGCTATTCTGCTCACCGCTTTATGGATTGCCCTGCGCCATGTTACAACGTTCTCGGAGCGTTGGGACTGGTTGCCGTTCGCATGTGCCGTGGCACTCTTTATGATTGCGTTCACAGGACTGGCCTATTCATTCTACCCTTACATCGTCCCGGAAAAGTTAACGATTTACGAGGCCGCAAGCGCCCCTGAAAGTCTGATAATTATCCTGTTTGGCGTTCTGTTCGTGATGCCTGTGATCCTTGCTTACAGCGCATTAGCCTATTTTATCTTCCGTGGTAAAGCGACCAAACTGAGCTATGATTAGATTAGGCCGTGTCGTCAATTAGCACGCGAAGCCTTTGCCGGCTTCGCGCTCCCTTAAAAAAACGTTCAGGCAGCCTGTCCTTCTGCGCCCTGTCGGCCGGTTGCAGTGATCCAGCCACCGCCGAGGAGGCGGGCGCCGATGTCCTCATGATCGTAGAAGACGCAGGCCTGGCCTGGAGCGATGCCGTGCTCGCCGCCAACCAGTTCGACCGTCACTGCTTGCGTCTTGCTATCGTGACGAAGCACGGCCGGCCGCGGCGGCTGCGTTGAGCGCACCTTGACGGCAATCTCCAAACCATCGTCCGGCCAATCACCGAACGCATCATCCCCAAGCCAGTTGATATCGCGGAGGCTTAGGTGGGTTGTCAGCAAAGCTGTCCGCGGGCCGACCACCACCTGCCGGCGTGACGCGTCGATACGAACCACGTAAAGCGGCTCGCCTGACGCAATACCAAGCCCGCGCCGCTGGCCAATGGTAAAATTAATAATTCCCTTGTGTTCGCCCAGAACCTTACCGTCCAGATCAACCATATCCCCCGGCTTGACAGCATCCGGTCTGATTTTTGCCACGACATCCGCATATCGCCCGGAAGGCACGAAGCAGATGTCCTGGCTGTCGCTTTTTTGCGCAATCGGCAGTCCCATGTCGTCTGCCAGCCGGCGCACGTCTGACTTGTGCATGTGCCCTAATGGAAACCAAAGCTGCTCCAGTTGTGCGCGCGTTGTCGTGAACAGGAAATAGCTTTGGTCGCGGTCCTGATCGGGGCCGCGATAAAGCGCAGGACCGGCAGGACCATCGCGGCGCTCAATATAATGGCCGGTCGCAAGGGCTGTCGCGCCCAGTTCGCGTGCGGTGTCGAGCAGATCAAGAAACTTGACAGTCTGATTGCAGGCGACACAGGGGATCGGCGTTTCTCCGGCTGCATAGGCGTCGGCGAATGTCTCGATCACGGCGGAGCGAAACCGTGCCTCGTAATCCAGAACATAATGCGGGATGTCAAGCCGTTCGGCGACGCGCCGGGCATCGTGGATGTCCTGGCCTGCGCAGCACGCGCCTGCTTTTACGGTTGCTGCGCCATGGTCATAGAGCTGCAACGTCACCCCGACCACATCATAACCCTGCTGCTTCATGAGGCCAGCCGTCACCGATGAATCTACGCCTCCGGACATCGCAACAACGACACGGGTTTCGCCTGGGCAGCGCATTTCAATCCTCTTACTGCTGTCATTAAAGTTGGTACGTTTCAAATCTGCCACCTGAGCCTGAGCTGCACATAACAGATCACTAAAACCATTTTATTGATTATATACTCACTAGGCCAGCCTGGCTTTGTTAAAAGGTCGAATTGTTCATGCGTGAGTCAAAAAGCAAATCTTTGCTTAAAAGTTTGCTAGAAAGAAACTGAAGAAAAAACGGTGTTATGATACCGCGAAATCTCTTTAGTTTCATACATACGGGGTCGGCCGCCAAGGCCGGTGGAGAACTAAAAAGGAAGGGAGCCGGATAGCGGTGATCCCCAGCTCCCTCCATGCCCGTTTTCGGACTTTGAGACGTGACATCGGGCTGCTCAAACCCGACGCTGGTCTTGCCAGCCTGCCCCGGCTAGATGACAGGCCCTGCAGTTACGCGCCGCCGGTCCTCAGACAAAATTCGGCGGAAGCAGACTTCCATTTTATTAAGCTTTGCTGGCGTGAGGCGATGGGCCATGCGCTTGGCGGATTATCTCCCGGCTAAAGCGCTTGATATTTGCCTGCGTGCGGTAAAAAACGGAAGGGTCTTGCTCAAACGTTTACTCACGTCTGGTTCACTTAATTTTCTCAATAGCAACCAGAATCACGCATTACCATCCTCGATATTTAGCTTGCGTAGCATGATTTGTCACCCGTTTTGCAAGCTATTCCCCACTTGCCGCACGTAACAATGACTTTTAAGACGCACTTGACAACACAAGTCACAACCGCCCATGCCAAAGTTTCTGCGAAAGTCAACCAAAGTGAACCGAACCCATGTCGCATAATGTTTTTGGTCAAATGTTCCGATTTATGACCTGGGGAGAAAGCCATGGCCCTGCCATTGGCTGCGTGATTGACGGCTGTCCGCCGGGCATTCCACTCAGCGAAGCCGACATTCAGGCAGATCTCGAAAAGCGTCGACCGGGACAGTCGCGCTATACAACGCAGCGCCGCGAGCCGGATGAGGCAAAAATCCTGTCGGGTGTCTTCGAGAACGATAAAGGCGTGCAGGTGACGACGGGAACTCCGATTTCGATCATCATCGAAAACGTAGACCAACGCTCAAAAGACTACGGCGATATCAAGGATAAATTCCGCCCAGGTCACGCTGACTATACTTATATCGCTAAATACGGTCTTCGAGACCACCGCGGCGGTGGCCGTGCATCTGCGCGTGAAACCGCGATGCGCGTAGCGGCAGGTGCGGTCGCGCGCAAAGTGATCGCCGGTGTCAGCGTGCGCGGTGCGCTTGTCCAGATGGGACCACACAAAATCGACAGGCAAAACTGGGATTGGGAGGAGACGAATAACAATCCATTTTTTTGCCCGGATGCCAAGGCTGCCGCGCATTGGGCTGACTATCTCGATAAGATACGCAAAGCTGGCTCATCGACAGGAGCTATCATCGAAATTGTTGCCGAAGGCGTGCCTGCAGGATGGGGCGCGCCCATCTACGGCAAGCTGGACCAGGACCTGGCCAGCGCCCTGATGAGTATTAATGCGGTCAAAGGTGTCGAAATTGGTGACGGTTTTTCAGCTGCCAGCCTCACCGGCGAGGATA
The DNA here is from genome assembly GCA_963922535.1 of uncultured Hyphomicrobiaceae bacterium. GTDB lineage: Bacteria > Pseudomonadota > Alphaproteobacteria > Rhizobiales > Hyphomicrobiaceae > Tectiglobus. The sequence goes on along the minus strand of CAWUIN010000049.1, from coordinate 948 downwards.
ACGCAGACGAGATCCGCATCGGCAACGATAGTAAGCCACGCTTTGCCAGCAACCGTGCCGGCGGTATTCTTGGCGGTATCACGACCGGCCAGCCAGTCATCGCGCGTTTTGCGGTCAAGCCAACGTCTTCAATTCTAACGCCACGCCAGACGATTGACCGCCACGGCAACGAAACCGATATCCTGACCAAAGGCCGTCATGATCCCTGTGTGGGGATCCGCGCCGTGCCGGTTGGCGAAGCGATGATGGCGCTTGTGTTTGCCGATCATATGATGCGCCATCGAGCGCAAACGGGCCGCGATTAACCTACAGACCACTGGTGACTTTGTCGCCGGATCACGGATCTTGCAAGGTCTTCACTGTTCGCTGGATAAGGGCGCAGCAAAGGCTGAATTCGCAAGCCAGTCCTGTGCAGGATCTTTAATCACAGGGTGCTGCCGGTCTTCACTCGGCCATACTGCCGGTGCCGCCCTCGATACTCCCAGGGCGGTTGGCAGCTGTTGCGCCAGACACCTGCCTTGTGTTGTCTGGCCATATCCTCGTCGGCAATGTAACGCCTTGAGTAGGAACGATAGGCCCAGGCCATACCGCGACGCACCATTTCGGCGTTGAGTTCAACATCCCCCGCATGGCAAATTCCAAGCATGCGATTATGAATATCGGTTCCGTAAGACTTGCAACTGACCGGCTTGTTGTCGATCAGCTGGATCAGCAGATGTCTCGCTGCCTTGCCTGCTTGCCATGTTCGTGAGACTTGCCGTGCAGGACATCGTTGCGCGCGCTCGGGTGCATCTATGCCTTGCAGGCGCACGCGATTACCAGCGACGTCAATGGTATCGCCATCCACGACAAAGGCGCGTCCCGCGATAATGTCTTGCTGCGGACGGCTTAACATAGAAAAAGCATACAAGCCTGAGATCAGCAGACCGGCCAGCACACAACGTCCCG
>CAWUIN010000048.1:0-19359 GCA_963922535.1 uncultured Hyphomicrobiaceae bacterium | reverse complement strand
ACGACGCTGTTGATGAGGTCGACCGTCTCCCGGTGGGTTTGATCCATAGCTTCATGGCCCAAAGCCATCTTTTCGTCCGTCCAATAAAGCGTGCTCATCTCAGGCCTCCTCAACTAGTGGTCTGTATCACTTAAAATATGGGGTAACCCGACATTTTAAGTGATACAGACCACTAGGCTGTGTCGTCAATTGCCGGTTATCGCGTGCTAATTGACGACACGGTTTAAAAAACATCCCGGTATCTGCGGATATCACGCAGCACTGCCGGCCTCCGCCTTAGCAGACGGCGAAGATCCATGCGCTGCAGAAAGGAATTCAGCGAGCGGAATGCGCAGGATTTCGATGTCCATGCGTGTCAGGAATCTGATCTCTTTTTCCGTCGGCTCGGCAATCACGGCATAGCCCTTCGGGGAAGCCGCGCCGTAAATAATGTCTGACAGAACCATGCGCTCGGTATCCCGCGTCATGCGCATGCCAAGGAAGAGATAACGTTTATTCATGCGCATCGATTTGACGAAGCCCGGAATTGCAAAGCCTCCCATCAGTTCGGTGATATAGTCGACGAAGTCGGCGTCGCTTGCGATGTAGTTGGCCTCCGGCGAGGGGCTCCCAAGCGGTTTGAACAGCATGGGAAGCGCGGGGTCGACATCGTCCTGCTTGATTTCCCGATACTTCGTTCCCTCCCGGGTAAAGATCTTGAAGCGGTAATCCGTCCCCCCGATCCGCGCAACGCCCTGAATGAGAGTATGGGGCACGTCGGCGAGAAGATTTTGCAAGATGAGATCTCTGTTGGTGTCGATCACGTAACCTGGTCTGACCGCGGCCAGCCACCGGTGAACGCTGCCAACCGTCCAGGTCCTGGCCGAATAGAGCTCCGTCAGGAAACGTGCGACCGACGAACGGCCTTTTTTGAGCTCCTGGTTCATTGCCGCGCGCGGGAACTCGTACATCAGTTTGGGCGCCATCGGCTTTCCGCCGTTCATCGCGAGGATCAGGCTGTCGCTGTCGGCGGGGATCGGCGCGCCGGTCGCTGCATCGACAACATCGGCGAGAACACCCGGGCCAAGGTATGGAACGAGCGATCCGGCGGCGACATCCTTAAGGATCTTGTCAAGGTCAGGGTGCGCCATCATCAGCTCTCCTCAGCGTGGAATGAACGATTACGTTTTTACAAAGAAGCAAAGCAAGTTCCGCACCAGTTGGTAAAGCGGTTTTATGCTCCCGGTTTCGGGGAAGCGGGCTGCAGGGCGCAGGCGGGTTTGTCGGAAAGCCGACACGGCCCGCGGCCTGCGTGCAAGCGGGCCTATTCTTTCACGGTGCCATCCGACAATAAGGACAGCACAATAAGGACAGTAAAAGGACCGCCCGAATACCGGCGGGCAGATAAATTGGCTGGTTCAGATCGATAAAATGAGTTTTTTCATGCGCCGCTCCTTATTCCTCGGGATGTACCTCCTATGACATTGCGTTGATCGAATTGTCGACAAGGCAACGCCGGACCAATTTTCACAACCAGCCGGCTAAAACAATAAAAGCGATTTAAAAACAAAGAGTCATCGGAAAATTTGAAATTGGCACAAGCCTTGCGTTTACCATAGCAGCGGTAAGCAGGAGCGTTAAGCAGGTCCGTTGCTTCGCATATATGAATTCAAGCCACTTGATTCCAAACCACCGCAAGGAGATACCAATGGCACTTCGTCAAGCAGCAATCTACGGCAAAGGGGGGATTGGCAAATCCACCACGACTCAGAACCTTGTTTCTGCACTCGCAGAAGCCGGCAAGAAAGTCATGATCGTTGGCTGCGATCCTAAGGCTGACTCTACACGTCTTATCCTCCATTCCAAAGCACAGAACACAATCATGGAAATGGCCGCAGAAGCCGGCACTGTGGAAGACCTTGAACTCGAAGACGTTCTCAAGGTCGGCTACGGCGACATCAAGTGTGTCGAATCAGGCGGCCCTGAGCCAGGTGTTGGCTGCGCCGGCCGCGGCGTTATCACAGCCATCAACTTCCTCGAAGAAGAAGGCGCATATACAGACGACCTCGACTTCGTTTTCTACGACGTTTTGGGCGACGTGGTCTGCGGCGGTTTTGCTATGCCAATCCGCGAGAACAAGGCTCAGGAAATCTATATCGTCTGCTCAGGCGAAATGATGGCCATGTATGCCGCCAACAACATCTCTAAGGGCATCGTGAAGTATGCCAACTCTGGTGGTGTTCGCCTTGCTGGTTTGATCTGCAACTCACGCAAAACTGACCGCGAAGACGAACTGATCGAAGCTCTTGCGGCCAAGCTTGGCACCCAAATGATCCACTTCGTACCTCGCGACAACGTTGTGCAGCGCGCCGAAATTCGCCGCATGACCGTCATCGAGTACGATCCAAAGAGCAATCAGGCGGACGAGTACCGCGCACTGGCAAACAAGATCATCGAGAACAAGAAGTTTGTCATTCCAACACCTCTGACAATGGATGAGCTTGAAGAACTCCTGATGGAATTCGGCATCATGGACGAGGAAGACCTGTCTGTCGTCGGCAAGACCGCCGAGGAATTGTCAGACAGCACCGCTGCTGCCTGACGATGCAGGCCAGGCAGGGCTCACCCGGCGCGAGCGAAGCCGTTTATACAGGCCTGCCTGGCCTTTTTTTAAAATCACCGACCTGCCGGTGTTAATGGATTAGTTTCACTGGTTTTAAGGAGAAGCAAAATGTCGTCATTAACGCGCGACGAAACTGAGGCCCTTATTCAGGAGGTCCTCGAGGTTTACCCAGAGAAGGCCAAGCAAGACCGGGCCAAGCATCTGGCTGCCAACGACCAGGAGGTCGATCAGTCCAAGAAATGCATTACCTCTAACCGTCGTTCTCTTCCAGGCGTCATGACGATCCGCGGCTGTGCTTACGCTGGATCGAAGGGCGTGGTATGGGGACCGATCAAGGATATGATCCATATCTCCCACGGTCCTGTGGGATGCGGAGCGTATTCACGGGCCGGCCGCCGCAACTATTACGTCGGCACCACCGGCGTCAACGTCTACGGCACGATGAACTTTACCTCAGACTTCCAGGAAAAGGACATCGTTTTTGGCGGCGACAAGAAACTCGAAAAACTGATCGATGAGATCGACCAGCTGTTCCCTTTAAACAAAGGCATCACTGTTCAGTCTGAGTGCCCGATTGGTCTGATCGGTGACGATATCGAAGCTGTCTCCAGAAAGAAAGCCAAGGATATCGGCAAAACCGTCGTTCCGGTTCGCTGTGAAGGTTTCCGCGGCGTCTCACAGTCGCTTGGCCACCATATCGCAAACGATGCCGTTCGCGACTGGGTGCTCGACCCGGCCGAAACCAAAAACAAGAGCTGGGAATCGACTCCTTACGACGTTGCGATCATCGGCGATTACAATATCGGCGGCGATGCCTGGGCCTCACGCATTCTTCTTGAGGAAATGGGCCTGCGCTGCGTCGCGCAGTGGTCAGGCGACGGTTCGCTGTCGGAAATGGAACTGACGCCGAAAGTCAAGCTCAACCTGCTGCACTGCTACCGTTCGATGAACTACATCTCACGGCACATGGAAGAAAAATACGGCATTCCATGGCTCGAGTACAACTTCTTTGGTCCCAGCAAAATCGAGGAGAGCCTGCGGGAAATCGCTGCGCGCTTCGATGATAAGATCAAGGAAGGTGCCGAGCGTGTCATCGCCAAGTACCGGAAAGAATCGGATGCGGTTATTGAGAAATACCGCCCGCGTCTCGAAGGCAAACGCGTGATGCTTTATGTCGGCGGTCTGAGGCCACGCCACATCATTGGCGCTTACGAAGATCTCGGCATGGAAGTCGTCGGCACTGGTTACGAGTTCGCTCACAACGACGACTATGACCGTACGCTCAAGGAAATGGAAAACGCAACGCTCATCTATGATGACGTGACGGGCTATGAATTCGAAGAGTTCGTCAAGCGCGTGAAGCCAGATCTGATCGGCTCAGGCATCAAGGAAAAGTATATCTTCCAGAAAATGGGAATTCCTTTCCGTCAGATGCACTCCTGGGACTACTCAGGCCCTTATCACGGCTATGATGGCTTCGCCATTTTCGCCCGTGACATGGACATGACGCTGAATAACCCATGCTGGTCGAAACTGACGCCTCCGTGGAAGAGCCAGGCAGCTGAGCCACAGGTGATAGCTGCCGAATAACCTGCCCCAAACCCGGCAGCCGGCTGGAGGAGGGCCGGTCTCCTGGCTTCAGCGGCTGCCGATTATTCGCAACTCAACCCCGTTTGTCCACGGATTGGTGGCATGGAGAAGAGAACACATGAGCCAGAAAATCGATCAAATCAAACCCTCGTACCCATTGTTCAGAGACGAGGATTACAAAACTTCACTTGGCAACAAGATGGAGGCTTTCGAGGAGCGTCACTCGGAAGAAAAGATCCAGGAAATCTTCGACTGGACGACAACTGAGGAATATAAAGAACTCAACTTCAAGCGCGAGGCGCTGGTCATCAACCCGGCCAAAGCCTGCCAGCCGCTCGGTGCCGTTCTTTGTGCTCTGGGCTTTGAGAAAACACTGCCTTACGTGCATGGAAGCCAAGGCTGCGTCGCCTACTTCCGCACCTATTTCAACCGCCACTTTAAAGAGCCGGTTGCCTGCGTTTCCGATTCTATGACCGAGGATGCCGCGGTCTTCGGCGGTCAGCAGAACATGTTCGATGGTCTGGAAAACGCCATTGCCCTCTATAAGCCCAAGATGGTCGCCGTTTCCACGACCTGCATGGCTGAAGTCATCGGTGACGACCTTAACGCCTTCATTAACAACGCCAAAAAGGAAGGCCATCTCGACCAGGACTTCCCAACGCCGTTCGCGCATACGCCAAGCTTCGTCGGCAGCCACACGACCGGCTGGGACAACATGTTCGAAGGGATCATCCGCTACTTCACCCTGAACTACATGGAAGACAAGAAAGCCGGCTCAAACGGTAAGATCAATCTCGTGCCCGGCTTTGAGACCTATCTTGGCAACTATCGTGTCCTGCATCGGATGATGGATGAGATGGGTGTCGCACATACACTTTTGTGTGATCCGACCGAGGTCCTCGATACGCCGGCCAGCGGAAAATACGAAATGTATGCCGGCGGGACGACGATCGATGAAGTCAAGGACTCGCCCAACGCGATTGATACTCTGCTTCTTCAGCCATGGCAGCTGCCAAAGACGAAGAAGTACCTCAAAAGCACCATGAAGCAGCCCTGTACCGACATCAATATTCCGATGGGCCTTGAATGGACCGACGAATTCCTGATGACGGTCTCCAAGCTCACCGGCAAGGAAATTCCAGCCAGCCTTGAACTTGAGCGCGGCCGCCTCGTTGACATGATGACCGACAGTCACGCCTGGCTGCACGGCAAAAAGTTTGCGCTTTACGGGGACGCTGACTTTGCACAGGGAATGGCCAAGTTCCTTCTCGAACTCGGCGCCGAACCCACTCATATCCTGTGCAACCACGCCAACAAGCGCTGGAAAAAGGCTGTCGAATCGATGCTCGCAGAGAGCCCTTACGGCGCCAATTCAGAAGTCCATATCGGTAAAGACCTCTGGCACTTCCGCTCTTTGGTCTTCACCGACAAGCCGGATTTCATGATCGGCAACTCATACGGCAAGTTCATCCAGCGCGACACGCTCCATAAAGGCAAGGAGTTTGAAGTCCCGTTGATCCGTATCGGCTTCCCGATTCACGATCGCCATCACCTGCACCGCCAGACGACCTACGGCTACGAAGGCGCCATGCAGATGCTGACAACGCTGGTCAATACCGTGCTTGAACGCCTCGACGAAGAGACGCGCATCATGGGTCAGACCGACTACAACTACGATCTTGTCCGCTAGCACGCAACGTCCCGTCCTGGCCGGTCTCCGGGAGTACCGGAGACCGGCCGGATGGGATCCTGCATCCCTATTAGGAGCATATCTATGCCGAGTGTGATGGTGCGCAAGGGAAGTGGCGGAGCGCTACTCTTCTATGTTGCCAAAAAGGATCTAGAGGAAACCGTCGTCTCGGTTGAACGGGATGATAGCGACGTCTGGGGCGGGGTCGTCGAGCTGGCAGATGGGTCCAAGTACTATATCGATCCAATCTCCCCGCCGCCTGAATTTCCCACAACGCTGCGGTTCAAACGCTGTTAGCCTTGTGGAAAGGACGCAATCGTTATCGGGTTTGGCGTGCCCGGTTCCATCTATAACCGGATCCGGGCATTTTTCTCTTAAAAAGCAAGAATTAAGGAAAGCGCAATGGCAATGCAAATTGTAGCCGATATCTGCACATCCTGTGGGGATTGCGAGCCCGTCTGCCCGACAGCTGCGATCGTTCCCAAAAAAGGTGTCTTCTTCATCCAGCCAGAAATCTGCACGGAGTGTGAGCCGGATCACGATACCCCTCAGTGCCTGAATGCGTGCATGGAAGATGGGTGCATCATTCCGGCCGACGAGTGAATTTTTATTGAAAGGAAAACGCAATGGCAATGCAAATTGTAGCCGATATCTGCACCGCCTGCGGGGATTGCGAGCCCGTCTGCCCGACAGCTGCGGTCATTCCCAAAAAAGGTGTCTTCTTCATTCAGCCAGAAATCTGCACGGAGTGTGAGCCGGATCACGATACCCCTCAGTGCCTGAACGTATGCATGGAAGATGGGTGCATCATCCCGGCCGACGAGTGAGATGCGCGCGCCGGGCGTTCATGCAGCGCTCCCATGGGGCGGCGTCGCTCTTCCTGGTGTCGAGCAGTGCTGCCCCACGGCTGCTTGAAGTCGCAGCCGGCGATGACAGCCGGCGCATGAAACGGCCCTGGAGGCCGGTAAGAAAACGGAGGATAAAGGAGCCTGCCCGTGAGTGAAGCAAGTCTGCCCCGTGAACTGGCATTGCGCGTTGCCCTTGCCGCTCGCGCCCTGCCCGACATGTCAACAAGCAACATCCTGGATATTCTGGATAAAGCTGTCGGACTGCCGCTGTCAATCGCCAAGCTCGATGGCCTCACCATCAAGTCCTTTCGCAAGGCCGGAGGCGAGAACATGATGGCGGTGCCGGGTGACGCCATAAAGGTGGCCGTCGGGCACCTGAAAGGAACCGAGAGCGATGATGATTGCCCGCCGATCGAGGCTTATGCCGAGGGCGATCTGCCCGGTTCGCTGCGTGTTGCCTGCGCTTCGAACGCAGGCGAATTGCTCGACGGTCACTTTGGCTCCTGCAAGCGGTTTCTGATCTATCAGGTGGCCCCTGATGAAGTCAGGCTTATCGACGTGCGCCCAGCCGTCAGCGAGGAAGATGGCGAGCTTTCCGACGACGCGGATGCCGATAAGAATGCTCTGCGTGCCAAAACGATTTCCGACTGTCATATTCTCTATGTTGTATCGATCGGCGGGCCGCCTGTCGCGAAAGTCGTCCGCGCCGGCGTCCATCCCATCAAACGGCCTAATGGCGGTGAAGCCAGAGAAGCAGCCGGCGAATTAATGAGCGTTCTGCAAGCAGGCTCTGCGCCACCATGGCTTGCAAAGATTCTTGGAAAGACAGCATTGGAGCGTGCGCGCTTTGAGATGGATAAATTTGAGGTGGATGAACTGGAATGATTGATGCGCAAACCATTGAGGCCGTTAAAGCCGATGTCGAGCGGCAGGGTGCGGGGGAAGAGACCGTGAAGAAACTGCGCAAGGACTGGCAGGGCATTCATTTCACCCATTGCATGGACGATGACATCGGCGCGCTCGAACCCTTCCAGGAGGCGAATGGCTTTAATATATATCTTGTCACGGGGCGCGATCACTGCATCTCGTTTACATCGGCGCTTGAAAACGCAACTGGCCTGGTCATCGCCTGCGTTGAAGACGAAAACGATAAAAATTAAGCCCAATACCTGCTGGTGCCGCCAGGCGTTAACCGCAATGCCAGCGCACCCGCGTTAGAGCCCTTATGGCATCCAGCAGGAACAGAGAACGATGCAGGATGGTAAAGTCAATCTACAATCTCGAAGCATTGCGGTCGGCCTGTGAAGGCTGTCCGGTTACGCCCGGGCATGCCGGGCTGTCCACAAGCCTGAAGCAGGCTGCGCAGGAACTGGAATTTTCCTTTGCTTTCGAGCGGGCCGGCTGGCATCGCGATGGCGGCGTTGTGCTGAGGGATGGAACGCGCATTACGGACAATTTGCGTCAATGGGCAGAAGCTGAATTCAGCGACATCGGACCGGAGATGAACATACCAGACAATTGGGGTGAATTGCTGGCGACACGCATGGATGGGCGGTCGGTCTACTTTGTTGCCTCCACCGGCCCCAGAGCCTGGGACTTCGTCCAGCTTGAAGTGGAGGTGGTGCAGGAAGTCGTTGATCGTCAACTATTTCCAGAGGACTTTGTCCCCGACGACATCGAAGAGTTTCTCGATCCTCCCTGCATGCAGAAAATGAAGGCCGAACCGATAGGTCAGGCACGCTATCACTTCCGCAGCGTCCACCACATTGCCCAACTGATCGAGGAACTCGACAAGAATATCGGCACCAACCGGCGTTTTGCCCGATTTCTTGTCGACTGGGAGAACTCGAGTGCGTCCAGGAAGGCTCGTTTCTGCGACAACTGGCTGTTGCGCATTTTCAGCTACGTCGACCGCTTCGGGGAACAGAAAATGGAAGCAGCCCCTTTTGCGCTCAGCGCGGCAGAGACGATCGAACATGGCGACGGCGTGCCATCCGGTGTGGAACTGGGCCAGGCGATTGCCGCAATCGACCACAAGGCTGGCTACCCGATGGCCTGGTTCTTTCATATGCTGACCCATCAAAAGCATCTGCATGCCATCGCCGAGCAGGTCTGCCGGGATAACGACGTCGGTCATTACGCCTATCTGCCCGAACATGACCTGGAGGTTGTGAGGGCCTGGTATCGCGAGCCTTATTGCTTCTGACATGCCCAAGTGCGGGTCGCTGAAGCGACAGCCTTTGTCATCCGTTGTACGTTTTGCGACAATGTCGATTCTCTTATTTACTCAATAGAATCAGGCCCCCGGGCCGTTGGCATGTCGCTTGCTTTGTTATAGTTATTTTCCCCTTGGCACGCGTTCTCCCTGAACGCGTACTGTCTTAGGAGAACCGCTATGAAGTCGAGCGAAATCGCCGCGCTACAGGACGAACCGGCCTGCGGGCACAATGCGAAATCCAAGTCCGGCTGTGCCCGACCGAAGCCGGGGGGCAGCGCTGGCGGCTGTGCGTTCGACGGGGCGCAGATTGCGCTGCTTCCCATTGCAGATGTCGCCCATATTGTGCATGGCCCGATCGCCTGCGCCGGTTCGTCCTGGGACAACCGTGGCACGCGTTCGACGGGGCCAACGCTCTACCGCATCGGCATGACGACCGATCTGACAGAGCAGGACATCATCATGGGGCGCAGTGAAAAGCGGCTTTTTCATTCCATCAAGCAGGCACTGGAAACGCACGATCCTGCGGCCGTGTTCGTCTATAACACCTGCGTTCCCGCGCTCATCGGAGACGACCTTGAAGCGCTCACCAATGCAGCCACCAGGAAGTGGGGAGTGCCGGTCATCCCCATTGATGCAGCCGGATTTTACGGCACCAAGAATTTAGGCAACCGTATCGCCGGTGAGGCGATGGTCAAGTACGTTGTCGGTACCGGCGAACTGCCCCAGATGAATATAGATGGGGTCAATGCGGGCATCACAACTTATAACGTCAACCTGATCGGCGAATACAATATTGCAGGCGAGCTGTGGCACGTCCTGCCCTTGCTCGACGAGCTTGGCCTACGGGTCATCTGTACGCTGTCCGGGGACGCCCGGTTCCATCAGGTACAGGCCATGCACCTGGCTGACGTGAACATGATGGTCTGTTCCAAGGCGATGATTAACGTCGCCCGGAAACTGGAAGAAAGTTATGGCACACCGTGGTTTGAAGGCAGCTTTTATGGCGTCAGCGACGTCTCGGATGCGCTGCGTAGCTTTGCTACGATCATCGGTGATGACGACCTCAAGGCCCGCACGGAGGCATTGATCGCCCGTGAAGAGGCCAAGATTAGTGAGGCCCTTGAGCCGTGGCGTGCAAAGCTCACCGGCAAACGCGCGCTACTTTACACCGGCGGGGTTAAATCCTGGTCGGTGATCGCAGCCCTGCAGGATCTGGGCATGGAAGTTGTTGCAACAGGCACCAGGAAATCCACAGAGGAAGACAAAGCGCGCATTCGCGAATTAATGGGCGAAGACGCGATGATGCTTGAGGATGGCAACCCCCGAGCCCTGCTCGATACCATCGCCAGGCAGAAAGCCGATCTTTTAATCGCCGGTGGCCGCAATATGTACACAGCCCTGAAGGCGCGTGTGCCGTTCCTCGATATCAACCAGGAACGCGATTTTGCCTATGCCGGCTATCAGGGCATGGTGGAACTGGCGCGGCAGCTGTCTTTGACGATCAACGCGCCTGTCTGGGCTGCGGCAAGATCGAAGGCCCCGTGGCTTGCAGATCCCATTGAGACGACGGCCATTGAAACGGTGACAGGCAGGGACCATAGCGTTGCGCCGACGCCGGTTCTGAAACGCAACAAGGCGCTGGTCGTCAATCCGCTCAAGTCGAGCCAGACCATCGGCGCCGCTCTTGCCTTCCTCGGTTTTCACAAAGCGATGCCGATGCTGCACGGCAGCCAGGGCTGTACAGCCTTTGGCAAGGTGTTCTTCGTCCGCCATTTCCGTGAGCCGATCCCGCTGCAGACGACGGCGATGGACCAGATCTCAACGATCATGGGAGCAGAAGACAATATCGTTGAGGGCCTGGCGCAGATCTGCAGGAAATCCGCACCACAGATCATCGGCGTGCCGACGACGGGGCTTGCCGAGACACAAGGCAGCTACGTAGAGCGCAGCATCAAACAATTCAGGGCGAAGTATCCCGAATACTCCGAAACAGCCGTTGTTCACGTCTCGACACCAGATTACACAGGCTGTCTTGAGACCGGTTTTGCGGAGGCGGTTTACACCATCATCGACAATCTCGTCCCGGATACTTCAGACCGCCGCAAAGCAGATGGCTTCAGGCCCGTAAATCAACTCAACGTACTGGTTGGCTCTGCTCTCACACCCGGCGACATCGAAGAACTCAAGTCATACATCGAAGCCTTCGGCCTGACGCCGTTTGTCCTGCCTGACCTTTCCGATTCACTCGACGGGCGTCTGACTGATCGGGACTTCGAGGCACTTACCATCGGGGGGACGCGCACGCATCTGCTCGCGGACATGGGAGGTGCGTGTGCAACTTTAGTTGTCGGTGATTCGCTTGGCCATGCCAGTGAACTCCTCAAAGACCGCACAGGCGTGCCAACCTTCAGGATCGCCCATGCGATGGGCCTTGGCGGAACCGATACCTTAATCCGCACACTTGCCGAGATAGCAGGCAGGCAGCCCCCGAAGTGGCTCGAAAGGCAGCGTGCGCAATTGCTCGATGCCATGCTCGATTGTCATTTTTCCATCACCACCACGCGTTTCGCGCTGGCCAGTGACCCAGATCTGCTGATAGCCTTTGCTGACTTTATTGCCGAGATGGGGGGCGAGACCGTTGCCGCGGTCTCACCCGGCACAGCGCCCGTGCTCAGCCGCATCCAGGCTCGCGAAGTGAAGATCGGCGACCTTGAGGACCTGGAGACAATGGCGCTTGCGGGCCGGGCTGAAATGGTTATCGGAAACTCGCACGTCGTGGAATCAGCCAGACGACTGGGCATTCCGGTTCTGCGGACCGGCTTCCCGCAGTACGACCTCATCGGCGGCTACCGGCGGACCTGGATAGGGTACCGCGGCGCGCAACAAGCCCTGTTCGATATTGCCAACGAACTGGCCAGCCTCGAACGCGGTGAGATTGCTCCTTACAGATCGATCTATGCGAGCCCCGAAACGAAGATCAGCTGAAGAAGGAGGGCCTGGCCATGCCCGCACGACGCCTTGCTATTGTACACGACAGCTCCGTTTCCCAGGACCATGATCAGGAGTTGCGCGTTGCCTTTGCATCAAGCGACCGCAAGACTATCGATCAGCACTTCGGCTCGGGAACCTCATTCGTCGTCTACGCCATTACGGTAGACGCGAGCCGTTTTGTCGAGGTGCTGGAGTTCCCGCCGGAACTGCAGGACGGCAACGAAGGCAAACTGGCCACCCGGATTGAGGCTTTGCGTGGCTGCAACGCGGTCTATGTTCAGGCCATCGGCGCATCCGCCGTCGGCCAACTGCGCAGCGCCGGCGTTCATGCGCAAAAGGCAGAGCGCAACACGCCGATCGCGGTCCTCATCGCCGCTCTTCAGGACAGGATCAGAACCGATCCGCCAACCTGGGTTATTGCCGCCTTCATCGGCGACAAGGATCCGGACCGTTTCGATCGCATGGATGAAGAAGGCTGGGAGGACTGGGATGTATAAAATGAGTGAGTTTGAACCCGCCAGCCGGGGCAGCGAACGCGACGATGCGCGTGTTCTGAAAAGTCAGATGCGTGTCGCAGCCCTACAGGATGGCTGGATCCAGCTGCAGGGCGAGCGCACCGCATCCTGCGCGTCCTGTGCTGCAAAGTCGGGCTGCGGAATCAAAGGGCTGTCGGAAATCGTTCATCGATCGCCCCTGGAGATCCAGGCCCCCACGGCTGCCTCCACAGGAAACCCGGCGGTCGGCGACGAGGTCGTCGTCAGCATATCAGGCCATGAATTTCTGCAGCTCGCCATGCTTGCCTATCTGTTGCCGGCGGCGGCTCTGGCGGCAGTGGCGTGTCTTTCTGCGCTTGCCGGTCTTGGCGATGCGGAGACCGCGATCCTGGCTCTTGTCGCTTTTGCCACGTCGTTTTTACCGCTCAGGTGGCGTGAACGGGCAGGAAACGGTCTGACAACTTTTGCGATTGAAAATTCGCGCCAGATGCCTGGCGCAGCTTACACCGCAGCCTGCTCCCAGGCAGAGGCTCCCGAAGCGTGTCGTCAATTGCCGCACGAGAGCAGGTTTGGCGAGGTTAGGTCCGGCCCCAGAAGTCAGACGTAAGGACATACAGGCATATTCGAGGATGAGCGAGACAAAAATGGGCCGATTTCGCCAGACCGGCTTCGTCCGTTAATTGACAACACGCCCCAGAGATGGAAACCAGAAATGACGACTGAAGCCCTCCATATCGACAAGTCCGATCCGGCGCTCGCCAGCGAACTCGCCGAGGAGATCGTCCGCCAGATGCGCGCGATCGACACCTACGGCACCTATGACACTTTAGGCAATGCCGAAATCATCGACCCGTTCATCCTGACCAAGGAGCGCAAACGCGAGATTCCAATCGTCGGAGATCCCGATGAGATCACGATGGCGCGTCTCAAAGCTTACTACAACACGATCTCGGTGATGATCGAGAAACGCACCGGTCTTATGGCCGTGCCGGTTGTCAATCTCACGCACGAAGGCTTTGGCCGTGCGTTCATCATCGTTGGCAGGCTGATTGCCGTCGACCGCACGCTGCGCGACGTGCACCGCTTCGGCTTTGCGTCTTTGCAGAATATGCAGGACGAAGTCGATAAACTGGTTGACAAGGCGGTGGCGCTTGTCGAGGCGCATCGCGATGTTGCCGAACTGTGAGATCCCTGCCGGGGATATCGAGAATACACAACGCATTTAATTGTAACGTCGGACCTAAAGAATACGGGGGAGATCGATCGTGAGCGAGGAAGACTTAAAAGAAATGCAGAAGAAGGTTCGGAAATTAAAGAGGATCGCGAGCGAAAAGGCCGGCGAGCTGCACGACCTGGTCGAAGATCGCCTGCCGGCTGCCTACGAGGAGATCCCGTCCGTTGCAAGCGCCACGTACGAGGCCTGCAAGGCCTGGGCGGAGGCGGAAGAGCAGTTGTCCGCGCAAACCGGCGAGAACGCTGCCTAGAACCTGTTGACGGGGCCCGTTGACGTTCGCCGCGCGGGTGTGTTTGTTGCGAGGTACCGCCCCTGCCTCATGCAGACGCACTTTACAGGCAAAACCGCCTCCCCGCCAGCCTTCGCGCGGCGAACGCCAACGGGCCCTCGTGGTCTTTCTCAGTTAAAATATTAGTTTAAGATATGTGATCCTAACCTGATATTTTAACTGAGAAAGACCACGAGAGTCTGTAATTTGATCTGATCTTGTCGCCACTCGTTTATTTATCTGCCAGGAGAAGAACCATGTCAGAAATCACCGGACTAACCAGGGGCGGGGAAACTTACGTCCCCAAGTTTGTCATGGAGCTGGATCAGGCCAGCTGCATCGGCTGCGGGCGCTGCTATAAAGTGTGCCCACGCGATGTCTTCGAACTTGTCGGACGCGAGGATGCTGACGATGATGGTGATGATTTCGAAGACGACGATGACGATGACAACAGCATGGTGATGGCTTTGTCCAATCCGTTGGACTGCATCGGTTGCGAAGCCTGCTCGCGTGTCTGTCCGAAGGACTGCATGACGCATGCTCCGTCTGCCGTGGCCGCTTAGTGGAGACCCGTCATGCAGCGTACCTGGAATCTGTTGAAGGCAGGATCGATTGCCACCCGGGCGGCCCGGTATGCGGGCCGGCATGCAGCAATGGGTTTGGTTGCGGCGGGGATTGCCTGTTCTGGGCCACCCCTGGCGGCTGCTGAGGAATTGAAACTGGCGGTTGCATCGAACTTCTTAAAACCGGTTCGTGCGCTTGCCAGGAAATTTACCAGCGAAACCGGGACTACCGTCCGGATCAGCGCCGGCTCGACGGGAAAGCTTTACGCGCAAATCAAAAAAGGGGCGCCGTTCGATATTTTCCTTGCAGCCAATGCGCAGGAGCCGGCGCTTCTGGAGGCTGAGGGCGACGCCGTCGAGGGAACGCGGTTTGCGTATGCACTGGGCCGGCTTGTTCTGTGGACGCACCGGCCGGGCCAGGATCCCAGACAACTCTTGCTGGACGGCGGTTACGAGCACATCGCGATAGCAAACCCGAAGCTGGCGCCCTACGGGCAGGCAGCGGTTCAGGTGCTGGAGAAGCTTGGCGTCTACCAGGCCGCGCTTCAAAGGCTCATCACGAGCGAAAACGTCGCCCAGGCGCATCAGTTTGCCACGGTTGGTAATGTCGAGCTTGCGTTTATTGCCTATGCGCAGATCGCGCGCGCAAAGGAGGCGGACCGCGGCAGCAGCTGGCTGATGCCGTTGAGCCACCATTCCAGGATCTCGCAGGAGGCCGTTCTTCTTATAGCGGGAAAGGGAAATCCGGCGGCTGCCGGTTTTCTTGAATTTCTGAAGTCGGAGCCGGTGCGCAGGCTCATTGTTGAGTTTGGTTATATGGTGGAGTAAACGATGCCCTGGAGCCTTGGCGCGATCGATACCGGCCCCATCTTCCTCACGCTGCAACTGGCCACAGTAACCCTGGTCATCCTGCTTCTCATTGGCATGCCGTTAGCTTGGTGGCTGGCGAACACCAAAAGCCGCCTCGGGCGAATTGTTGAAACGCTGACCGCTCTGCCCCTGGTTCTGCCGCCGAGCGTCTTAGGGTTTTACCTGCTTGTCTTCCTTGGTAAAGGCAGCGTCATCGGCGATACCTGGACGTCGATGACCGGGGAGCCGCTCGTCTTCACGTTCTCTGGTTTGATCGTCGCTTCCTGCATCTATTCCATACCTTTTGTCGTCCAGCCGCTGCAGGCGGGCTTCGAGACGATCGACAGGCGCACCATTGAGGCCTCGTTATCGCTTGGCGCATCGCATCTGCGCACGTTCGCAAGGGTCGTGCTGCCGAATATGCGCCGCAGCCTGATCGTGGCGAGCGTCCTGGGGTTTGCCCATACGGTGGGTGAGTTCGGCGTCGTTCTCATGGTCGGCGGCAACATTCCCGGTGAAACGCAGGTCATCTCAATTGCCATCTACGAACACGTGGAGAGCATCGAATACGAAGCAGCCCATCTGCTGTCGATGCTGCTCTTAGCGTTCTCCTTTGTGGTCCTGTTGGCGGTCTATGGCACCCACGGCGGCAAGCAGAAGGCGGTGATTGCATGAATTCTCTCGTTATAAACCTGAAATTTTCCCGGCCGTCATTTGCGCTTGATGTCCGCGCCGAAATCTCAGGCGAAGGGATCACCGTTCTGCTCGGGCCATCCGGCAGTGGTAAGACGACCCTGATGCGTCTCATTGCCGGCTTTGAAAAGGCAGATGCGGGAAGCGTCAGGCTCGGGCCGCGCACCTGGTTCGACTGCGGAGAAAAAATCAATGTTCCGGTTCGCAAACGCAACGTCGGCATAGTTTTCCAGGACTATGCGCTGTTCCAGAACATGACGGTCGCGCAGAATATCGGCTACGGCGTCGCGCGGAGGGAACGCGCGGAGAAGGTGGCGTCGTGGATCAAGCGGCTTGAGCTCTGCGGGCTGGAAGATCGTCTTCCCTCACAGCTTTCGGGCGGCCAGCGCCAGCGCGTGGCACTGGCCAGAACGCTTGCCACCGATCCCGATCTGTTGCTCCTGGACGAGCCGTTTTCAGCCGTTGACGCGCATCTTCGCTTACAGCTGCGCAGCCAGTTGACGGCACTGGTGACAACGTTCAAGAAGCCGGCCATCCTGGTAACCCACGATCTGGAAGAGGCCCGCCAGGTGGGCGACTGGATTGGCGTCATGACGGCCGGGCGTCTGGCCCGCTTCGGCGCCGCGCGGGACATCTTCAACGATCCCGGCGAATACGGAGCGGCCACCGTGCTGGGCTGGCGCAATCTGTTGCCACTGACAGGCGGTGAAAATAAACTGGCCTCAGGCCCATGGGGACAGCTCCAGGTTGGCGGCATTCCGGCGTCGGCCAGGTGGCTTGGCATCCGCGCCGAACATATTGGCCTGGGGCAGGGGGCTTTTGCGGGATGCGCGTTGCAGGCAGAGGCCGTGAGTTGCCGCGAATTAGGTGCTATCAGGGAACTGCAATGCCGTTTGCCCGATCACACGCCTTTGTGCATTTACCGGCCCTGGAACGCGCCTCTGCCGGCCCCGGGCGAAACGTTTATGGTTCACTTTCCCGTGCAGCATCTGCGCGTTCTGGGAGAAGGCAAATCGCTGGCGGGCTGGCGCCTGAACTGCCGGGCGCCAGAGGACCCAGGGCGTGCTTCAACTGGCCCTGACGGCATCGACGTACCGTCGACAGGCGCCTACTGATAGAGCCAGGGTAACGAAAGGCCCGGTGACAGGGGGCTTGCGGGAGCTATATCGATTATGTATCGGCGGCCTGTCTTAACAGCTGCGTGCCTTCTGGCACTGGTAGCACTATTGTTCTTGCGGGCCTCTGATGAGAACAAAGAATACCGGGAGACGATTTATGTTTTCGGCACCCTGGTGGAGATTGTCATCAGAGACGAGACGATCGAGACATCGAGAGCAGCCATCTCAGAGATTACCCGCTTTTTTAAGCGCGTGCACGTTGACTGGCATGCCTGGAAGCCTGGCGGCGAGCTCGGTGAGCTGAACGGGGCACTGGCCCGCGGAAAAGCAGGTGAGGTCAGCAGCGAACTTATCTGGCTTTTGAAGCTGTCGCGGGAACTGGCCATCCAGAGCGATGGCTTGTTCGAGCCTGCCATCGGAAGTTTGATATCGGTGTGGGGCTTTCATGACGATGAACCGCCGAAGGGCTCGCCGCCTGCGGACGAAACAGTTTTAAAGCTGGTCGCAGCGCGTCCAAGCCTTAAAGACCTTGTGTTCGAGGGGAACACAGTCAGATCCGCAAACAAGTCCGTGCGCATCGATCTGGGCGCCGTGGCCAAGGGTGCAGCGCTCGATCTGGCGGCTGCCATTTTAAAGCGCCGGGAGATCGAAAATGCGGTCCTCAACGCCGGCGGCGACATCAATGTGCTGGGCAGATACGCCGCGCGTGGCTGGAAGGTTGCGATTCGGGATCCAACAAGCTGGCAGGCGATTGCGTCGGTGGAAATGCGCCCGGGCGAGGTGCTCTACACGTCGGGCAATTACGAAAGATATCTTGAACACGATGGCGAGCGATTTTCGCATATCCTCGACCCGCGCTCCGGGCGGCCGGTGGCCGACATCGTCTCCGCAAGCGTGCTGCACACCAACGGCGCCGTTGCCGATGCCGCAGCGACGGCGCTTTCAGTTGCAGGCCCAAAAGGCTGGGCGCGGATTGCTCAGCGCATGGGCGTTGAGCAGGCGCTCTTAATTGACAGTGGCGGCAAACTCTTCATGACGCCGGCGATGGGGCGCCGCCTGAAGCTGCACAAACCTGCGACTGACATTATTGTCGAGGAACCAACAAATTCGTTGGTTCTCATGCGCAAACAGCGTCGGGAAATCGACAGCCAGCCCCCCGGCATCGAAGTTGACATACCTAAAAACAATGACTTAACCGCGCGCTAAGGCGTGGCACACGCATTGCTTGATCATATCCCGAAGAGCTGCAAATTCGCTGCGCCATCCATGGAGACGCTCAACATGCTGGAACTCACTGACAATGCGCAAAAGGCCATCTTGAAATTTGTCGAAACTGCTGACGGGCCGATCGGGGGATTGAGAATTTCAGTCGTCGATGGCGGTTGTTCGGGACTGCAGTACGCTATGTCGCTGGAAGAAAAACCCCAGGACGGAGACAGCGTTGTCGAATGCGGTGAAACCAAGGTCTACGTCGAGTCCTCGAGTGTCGCGGTTCTGCAGGGCGTTACGGTTGATTTCGTCGAAAGCCTGGAAGGTTCCGGCTTCACGTTCTCAAACCCCAACGCCGCGCGCAGTTGCGCATGCGGCAAGTCGTTTGCAGCTGGCAGTTGCTCCTAGCCCGTGCCGTCAATTTGCATGCGAGAGCCAGTTTGGCGAAATCGAGTTCGTTTCAAGCAGCCAGGACGAGCGACGCCGAAACGGGCCGATTTCGCCAAACCGGCTTCGTGCGGGAATGGATGACACGGCCTAAAGCTCGGCGATTTTTTCTTTTGTAAAAGCCATCAGGTGCCCATGAGCCAGCGGCAGATTCGCTGAGCGGCACCGCAGACTGGATGAGAAATCACGATGTGGGACTACTCTGAAATCGTTAAAGAGCACTTCTATAACCCGCGCAATGCCGGGGCCGTCGAGGAAGCCAACGCCGTTGGCGACGTCGGGTCTCTAAGCTGCGGGGATGCCCTTCGCCTGACATTGAAGGTCAACCCGGAGACCGAAGTGATCGAGGATGCCGGCTTCCAGACTTTCGGCTGCGGTTCTGCGATTGCCTCCTCGTCTGCACTGACCGAAATGATCAAGGGAAAAAGCCTGGACGAGGCCCTTGCGGTTTCCAACCAGGATATCGCCGACTTCCTTGGTGGGCTGCCACCGGAAAAGATGCATTGCTCGGTGATGGGGCGGGAAGCGCTGCAGGCGGCCGTCGC
>CAWUIN010000047.1:0-19550 GCA_963922535.1 uncultured Hyphomicrobiaceae bacterium | reverse complement strand
AGCTTGAGCAGCATGCTTGAAGACACCCAGGCCGATATCGTTGTCTTGACCACACCTAGTGGTCTGCACCCGGAGCAGACTGTCGAGATTGCTGCGTCTGGCCGTCATGTCATGACCGAAAAGCCCATGGCCACGCGCTGGCGTGATGGTTTGCGCATGGTCAAAGCATGTGATGACGCTGGCGTACAACTGTTCGTCATCAAGCAAAATCGCCGTAACGCCACTTTACAGTTGCTCAAGAACGCCATTACAGAGGGCCGGTTCGGACGGATATTCATGGTCAATATCAACGTGTTTTGGACGCGTCCGCAAGAATACTACGAAAGCGCAGCATGGCGTGGCACCTGGGAGTTTGATGGCGGTGCTTTTATGAATCAAGCCAGCCATTATATCGACTTGTTGGATTGGTTAATCGGTCCAATCAAAAGCCTTCAGGCCTATACAGCTACGCTGGCGCGCAATATCCAGGTTGAAGACACGGGCGTTATAAGTGTTGAATGGCGCTCAGGTGCGCTGGGCTCGATGAATGTAACAATGCTCACCTATCCTAAAAATTTCGAAGGCAGTATTACCATTATTGGAGAAAAAGGCACGGTGCGCATTGGTGGTGTCGCTGTTAATGAGATTCAGCACTGGGAGTTTGCCGAGCCGCATCCGAATGATGAGAAAGTGAAGCAAGCCAGCTACGAAACCACCTCCGTCTACGGTTTTGGACATCCTCTGTATTATGATAACGTCATTAACGTTTTGCGTGGTGAAGCATCTCCGGAAACCGATGGACGGGAGGGACTCAAGTCATTAGAGACGCTGATTGCAGTTTACCTATCTGCCAGAGATGGTAAACGTATTGCACTGCCATTGGATTACTAAGGATGCCGGCTACCATTCATCCGACTTCCATAGTCGACGAAGGCGCAGAAATCGGTGAAGGCAGCCGTATCTGGCACTGGGTTCACGTCTGCGGCGGTGCAAGAATTGGTAACCATGTATCGCTTGGTCAAAATGTATTTATCGGCAATAAAGTTGTCATCGGCGATCGTTGCAAAATTCAGAATAATGTCAGCATATATGACAATGTGACGCTTGAGGATGGTGTGTTCTGTGGCCCAAGCATGGTGTTCACAAATGTCTACAACCCCCGCTCACTTATTGAGAGAAAGAATGAATACCGTGACACGCTGGTCAGGAAGGGCGCCACGCTTGGTGCCAATTGCACCATTATATGCGGAGTTACAGTTGGCGAATTTGCATTTATCGGTGCCGGCGCAGTTGTAAACAAGGATGTAAAGCCATACGCACTTATGGTAGGAGTGTCCGCGCGGCAGATCGGCTGGATAAGTGAATTCGGAGAACGGATTCCGCTTCCCATACAAGGCACAGGTGAATACACCTGCCCGCATATGGGCCATCGCTATCGGCTTAATGATCAAGTTTTAGAGTGTGTCGACAAATGAGCATTCCTTTCATCGATCTTAAAGCCCAGTATCATGCTATCAAGCCTTCCATCGACGCCCGCATCCAAAAGGTGCTTGACCACGGCCGTTACATTATGGGGCCCGAAGTCCGCGAACTTGAAGAACGTCTTGAAGCCTATACCGGAGCGCGTCATTGCATCACCGCTGCCAGCGGCACCGAAGCCCTGCTTATAACCCTGATGGCACTTGGTGTCAGGCCGGGTGATGAGGTGATCACCACCCCCTTCACCTTCGTTGCCACCGCCGAAGTTATTGCCTTGCTCGGTGCTGTGCCGGTCTTTGTCGATATCGAACCCGATACCTGTAACATTGATGCGGGCAAGATTGCAGCCGCCATTACATCGAAAACCAAGGCTATTATGCCAGTCAGCCTTTATGGCCAGCCAGCGGACATGGATGCAATCAACGCCATAGCAGCGCACCACGGCGATATCCCTGTCATAGAAGATGCCGCCCAGAGCTTTGGCGCTGAATACAAGGGACGAAAAAGTGGCAACCTCTCAACTATCGGCTGTACCAGCTTTTTCCCGAGCAAACCGCTTGGCTGCTACGGGGATGGCGGCGCGATCTTTACCAACGACAACGCTCTGGCAACGATCATGCGTGAGATCCGTATCCATGGTCAGGAACGCCGCTACGTGCACACACGCATTGGTGTTGGCGGGCGCATGGATACTTTGCAATGCGCAATCGTTTTGGCCAAGCTTGAACGCTTCGATTGGGAAATCGAACAACGGCTGAAAATCGGAGCGCGTTACAATGAAATGCTTGCCGGCAGAGTGCCCGCTGTCATCCAACGCCTGGACCGTACCAGTGTCTTCGCTCAGTACACGGTACTTGTCGAAAACCGTCAGCAGGTACAGGAAAAATTAAAAAACGCCGGAATTCCAACTGCAGTACATTACCCAATGCCGCTGAACGAGCAACCAGCCTACAAGCAGTTTTGCTGCCCGGACTGCACACCCGTTAGTCGCCAGCTTGCCAGCCTGGTGATGAGTTTGCCGATGGCACCGGATCTTGATGCAACTGTGCAAGAAAATATCGTTCAAGCGCTGATAGAAGCGGTACAATGATCGAAATTTCTACTTTCGTTGATGCTCGCCTTAAACTCAGTTTGAAACTCTGCAGTGTGGCGTGATTGCAATAAACTGCAATAATCTTTCCATAAGCACAGACCACTTCTCGATCATGCGCTCCCTTACCCGCATAACATGGCCAGTGCCCCTAGGATCTTGAAGGCGTGCGCGCACTGTTTACTGGTTGGGTGGCCGCCGATACACGCTCAAACTCATGACACGAGAGTATCATGGGCAATCTCAAGGGGCATCATCTCATCAGACATTTGCCAATCCCGAAACGCCTGACCAGGACATCCACGGTGCCCGCCGAAACGCCGAAACGTTGAATGCGGAGCGCATTGTTTGTGCACCTTGGTTTCTTGGATAAATTATTCTGTCTCTTTGTGCACTATAAAAAGGTTGCTGAGCAATCTGTCGACATCGTAATAATCAAAGCGGTTGTCGCTCAGACGTTGACACAGCGGCCCTTGCCAAGCAGACATATTTCCAGCTTGAGCTAACGATAGCCATATATTCCACGGCATGGGCCCATGGATGAAATTGCCTGAGAGGTTAAAATGCAGACCATATTTGGTCGAAGCGGCACGATTGTGTTTTTTTCCCTGGCCTGCCTGCTGATGGGATGCCTGCTAGCAGGCCCTTCGTTCACGATAATTGCGCATGCACAGCGTGAGGTGCCACAGACGCAGGCCCAGCTCAGATACTCTTTTTCGTCAATTGTCAAGCGCGCTGCACCTGCGGTCGTCAACGTTTATGTTCAGTCGACACAGCGCATAAATTCACCGTTCAGCAACGACCCGTTTTTCCTCGAATTCTTTGGCCGCCGGTTCGGACTGCCCCGCCACCGCACGCAAAACTCGCTTGGTTCTGGCGTGATTATCAATCGCAGTGGATTGATTGTCACCAATGCACACGTGGTCAAAAGCCGGGGCGAAGCCAAGATCCGCATCGTACTTGCTGACAAACGTGAGTTTAATGCAGATATCGTTATGAGCGACGAAAAGATGGATATCGCAATTCTGCAAATCGAGGCCGGAGATGAAAAATTTCCATTTCTGGATTTCGAGGACTCCGATGCACTTGAGGTTGGCGATATTGTTCTTGCGATCGGCAATCCATTTGGCGTCGGGCAGACAGTGACCAGCGGCATTGTCTCAGCTTTGGCACGCGCGGGCGTTGGCAGGTCCGATGCGCAGGTTTTTATTCAGACGGATGCGGCCATTAACCCGGGCAATTCCGGCGGCGCGCTGGTCGATATGAACGGCCGGCTCGTCGGCATTAATACGGCCATCTATTCACGCACGGGCGGCTCCCACGGCATTGGTTTCGCCATCCCCTCCAATCTTGTGCGGCTCTACGTCAACAGTGCAATTTCCGGTGAAAAAATAGAACGGCCATGGCTGGGTGGCGAACTGAGCACCGTTTCGCGCGCGATTGCCGATGGCCTTGGGCTCAATCGCGTGGCAGGCGCGATCATCGCCAGGCTTTATACAAACGGCCCGGCCTCGCAGGCCGGCCTGCGCGTTGGCGACATCATTGTTGCAGTCGATGGATACGAAGTGGCAGATGCACGCGCTGCGCTTTATCGGCTTACAACACGCGGTATTGGCAATACGGCCAGGCTGGACGTTATGCGCGATGGTGAAAAAGTTAAAATCGATCTGCCTCTGCGGGCAGCGCCAAAACCCAGCCGCGGCGACATCCGCAACTTCTCAGGTCATCATCCCTTCGATGGAGCCCGTATCGCCAATCTTATTCCCGCCATCATAGAAGACCTCAATCTCAACCTGGACGGCGATCAGGGCGTGGCGTTTTTATCGGTAGCGCCGGGCTCAGTCGCCGCCAACATTGGCTTTAAACGTGGCGATATTCTATTGCGTCTTGGCAACCGCAAGATCCGCAATCTCGATGAACTTGCCACAGAACTCAAAAAGAAGACCAGACTTTGGCTGATCGTCATCCGCCGCGGCAAGCGTATTCTGCGCGTCGAGGTGCCGGCATAATCCAAACGATGGAGCACATGCTATGCTGAAATGGATCCGCCGGTATTTTGTCTGGTTATGCGTTGCGGTCGCAGTTGCGGGATGCGGAATACTGAGCTTGGGTCTCTCGCGCCAGATGCACATTGACGACGTTATGCAAAATGGCGCCATGGCCGTTGCAATTATTAACCGTGCCCAGTCCATTTCACGCAAAAGTCTCAAAACCTATACCGTCGATTTGACCTGGAAGGATGAAAACGGCAAAGCCCGCAAAGCAACCGGCATTCCAATATCAAGCGCATTTGCCGCGCGCATCATCAACAATGGCGTCCTTCTCATCCCCGCAACTGAAATTCTCTATTTGACAGAAACGCCTGCCACATTGCCAGTAATCGTTGCCGATGCAGCTCCCCTCAGCACGGCCGCCACTACAATGCAGCTTTGGGGGGGCACCCTCTCAGTTCTCGGCATACTCGGCGGCTTTCTTTTAGGCTGGTTGCTGCCACGAATGGGTGTGCAATGAACAATCTGTTTGATATGGCAGGCCTGGATAAAGGTGCCCCGCACCCGCTGGCGGATCGGCTGCGTCCAAAGGCACTCGACGAGGTTGTCGGGCAGGAAACCATTGTCGGTCCCAATGGCAGTCTCACGCGGATGCTGCAAAGCGGGCGCCTGCCATCGCTGATCCTTTGGGGGCCACCCGGTTCCGGCAAGACTACCATAGCCCGCCTGCTCGCCAACGCGACGAAACTGGAATTTGAACAGCTTTCAGCAATTTTCTCAGGTGTACAGGAACTCAGAAAAGCCTTTGACCGTGCTAAAGCACGCCGTGAAACCGGCCGGGGCACGCTATTGTTCATCGACGAAATTCATCGCTTTAACAAAGCCCAGCAGGACAGTTTCCTGCCCCATATGGAAGATGGCACGATTACCCTCGTAGGAGCAACGACGGAAAATCCATCGTTTGAACTGAACGCCGCCGTGCTCTCGCGCGCTTCCCTCATGGTTCTGGAACGGCTTGATCAGACAGCCCTTGAAATTTTGCTGAAGCGCGCAGAGGCTGACGAGGGCCGCGGCCTGGCTCTGACGCGTGAAGCGCGTCAGCTCCTCATCGCCATGGCCGACGGCGATGGCAGGGCCGCACTTAATCTGGCGGAAGAGGTCTTTGCTGCAACTTCACAAAACGACTCCAAACTCAATGAAGACGGCATGGCTGGCATCGTCCAGCGCCGCGCCGCCGTTTACGACAAGGGGCGTGACGGACATTACAACCTGATCTCGGCCTTGCATAAGTCGGTGCGCGGCTCCGATCCCGATGCGGCACTTTACTGGCTGGCGCGAATGCTGGAGGGCGGCGAAGATCGCATGTTTATCGCCCGCCGTCTGGTGCGCATGGCAATCGAGGATATCGGCCTTGCCGATCCGCAGGCTATAACACAAGCTCTTGCCGCAAAGGACACCTTTGATTTTCTCGGCTCACCGGAGGGGGAACTGGCATTGGCGCAGGCGACGATTTATCTGGCAACAGCGCCGAAATCTAATGGCGCATATATTGCCTATAAGGCCGCCGTGAAAGCCGCCAGAACCCACGGCAGCCTGGCGCCCCCTAAGCATATCCTCAATGCACCAACAAAATTGATGGCTGATGAGGGCTACGGTGACGGCTACCTCTATGACCACGATCAGCCGGACGGCTTTTCAGGCCAGAATTACTTCCCCGATTCTCTGGCCCGCCCAAAATTCTACGATCCGCCGGAACGCGGCTTTGAGCGCGAAATACGCAAACGTCTCACCTATTGGGCCAAACGCCGCAATGAATAATACAACCCGCGCATATTGGCTACTTACACCCGGAATATCGCAGCCTGGGAGGAATAATTTTATAAAGCGACACTTATTTTCGCTATGGTTTGAGCCTTCCGCCAATATTGCGCTCAATACGGCGAAAGGCATTTGATGTGTGCTTCAACTGGCAAAAGCAATATCACGCGATAGTGCATGGCCGCGCACGGTAACGGCAGCGCTTGAGGCCCTCACGGTTGGTAAAGCATTTGATGCTCTTGCGCTTGGACGGCCACCAGGTATCGTACTTTGTGCCGTTAATACGCTTGGAAGCCAATTTCCAGGCCTCTCGCGCGCTTCCGCGTGCATAATACATTGATGAACGGAGTTTCCCCCAAGCTGTTACAAACTTAGCCTGACAGGTTCGCGCTTCAACTGTCCCGCTCGTCACCACGGCCATCGGTCCGACTGCCAGAAATGCAGCACAGAAAGCTGCCAACAACGCATTCTTTAACATTTCGCACTCCAAGTTATATCGCAATCAGTCTGCTAATCTCCTCGCACAGTAAAATACTGTATGACGTCATAACTGTTACAATTGCTTGTGGCCGTATTTTGAAAACAAACCGGCCGGCAGTCACAAATACGCGAGACCGTACATTGCTCATGTACTTTTGCCTGAAGTCTAGGTCGTGTCGGCGGTACTGCTTCCTCCATGTCTGTCCATTAGATAAACCGTGAAAGGTGAGGGCAGAAGGCGCAGGCTCATTCAGCGGCTTCATCAAGTGCAGGCGGCTGCCAGGTCAGGCGCGGCCGGCGGGCTGCTGCTGTCTCATCGAGCCGACGGCGTGGAGCGTGAACGGGTGCAGTATGAAAGCGCTCCAGGTCTCCGCTCTTTGCAGCATGTGCGAGGGCTTGCAAAGTGGAAATAAACTGATCGAGGGTCGCCTTCGATTCCGACTCCGTCGGTTCGATGAGCATCGCGCCATGGACAACAAGCGGAAAATACATCGTCATCGGATGATACCCCTCGTCGATCATCGCCTTCGCAAAGTCCAGGGTGCTGACGTTCGTTCCTTTCAGGAAAGTATCGTCGAACAGAACCTCATGCATGCAGGGTTTGTCGCCAAACGGCTGGCTCAGGGCATCACGAAGGCCGACGCGCACGTAATTAGCATTCAACACCGCATCTTCGCTTGCCTGGCGCATACCGTTACTGCCATGGCTCAGCATGTACGTCAGCGCCCGCACAAACATCCCCATCTGACCATGAAATGCAGTAAGCCGTCCCAGTGGTGCATTCCCGTCCGACACAGCAGCATCCAGCTCTTCAACCAACTGGAGTAGATCACCCTCCCGCTTGACATAGGGCAGCGGCGCATACCTGGCCAGCGCCTGGGATAAAACAACGGGTCCGGCACCCGGACCACCGCCGCCATGCGGCGTTGAAAATGTTTTGTGCAGATTGATGTGCATGGCGTCGATACCCAGATCGCCAGGCCGCACCTTACCGACGATGGCATTAAAGTTAGCGCCATCGCAATAAAAATAGGCACCCGCTTCGTGCACTGCTTCAGCGATCGCCACAATCTCGGGTTCGAACAGCCCGCAAGTGTTCGGATTTGTCAGCATAATGGCTGCAATATCGTCGTTGAGAGCCTCCCGCACAGCCGCGGCAGACACGGTGCCATCTTCACGGGCAGGCAGTGTTTTCACTTTGTATCCCATAAAAGCAGCTGTAGCCGGATTGGTACCGTGCGCAGATTCCGGCACCAGAACAACACTGCGCGTGCTACCAACGGCATCGTGGGCCGATTTGATCGCCAGCATACCACATAGTTCGCCATGCGCTCCGGCCCTGGGACTGAGCGCAACACCAGCCATCCCCGTCAGCTCAAGAAGATAGTCCGCCAGTATCTGCATCAGGCCAAGCGCGCCCTGCACGGATGACTGAGGCTGCAGCGGGTGGATATCAGCAAAGCCGGCCAGACGTGCAACCTGCTCGTTCAGGCGCGGGTTATGTTTCATGGTGCAGGACCCAAGTGGATACACACCCATATCGATGGCGTAGTTTTTCCGGGACAGGCGTACGTAATGGCGCATAGCTTCAGGCTCGCTGAGTCCCGGCAGCCCAGGCACATCCTGACGTTCAAGGCCGCCAAGCCGGCTCGCAATATCGGGCGGCTCAGGCAGATCGACCCCGGTTTTATCAAGATTGTCGGGCAACTCGAAAATCAACGCCTCCTCAAGATCAAGACCTTTGTTGCCACTGAACGTATCGGATTGCACAGTCTTGCCTGCGTCCTTGGATGATCCTGCAAAAGGCGTTGTCGGACGGCCTTGAGAATTCATGCTCATTGCAGCGCCTCCTTTAATGCGGCGACATAAGACTGCCGGTCGGCGGCAGTGTTTGTTTCCGTTGCAGCAACAACCACCAAATCGTCAAGCTCTGGCCTTTGCGGCTCAAGACGCGAGACGGGAACGCCACACAGAATACCGCGGGATGCCAGTGTCTCAACAACATCTCTGGCATTTTGCCCAGCCAGGCGCAGCGTAAATTCATTAAAGAAAGACGTGTTCAGCACCTCAACGCCATCAATGCACGCCAATTCATCCGCCAGCGCAACCGCATTGGCGTGGTTCAGACGAGCAAGCTTTTTCAGCCCCGTTTGTCCCAACAACGCGAGATGCGCAGTGAACGCCAGTGCGCAAAGACCGGAATTCGTGCAGATATTGCTGGTTGCCTTCTCACGGCGGATATGTTGCTCGCGCGTTGAAAGTGTCAGCACAAATCCACGCCTACCTTCAGCATCGATCGTTTCGCCACAAATGCGGCCCGGCATATTGCGGACATGCTTTTGCTGGGCTGCCAGCAGGCCGACGTGCGGTCCGCCAAAATTCAAGCCGTTACCAATCGACTGGCCTTCGGCGGCGACAATATCGGCACCCATTTCGCCCGGCGATTTCAACAATCCGAGGGCAACGATCTCCGTCACCACGACTATGAATAAAGCGCCGGCTGCGTGGGCGGCATCGGCAATGGGCCTCAGATCTTGGATCCGGCCATAGAAATCCGGAAACTGAACGACAACGCAGGATGTTTCACCATCGATTGTATCGGAAATCGCTTCTTCGCCAGCCGGTTGCGGGGGCAGCACCATGGCATGCGAAGCACTGTGATGAGCCAGCGTTTGAATAACGTTGCGATAGTGCGGATGCAAGTTGCCGGAAATAACCGCTCTGCTGCGTTTGGTGATGCGATTTGCCATCAAAACGGCTTCGGCCGCCGACGTCGAGCCGTCATACATCGAGGCGTTGGCAATTTCCATCCCTGCCAGCCGTGCCACCTGCGTCTGGAATTCGAACAGAACCTGCAGAGTGCCTTGCGAAATCTCCGGCTGGTAGGGGGTGTAGGCAGTCAGGAATTCAGACCGTTGGATGAGGTGGTCAACCGTGGCGGGAACGTGATGACGATAAACGCCACAGCCAACAAAAAACGGCACGCTGCCTGCTGATGTGGAACGCCCTGCTAAAAGGCTCATCTCACGGGCAACTTCAAACTCGCTTTTAGCAGCTGGCAGATCAACCAAATCCACAAGGCGTTGAGCAGCCGGGATATCGGCAAAAAGATCATCGATACCAGCAACTCCGATACATGCAAGCATGGCTTTGCGATCCGCAGGGCTTAAGGGCAGATAACGCATCAGCTATTCTCCGCAACGAATGCATCGTAGTCAGCGCGCACCATGAGTTTTTCAAGCTCACCCACATCAGCAATCTTTAATTTGAAGAACCAGGCAGCACCTTCCGCATCCTCGTTTACCATCGCCGGGTTGCCTTCCAGCGCACCGTTGACCTCCAGCACCTCCCCGGAAAGCGGCGCATAAACCTCGCTTGCTGCCTTCACGCTCTCAACAACGGCCGCGGCTTCACCTGCGGCGACAGTGCGGCCAACCTCTGGGAGTTCAACGAAAACGACATCGCCAAGCTGCTCCTGAGCATGCGTTGTAACGCCAACAACGGCGATATCTTTATCCACGCGAACGTATTCATGATCTTTCGTGAAATAATCTTGAGCCATGATGCTCAGGGTCCTTCCATTTGATTGTCACAGATCGAATTAAAGCGCACTCAACGCATAAAGGCAGACTGCGTGCCATTTCCTGGCAAGATCAACGCTTGTAACGGTGGTGAACAAACGGCAGCGACACAACCTCTGCCGCATACGCCTTGCCGCGGATCGCCAACGAGACCTTGGTTCCAGCCTCGGCATAAGCGGCATCGATGTAGCCCATCGCCACCGGGCCGTTACATGTCGGGCCGTAACCGCCCGATGTCACAGCGCCGATCTTCTCGCCAGTATCGATTTGGATGACAGTTCCTTCACGTGCCGGCGCCCGGCCATCAGGGCGGATACCAACGCGTTTGCGTTCCGGCCCGTTGGCAATTTCATTGAGAATGCGTTCATCGCCCGGAAAGCCCCCCTTCTGTCGGCGGCGCTTTTGAATTGACCATGTAAGGCCCGCTTCAACTGGAGACGTCGTCTCGTCAATGTCATGGCCGTAAAGACAAAGACCGGCTTCGAGGCGCAGGGAATCACGCGCCCCAAGGCCAATTGGTTTGACACGCTCATCGCTTGAGAGAGCCGCCCAAACCTCATTGGCCTTGCCAACAGGAACGGGAAGTTCAAAACCATCTTCACCGGTGTATCCAGAGCGCGTTGCATGGATTTCAAGGTCAGCAACGGTCAACGGCATCGCGCTCATGAATGCCATGTCCTGCGCGCGCGGATCATGCGCTGCCATAACATCAATGGCTTGCGGGCCTTGCAGAGCCAGCAGGGCAAAATCCTCACATGGCAGCAGGGCCACATTGTCCGGCAACCGCGCGCCGATATGGGCATAATCGGTCATCTTACGCGCTGCATTAACCACCATGTAAAGCCAACCCGCGTGGGCAGGATCTGCAGAGCGCGCGACCATCATGTCATCGATGATGCCGCCAGCTTCATTCGTAAGCTGCGTATACCTCTGCTGGCCTGGTGCCAGCCCCTGAATGTCGGCGGGGACAAGTGTTTCCAGTGCGTTTGCAACCGTTTCATGCTCACCGTCTTCAGCCCTGAGATGAGCAATGCCCATATGGCTTACGTCAAACAGACCGGCATGTTTACGTGTCCAAACGTGCTCTGCAAGGATGCCGTCCCTGTAGTGCACGGGCATAGCATAACCGGCGAAGGATACAATCCTGGCACCTGCTGCAACGTGGGCGTCATAAAGATGTGTGCGTTTGAGATCAGTGCCAGTATTATTAACCATTCCAGGGCCTATCGACAGCATTGACTTTGATGCCCGCTTAAGCGCGCAACATAAAGCCCCCTCTGTCGTGAAACCTGAGAGATTTAGATGAGCAAGCTGTAGCCGATACAGCTTATTCACCTCTTGGCCCCTTCGGTGAATCTCAAATGTACGACAATGAGATCTCTTTCCAGAGTGTCACTTACCCTTACGGTCCGGTTGCCTGAGAGTTTCCGGGGCGGTTGCTCCTTCGGCGCCACACGCATTTATGGCTCAATTTAGAGCACATGGTGTGTCTCTCCCGCAAAGGTTATCTGACATTTATACATTATTGTAATTTAGCGCCAAAGAATGTCAAGGCAAGAGATGCGTCGGACAGGCCTTATTGGTGCAAATCACACACAATCTACAACATTCGCTACATAATAAATAATATAGTCAAAGTTGCGGTCATTTACTGCTTGATTTTTATTTAATTAATCGTGTTTTTACTGAGAAATAAAAAATCATCGGCTGTTGGCCAACGAAAATTCAATGCCCCATGGACATATCAACGTTCAAACGTTCCATGGCCACACAGCGGCCATAGCACTGTTGCCGGTCGTTGCGTGCACCCAAAGCCATGTGTATCCATTCATTCATGCGCATGCTGCGCAGTACCGCTGCTCTGACGCCAATTAGAGCCTGTATGCCTGCAAACCGCTGCAGACTGGACGAAAAAGCGAATTATCAACAACAGCAGAAGTTGAAAGCTCCATCAGGAACAATGGAACATAAATGATGGCCCACCCAGAACCGATGCAAAGCAACAAGCAGGCACACCCAACGGAGCACTTTGAATGGCAATCAAAACTGATTATGAATCTGATAACGGAACATGCCTGTACAATCGGCTCCCAACACCTGCTGGAAATCCAACGCAAGACGGCTTCGGCGGCGGAACTGTCGGCGTCTTTCGTATCACCCGACCTTCTTGTCGATTGCTAGGCCTACGTTGAAGATTACATCCAGCGCAGCATCCTTTTTATGGATACTCTGCGCAAGCGTGGAAATGCCTACATAGAACGCGCGAACGAGGGATTCAAACCGGCCCTTGCCTTCGACTACGACATTATTATGGACGGGCGCCAGCTAGAACGTGCCGTTAACTATACGCTTGTACGCATTCATCCCCCGCAAGGCTATCCGCCGCAAAGAGAAAACAGCAGGCCATTCGTCATCGTCGATCCACGCGCCGGCCACGGTAGCGGGATCGGCGGCTTCAAGGCAGAATCAGAGGTCGGTGTTGCCCTTAAGGACGGCCATCCCGTTTATTTTCTGATATTTTACCCGGATCCCGAGCCCGATCAGACGCTGGCTGACATTTGTAACGCCGAAGCGGAATTTCTCCGGGAGGTTCAACGACGTCATCCAGGGGCTCCGGCGCCACTGGTGGTCGGCAACTGCCAGGGTGGCTGGGCCTCGATGATTTTAAGCGCAACACATCCCGATCTCACGGGGCCTGTCGTCATCGCAGGTGCACCACTTTCTTATTGGTCCGGCGAACTCGGCAAAAAACCGTTCCGTTACCTGGGCGGAATAGCTGGCGGTGCCATTCCGGCACTTTTTGCCTCTGACCTTGGAGGCGGCAAATTTGACGGAGCTGGCCTGGTTCTGAATTTCGAGCAATTAAATCCAGGGCGAACATGGTGGCGTAAGTACTACGATTTATTTGATAAAGTAGATGCCCGTAGTGCAGAATTTCTAAAATTCGAGAACTGGTGGTCGGTTTTTTATTTCATGAATGAAAACGAAATCCGATGGATTGTGGAAAATCTCTTCATTGGCAACAAACTGACTCGTGGCGAAGCGGTACTGAACGATGGAACTCCCGTCGATCTGACGGCCATCCGTGCTCCAATTATAGTTTTTGCTTCCCATGGGGATAATATCACATCGCCGCAACAGGCATTAAACTGGATTCCCGATCTTTATGTCACAACAGAGGAGATTCGCGCACGCGGCCACGTCATCATCTACACGCTGCACGATAGTATTGGCCATCTTGGCATTTTTGTCTCCGCGAAAGTTGCAACCAAGCAGCACAAACAGATCACATCAGTTGTCAAAACGATAGAAGCCCTGCCTCCAGGGCTTTACGAAATGCTGATCTCGGGAACCGATGACCGGTTTGAAGTCGCGTTCGAGGCAAGGACGGTCGACGATATCCTGTCACTTGGCGGCGGCCGGGAAGAAGAAGAAGAATTCGCAGCCGTTGCAAAAGTATCTGAATGGGCAACACACAGCTATGAATTAAGCATCAGGCCAGCTATTCAGGCGATGGTTACCCCGCAAACCGCTAATGCCTTTGTCCACATGCAACCGATACGGCAGCGCCGCTACATGTTCTCTGACAACAATCCCCTTATGCTCGGCATCGGCGGGCTGGCGGAACAAGTCAGCGCAAACCGCAAGCCGGTTAACGAAAACAATCCTTTCCGAGCGCTGGAAAGATTACAGGCGGACTGGATTGAGCAGTCGCTGGACATGCTGCGCGACAGCCGCGATGCCATGATCGAAATAGCATTCCATGCAATCTACGCGACCCCCTGGATGCGTGCCGTTGCCAACCATGAACGGTGTAAACCCGGCCGTCTCAACACACATGACATCGCTAAATTCCCGGCTGTTAGGCAGGCCATCGAAAAGGTCGCCGCCGGTGGCTACAGGGAAGCGATTGTACGCATGCTCATTCTGCTTGCGCATGCGCGCGGCGGGGTGCGCCGGGACCGCCTGGAGCGGTCCAACAAAATGCTGCATTGCCAGCCCCCTTTTGACAGCATGCTGGAGGATGAGCGCTCCCGCCTCATTCATGAACAGGGATTGATTGTCCAGTTTGCCCCGAATGAAGCAGTCTCCAGCCTGCCGGCGCTCCTTCGAGACGACGTTGATCGTATCCGCGCGCTTAATATCGTCCTGAGCATTGCCGGCCCTCCCGATGAAATGGACCCAACCACAATCGCAATGTTCAAAAGACTGCAGACCGTTCTGTGTACATATGCACGCGACTGGCGCGATCCAAGCCATGTGGTGGAGGGACACGAACCTGGCTCGCCTCCACAAAACAAAGCTCTGACAGACAGTCCTCGAGAACAGGCTGCAAGCGAGATTGCAACACACGAACAAACGCAGACATTTGCCAGCCGTTAAGGAATTCCAGATGCCCCGCTCAAATAAGACCTACGATGAGATTGCAATTGGTGACAGTGCTACCATAACCCGCATACTCAGCGCCAACGACCTCCTGGTCTTTGCCCACGCGTCTGGAAATTTCAATCCCATTCACATCCCTGATCTGGACGATGGAGGCTCCCATAACGATGTCGTTATCGCTCCATCGATGTGGGCTGCTTCCCTCATTTCGGCAGTCCTCGGCAACATATTGCCAGGACCTGGGACATTATACAGTAAACAATCCCTCGAATTTGTTGGACGTACACACGTTGGCGATGAGTTAGGCGTCACAGTGACAGTGCGTGAAAAGCGATCCGGCAACATTGTGATCCTCGATACGAAGGTGACCAAGAACGATGTAGAATTGGTGATAGATGGCTATGCCGAAGTCTTTGCCCCGACTGAAAAAATTCTTGTCGCAGACGCGCAGCTTCCCGCCCTCTCCATCACCCGGCATACCCACTTCAACCAATTGATCAACAGGGCTGCAGCGCTGGAACCGTTACGTGTCGCAGTGGTTGCTCCCGAAGCTGAACACGCCCTTAACGGCGCACTGGAAGCTGCAGAACATGGCATTATCAAGCCGATATTAATCGGCCGCCCCGCACACATTGAAGCCGCCGCCCGGATAACAGGCCGCGACATTCTCAAATATGAAATGATCCCCACCAACAGTACGCATAAAGCTGCCAGCGTTGCCGTCGAACTCATCCACAGCGGAAAGGCCGACGCCATCATGAAGGGGCACCTTCACACCGATGAACTTCTGCATCATGTCGTCAAGGAAGACGGCGGGCTGCGCGGCAGCCGGCGTCTGTCGCATGTTTTTGTGATGGATGTTCCCGGCCTGGACCAGATGCTGCTGGTCTCGGACGCCGCAATCAACATATCTCCGGGCCTGGAAGATAAGGTCGACATCACACAGAATGCGATCGATGTCGCTCTCTCGCTCGGCCTCAACAAACCGAGGGTCGGAATTCTGTCTGCAGTCGAAACGGTAACGCCCAAAATTCCCTCAACGCTTGACGCAGCGATCCTGTCTAAAATGGCAGAGCGCGGGCAGATCATGGGCGGAATTGTCGATGGCCCGCTGGCGATGGATAATGCAATCGACGTAGAAGCTGCGAAAACGAAAGGGATCGTGTCGCTGGTCGCAGGCAGGGCCGATATTCTGATCGCACCCAACATAGAGGCAGGCAACATGCTGGCAAAAGAATTGATCTTTATTGCTCACGCTGAAGGTGCCGGCATTGTCATTGGAGCCCGGGGACCGATCATCCTGACCAGCCGGGCTGATGGTGAAAAAACACGGCTCGCCTCCTGCGCGATCGCATCGCTTTATCGCGCATGGCAGAATGATATCGTTACAGCAAAAACATAACAAAGCAGCTTCACCATGAACGGCTCTATCCTGACATTGAACGCCGGGTCCTCCTCCCTCAAGTTCTCTTTGTATGACATTGGGGACGAATTATCCCTGCTTGCCGCAGGACAGGTGGAGGCCCTGGGAATAGCACCGCAGCTCCATATCAATAACGGTGCAGGAGAAACACTGGAAGCCTGTAAACTCGACAAAAGAGAAGCCGCCACTCCCTCAGAGGCATTGTCGAAGATTATCGCCACGCTCAAAGCCCGTATCGAAGGCCCTGAAATCTGCGCCGTCGGTCACAGGGTGGTACATGGCGGCTCACAGTTTCTCAAGCCGGTTCGCACAGACGGCAGCATCCTTGAAAACCTGGCAATCCTTGAACCATTGGCACCTCTGCATCAGCCCCACAATCTGGCCGGTATAAGGGCCGCCCGGAAGCACTTTCCCGCCGCCGTTCAGGTTGCCTGTTTTGACACCAGTTTTCATCGCTCGCATGCGTGGATCAATGACACTTTCGCGTTACCGCGGCGCTACTATGACAAAGGCATCCGCCGCTACGGATTTCACGGCCTGTCATATGAATACGTTACCCTCAGACTGTACGAGATGGCCCCTGCTCTTGCGGCGGGACGTGTCGTCATCGCCCACCTGGGCAACGGTGCTTCCATGTGTGCAGTACGCGATGGACAGAGCGTCGGCTCAACGATGGGCTTTTCCGCCCTCGACGGGCTGCCGATGGGAACGCGGTGCGGCCAGATTGATCCCGGCGTATTGCTCTACCTTATGCAGCACGACGGGCTGAACTGCGACCAGCTCCAGGACCTTCTGTATCGTGAGTCCGGCCTTAAAGGCCTCTCCGGCCTTAGCCCAGACATGCGTATTCTTGAAGCTTCTGAACTGCCCTCTGCCGAGGAAGCCATTGCCTACTTCGTCTCGCGCATACAGCGCGAGCTTGGCGCCATGGCCGCCATTCTTCAGGGCCTGGATGCTGTCGTCTTCTGCGGCGGCATCGGCGAGCACTCACACAATATCCGCGATCGCATCTGTCAGGGTATGTGCTGGCTGGGATTGCACCTGGATGAAGCCCGAAACCGTACAGGCGAAGCCATCATCTCGTCTGAAACAAGCCGCGTCAAAGCTCTCGTCATTCCAACCAATGAGGAATTAATGATCGCACGCCATACACGCGAATTGTTGGAGCGCGGCAGCAACACAACGCGGGCAGAGACATAGTGTTGGCAATTGGTCAATTACATGTGCCGCTCAAACTTCATAACGAAAAGTGTTGCCAAACCACAACTTATGGCAGTCCTCATTGCAACGGCGATCCCGAATTGGCTTAAACCACCTTTAATTTTTCCCCATATAGTTATTATAACAATACTGGTATCACCTCCGCATATATCCAAATTTCGTGTCTCGCAGCCATTGAAATAAGATCGTACAATGGACTATCAGGACGGGCGATACACTTCCACCTTTAGTTGCAAATCAAAACGGTCAAGCTATGAACGCAACAGTGGCTGGCAGACTAGGGCTGGTGCTTCCGGGAGGCGGAGCACGCGGGGCTTATCAGGTCGGCGCTCTCAAGGCCATTGCCGAACTGGTCCCAGGTGACCATAATCCGTTTCCCGTCATCACGGGCGCTTCGGTCGGTGCTATAACCGCAGCATTGCTGGCAGCCAACGCAGAACGCTTCTCTGAAGGTGTTGGCAAACTGGTGAAGTTCTGGAGCGACCTTCACTGTCACGATATCTACCGCACCGACTTCACTTCGATTTCCCTGCGCGGTGCACACTGGGTTGTCTCTCTTACACCGGTCACCGTACTGGGACTGCCGAATCCAAGATCTTTTTTGGATAACAGGCCACTGCATGCCTTGCTTAAAGACCGTATTGATTTTTCCCATATCGAACCCGCGATTGAGAGCGGCGTCCTCAGAGCGGTCAGTGTTACGGCATCGTCCTATAACCGCAGCCAGGCGGTGACCTTTTACCATGGCGCTTCCGATATCAAGGAGTGGCGGCGATCGCGCCGTGAAGGCCAGGCGGCAAAGCTCACGATCGAACATATTATGGCGAGCGCCGCGCTACCGTTCATCTTCCCCGCACAAAAAATTGGCAGCGAACACTATGGCGACGGCTCGTTACGCCTGACATCGCCGCTAAGCCCTGCCATTCACACAGGCGCCGACAGAATACTGATGATCTCTTCACGCGATGCACGCTCGGACGACGGGCCATCCGCCAATGCGAGTGCCTACCCCAGCCTTGGTGCAATCGGCGGCACCATGCTGGACATCATATTCATGGACAACATGGACGCCGACATCGAGCGCGCGAAGAGAATAAATCACACGCTTTCACTGATTTCACCGCAACAGCAAAGCGAAACACGGCTCAGGAATATTGATATCATCACTTTGCAACCGTCGCAGGATCTCCGCGAAATCGCCCGCCAGCACGCAGATGCGATGCCCTGGACGGTGCGCATGCTCATGCGGCGGATGGGACTTTGGGGCTATGACTGGCGCCTGCCAAGCTATCTGATGTTCGAGCCGGAATACTGCTGCGCTCTGATCAAACTAGGCTATACAGATACCATGGAACGGGCAGATGAAGTCAAGGCGTTTCTCAATGCTCCGGCTTGATATCAGATCTGCCGGAGAGCACAGCCTGCTTCGCAAGAATTTTTATTACCATAAGAAAGAGGAAGAAATTAGCCGGCAAAAAGCGCGTATTGTGATACTGAATCCAAAAAACAAGTTCTCGAAATAACCGCTCTTCCAGCAAGGTTGGGAGCAGCCAGGCCACTGCCCTGTCTGAGGCAATCATAACGGATATGCTTGAAAATCAGGAACTTGCCGAAGCGTCCTACATTCACAAATGCCGGAGTTTCTTGCTCCCTCAGACAGCATTTTTGTATCTGGCTGGTATTATGCCATGCCCGATAAGATCAAGCAGCATGCAAGTAAAATTTCAAGCCTCAAGGATCTGCCTGCCACCCAGAGATCCAATTATAAAGCCTCTGCAGCCTGGTATTCCAGAATATCCGGTTCAATGTTTGCTCACATATAAATTTGTACGCCATAACTCCGTGAAAAAAAATCCCTGGACAGGCTTTTGTATCGGCGTGTTACTCACGAACAGCCATATGGTTCGCTCCCCTCAAAAAGTCTACCACACTTTTTTCGAGCGCCATTATCGCGCTTACCCAGATTTATCATGCAGCCAATTGCCCAGAATTCAAGTCAATCTTCTCTTGACTTTAAGATGACAGTATTCATAGATGATAATTTGCATGGCGGAGTAGCTCAGGTGGTTAGAGCAGCGGAATCATAATCCGCGTGTCGGGGG
>CAWUIN010000046.1:0-20785 GCA_963922535.1 uncultured Hyphomicrobiaceae bacterium | reverse complement strand
TCCCGTACTATGTCACCTAAGTATGATCTAATAGAGACAAACCCAATCCTCCACTGAGCTGAAAGGTTCTTAAGCGCAAGATCTGAAATCAATATGAATAACCATGAGTAACTGTTGAATTTTGAATTATGGATGTGTCAAGCCAAAAGAAAAACATTATCATTATCGGTGCCGGAATTTTTGGATTGTGTCATGCGCTGCTTCTCGCCCAGGCTGGTCATCGCGTTAGAGTGCTTGAACGTAGCCGAAAGCCATTTTCAGAAGCTGCAAGCCGATATGCTGGCGCGATGATTGCACCGTTTTGCGAGGCCGAAGCCGCCGAACCGATTATTCGTGACCTTGGCTTTGCCGCTGCCGCCATCTGGCGCAAAGTTTATCCGGGTTTGATCACACAAGGCTCGCTGGTGGTTGCAGGCACTCGCGATCAGGGAGAGCTTCGGCGCTTCGCGCGCATGACAAGTGGGCATGAAATGATTGACAGGGAAGGTTTGCACAGATTGGAACCAGCACTTGCCGATCGTTTTCAGACGGCGCTTTACTATGCTGAAGAAGCCCATATGCCAACACCGGCTGCGCTCCATGACATCATGACACTGGCGGAAAATTCCGGCGCTGTTTTCGAATTCGGACAAGCTGCTGATGCCAAGCCCGCAATCGCAGCCGGCAATGATGCAGCCGGCAATGATATTGTCATAGATTGCCGCGGGCTTGCCGCACGCGATGAATTACCGGAGTTGCGCGGTGTTCGCGGTGAACGTATCCTGATTAGCACGCCTGACCTTGACTTGCAGCGCCCTGTTCGTTTGCTGCATCCACGTCACGCATGTTATATAGTGCCATGGGGAGATGGTCGTTTTCTGCTTGGTGCAACGCTCATTGAGAGCGACGATACAGCGCCCATGACGGTGCGATCCGCATTGGAACTTTTGGGCATGGCTTACGCGTTGCATCCTGGATTCGCTGAAGCAGAGATCATTGAAATGAGTGCTGGAGTGCGTCCTTCGTTTCCTGATAATATTCCACGTGTGATCGTCCGTGAAGGCGGGCGAAAAATTTATGCGAACGGGGCATTTCGGCACGGTTTTCTTCTCGCACCATTGCTCGCTTCACTTACGCGTGACGTGATTGCCGGCGAAACAAGCGAGCATCCGTTGCTTATTTTCGCGTAGATTTTAGG
This sequence comes from uncultured Hyphomicrobiaceae bacterium, assembly GCA_963922535.1. Classification (GTDB taxonomy): domain Bacteria; phylum Pseudomonadota; class Alphaproteobacteria; order Rhizobiales; family Hyphomicrobiaceae; genus Tectiglobus. Next base: position 19,608 of record CAWUIN010000046.1, on the reverse strand, counting down.
CCTTAGCCCACACTCACCATGTCGCACGCCAGCGGCAGGCGAACGTGAGAAGCGGTCATATCGCTGCCTGGTTTGTTATATAATATAATTGAATACGTTGTACTTTATTCGATTACCATAACAATTAGGGTGCAGGTTTATGTCTTCTTCTGTTCGTTCGGCGGTAGTGCTGGCTGTGCTGTGTCAGGTATTAACGCACTCAGCTTTGGCGGAGGATGTTAAAACGGGCCGTTATACCATGCACAAGGTGGACGATGGTTTCCTGCGTCTTGATACGCAGACCGGCGCGGTTGCATATTGCAAGAATAATGAAGACTGGATGTGTAAGCCTGTTGAGGATACAACGGCTGAATATCGCGAAAAAATTGCTCAACTGGAACAGGAAAGCGCTGGACTGCAAAGGAAAATTAAACTCCTTGAAGAACTCATCGTAAAGCGGGCCAATGAGAAAGAACCGGCTGGTCTGTCAGGTTCCGGCACAGGTTCAGGCAAGGGAACATCGGGCCTGCAGCTTCCCAGCGAACAGGAGATTGACGAAGCCCTGGACTATTTTGAAAACCTGTTGCGCAAGTTTCAGGATCGCCTTAAGCGACTGGAGCAAGGTAAATCTCAGGAAGAAGGCAGTGCGTTATGATTAACCATTATTGCCTTGTTCTGTCCTGGTAAGCTGTTTTTTAAAAAGCCCTAATATCCTAATATAATGTGTGGCGCCTTGTGGCTGCGATAAGTTCGTGCCGGTTGCCTGGCTCGCTCATTGCGTGGCCGGCGTCGGGCACAATCCGCAAGTCGGTTTCCGGCCATGCTTCATTTAATAACCAGGCATTGCGAAGAGGCGTAACCACGTCGTAGCGTCCATGCACGATGGTGCACGGCAGATGCTGAATCGTCGCAATATTGTTGAGGATCCAATTATCCTCGGCAAGAAACCCCCGATGATAGAAATAATGACATTCAATGCGTGCAAATGCGAGTGCGTAGTGCTCAGAGGCAAAATTCCTGACGCGATCCAAGTTACTTGACAGAGATAGCGTTGCGGCCTCCCATAAGCTCCATGCTTTGGCTGCTCTCAATCGAATTTCATTGTCATCGCATGTTAGGCGCCGGTAGTAAGCGGCAACCATATCGTAACGCTCATCCACAGGGATTATCTCAGCAAATCGTGCGTAATAATCGGGAAACAACCAGTTGCAGCCTTCCTGATAAAACCAAAGGATCTCGCGCCTGCTGAGAAGGAAAATACCTCGAAGTATGAGCGAGGAAACGCGTTCCGGATAGCTTATCGCATAGATCAGAGATAATGTTGATCCCCAGGAGCCGCCAAATAACTGCCAGCGCTTGATGCCGACATGCTGGCGTAGTTTTTCCATATCCTGGACAAGATCCCAGGTCGTGTTTTCCTGCAGTTCAGCATGTGGTGTTGAACGTCCGCAACCGCGTTGATCGAATAAAATAATGCGATACTTCGCAGGATCGTGATAGCGCCGCATAACGGGCGTGGAGCCGCCGCCAGGGCCGCCGTGAACAATGAGCACGGGCACACCATCTGGTGTTCCGCACTCCTCGTAATAGATCTTATGGCGTCTGGAGACGGCGATCCAACCATTCTTGTAAGGCGGGATTGCAGGATAAAGCCCTAAGCGATCCGGCCTATCGTTTTGCAGATCCATAAAATTCGTTCAACTCCAGCCTTCAAGACTTTAATAATTATGCTACTTGCTGCGTTGTTGTTCTTTGAGACGCAACAGCCGCAGTTCACGGTCATAAATCGTCTCACCGCCTGGAATACGAATATCGCGAAGTTTTTCCTGCAGCTGCTGGCTTGCTTCAGAGCCCATTCTTGCTGAGACGAAAGCCGCTATCAAGGCGGCCACCATGCCAAAGAGGCCGTTAATCGGTGTCGGTAATGGCACAGGCAGATTATCACCGCTCAGAATAACAATTATGCTTGTTACAAAACCTGCAATAAGAGCACTCAAAGCCGAAAGTGTCGGCATTTTCCTCCACCATATAGAAAGCATGATGACTGGAAACGCGGTCGCAGCGCTGAGGGAAAGAGCCCAAAGCAAAAGCTGCAAGGGGTCGGTTCGAACAATAACGGCAAAAAACATGCTTATGCCGACACTTGCTATGCAAAAGACCCGCGCACTCGCCAGACGTACGGACGTGGATATTGGACGCCATTCGAGGCCAAGCAAAATGTCTTCCGACAGCATGGTTGCAAAAGCATACGCTGTTACAGCGGCGGCCACGAGCGCTGCACTGATCACGCCAGCGAGTATGAGATACAGCACAATCGGTGGAAAACCAGCTGCAACCGGGATCGCAAACAGCACACCATCCCGGTCAAAAGCAATGTCGGACAGTTTTAGCGGCTCACCACTTGAAACCGCGGCCGCCTGCCCCAAAGATGAAACTGTTGTAAACCACTCCGGCAAATCAGCTGGCGATTTACCGACCAGATCGAGCATCACATAATTGCGCAGGAATACGGCAAGAGCCGATAAGGTCAGCACCATGATACCGAAGAACAATATGGTCCAGCTGAAGGATTTTCTCGCTTCGTGAACGCCTGCGGTGGCGCCGTTTGTCAGCAGCAGCCAGGGCGCGCAGGCGATACCAAGCATGACTGTCATCGTCGTCAGAGCAAAGCTTGCCGGGCCAAGGCTGGAATAAGGCGTGGCCAGGCGGCTTTGCAGCTGTGTTAAGCCCTGCCCTGCCAAGTCGAAAGCAAACATGGCAGGCTCCGGCACGGGAATTTGCAGTGCAATCTCCATACGGCTGATCGTTCGCAAAACCGGGCCGTAACTTAATTGAGCAATTGGCAGATTTGTTTCGATCACGCCAAGCAGTGCCGCAGGAACGATCATTGCTATGATCACGGCAATGGCTTGCGCTGAGCCGACCGAACTTAAGGACTGCATACCTCCAAGAGCAATACATGCGCCAAGCACAAGGCCAAGAATTGCAATGCTGTACGTTTTCGGCAACCCAGTCAGCAGGTTGATCGCATCAATTGCAATTGTAAGTTCTGCCGTCAGCAGTAGCAACACCGGCATGGCGAAGATTGTCGCCGCTGCGATTCGTAAGCTCTTGCTTTCAAACCGGCGCCCTAGATAAGACGGCACGGTATAGGCGCCATATTTTCGGTAGAATGGCGCCACCATGGTAGCCATGACGACAAAACCAGTCATCATGCCAACGGGAATGCACCAGGCATCGAAGCCATCGATAAACAAAAGCCCGGTGAAAATGATCAGGCCGCAGCCGCCCAAAGCCGATACGGATAAAATGAGTCCATTGCAAACCGCCGGGACACGACGGCCGGCAGAGAAGAAATCCGCAGCCTGTTTCGTATAAGAAGCAATGCTAATGGCAACGAAAATAAGTATTGGCGCAATGAAGGCTGCCATGCGAAGCAGAATATCTGAGGTGCCCAGTTGCTGAAGTATGAGCAGGACCATAAACAACGCCACAAAAGTGCTTGCAAATATGCTGAAGTAAATTCCTAACTTCGAATTCATTAAAATTTTACGATGCGTTGTGGGCATGCTTGCACTCACTTGTCCGTTCAATTGGTTAGGCCATCTCGTCAGTTGCCGGATACCACAGGAAGCCGGGACGAGCGGCACTCCATCGAGGGAGCGCAACGCTCATTTGTCGGGAAATCCGTTCCGTCCCGCACGGATCTGGCGAAATCGGCCCGGCTCTCGCGCTGTTCAACTGACGACGGCTCCTGGATCCACACAGGATTTACGTTGTAAGCCCGATGACCGCCTTATAAAAGTATATTGCTGCAGATCCTTGATGTTGATTTTATCAGCGGCTTTGCGCGCACTGAACGACAAGCGCGCCGAATACTTTTTGTCTCAGGAATCTTCGTTGGCGCCATGCCAATGGTCAATCTCGTCCTGACGATTTATATGAGTTGCAATGGTAAAGATAGCGATGATCCATAAGCCGTGGCCGACCATGAAGTAGCCAAGCGGAAAGCCAAGAAACTTTTCATCGTTCATGTTCTCCGCGTAAATCGGGAGAACAAATACAAGCAGCAAAAACGGCAACAGACTGATAACAACCTGCAATTTCGTATAGCGCCAGTATGGCTTACGTTCTTCCCGTTCAAGTTTTGGCATTTTACGATTTCCCGTTGTCCAACCGCAGGACTGAACCATGTTCCTGCAGAAATACGAATTTATTGTCTGAGACGCAACTTTACTTTCGTGGGCCAGAATCGCACTTATCTGCAAGACGCATACATGCCGATCATATCCCCAAAGTTTCTGGCTTACCCCTTGCATCTTGCAAATTTAGAATTATTCTAATATGAGAGTCGAAAACGGTATTGGAATGGTAACCGAAACTGCTGTCATTCTTAAGTCTTGAAAGAGGCTAACCAATGTTTATTCAAACTGAACCGACGCCTAATCCGGCAACACTCAAGTTCCTCCCAGGACGTGAGGTGCTCGCTCAAGGTACAGCGGATTTTCGTTCTGTTGCAGAAGCAGCTTCATCGCCACTGGCCAATCGTTTGTTTGAGATCGAAGGCATTAGCGGCGTGTTTCTTGGTGCAGATTTTGTATCCGTTACCAAAGGTAATGGCGATTGGCAGCATCTCAAGCCGGCAATACTCGGCGCAATCATGGATTATTATACGTCCGGCACATCTATGGGGACCGCTGCTGCCAGCGCCAACGATGAAGCCGAAGGGAACTATGATCCAGCCGATGCTGAGGTGGTAGCGACCATAAAGGAATTGCTCGATACGCGTGTGCGCCCGGCTGTGGCGCAGGATGGCGGCGACATTACGTTTCACGGTTTTCGCGATGGCGTCGTTTATCTTTCAATGCGTGGTGCATGTGCCGGCTGCCCGAGTTCAACTGCAACTCTACAGCATGGTATAGAGAATCTGCTTCGTCACTTCTGTCCCGAAGTTCAGGCTGTTGAAGCAGCATGAAATCTGGCAGTTGCCAGCGTTGGGTATTAGGCCGTGTCGTAATTAGCATGCTTTCCGCGGTAATTGACGGCACGGCCTAGCGATAAGAAAATCCATACGTATCCTTTATCAGAGCATGGCAATGGCTAATCCCCTCGATCAATCGATCATCGACAAATTAATGGTTGAGGCACGCACGCACAACAAATGGCATGCCAAAGACGTTGCCGATGATCTTCTCGTGCAATTGCTCGATATCGTGAAAATGGGGCCGACCAGTGCCAACTGTTCACCAGCGCGCTTTGTTTTTGTTAAGTCGCAGTCTGCAAAGGAGCGACTTAAACCGTATCTTGCAAGTGGCAATGTGGAAAAGACGATGACGGCGCCTGTCGCGGCGATTATCGCTCACGACATGGCGTTTTACGATCATTTGGTCAAGCTTTTCCCGCACGCAGATGCCAAATCCTGGTTTGCCGGCAACGATGAACTGATTGCGACCACGGCGCTGCGCAATGGCTCATTGCAAGGCGCTTACATGATTATTGCTGCGCGTATGCTCGGCCTTGACGTGGGCGCAATGTCTGGCTTCGACAACGCAGGCGTTGACGCGGAGTTTTTTGCCGGTACAACCTACAAATCTAATTTTCTCTGCAATATCGGTTATGGCGACCCGGCCGGCCTTCACCCACGCCTGCCACGCTTTGCATTCGAGGAGATGGCTAGAATACTGTGAGGCAACAACTCCAGCACGGCGGCGATTGCATTTTTACTCCGCTATTTCCTTTGCTTGCCATTGATACAACGTTTGACGCCTGCTCAGCGGCAATTCGTCTGGCAAACAAAAAAAATGACGCAACAGATGTTGCAACGTTTGTCTACTATGGAGAGATGGCAAGCGGCCATGCAGAGTGCCTGATGGACATGATCGACAATGTTCTCATACAGGCTGGTTTGGAATTTAAGGCTCTTAACTCACTTGCCGTCACTGTTGGTCCTGGATCTTTCACCGGCACCAGGGTTGGTATTGCGGCTGTACGTGGACTGGCCCTGGCAACGGGAGTGCCAGTATATACTGCATCAAGCCTTGCCGTTATTGGTCGCCGGGCAATTGCACAACTCCAGGATGAAGCCCATACGCTCAACACGTCCCATATTGTAGTGTGTGCCGATGCCCGCCGGGATCGCATATATTTCCAGATATTTTCCCATTTCGATCAGCCGCCGATAACGGCGCCGGAAATTTCGACACTAGATGATATGGCAAGGCGCATACAGGAGATGGGGCAATGTGTTTTAATCATTGCTCCGGATGTATTGAAAGATAATCTCGTCAATGCTTTAAATTTTCAGGCGGTAGAATTTCAACTGGGACCGCAGGCTTTGCCGCCATCTGCTGAATATTTGCTGGACGTTCAACTTGAACTGGCGGCACAACCAAAGCCAATTTATTTACGCCCCCCCGATGCCAAAGTGCAGACGGGCAAAGCTATTGCGCGGCGGCTTCCTCCGGAGGCTTGAGAAATCGAGCCTGGCAATCATGGTGCAAAGATTTGCGGCTGAAGGCTTTGAACTGAGGCTTATAGTTCCAGATGACGCGCGCGCCATTGCTGCGCTGCATGCCGACAGCTTCCATCGCGGCTGGAGCGTGGATGAGGTTCAGGGGTTACTTAAGGGGGCCGGCAGCATCGGAGTGATAGCTTTTGTCGCTGCCGAGGCGGCCGGTTTCCTGTTCGCGCGCGTCATTGCACCGGACGCCGAGATTATTTCGCTTGCTGTCAAGCACGATTTTCGCCGGCGCGGAATTGGAGGAAGCATGCTCGTTGCGCTTGAGGGTGAACTCATTGCGCGCTGCTGCGATAAAATATTTTTAGAAGTTGCTGAGACGAACTATGATGCTCTCAGGCTTTATGAGCGTCATGATTTTAACAGGGTAGGGAAACGACCGGGATACTACCAGTCCCCGCAGGGCTGCCGCACAACGGCCCTTTTATTGAGAAAAAATTGTAACCTAAACTGAAATAAAAAACGCCTTAATACAACAAAGATCCAGGCGCTCATCGCAATGTCAGAAAATAAACCAATAAATAATAACGCACTTGATATGCCGGGTCAGTTTACAATTGGCTCCACAATCCGCGCAGCAGCTATCTTGACCATATTTATGATCATTACATTGCCTTTGATGGGAGTACAGTGGGGATTATTGAAATTTTCTCCTCATCATGCGCGCACCTTTCCACACTGGTATCACCGCATTGTCTGCCGCCTGCTCGGCATCCGCTTGCATGTTAATGGTCAAGTGGCGGGCAAGTCTCCCGTTCTGATCATTGCTAATCATTCATCATGGCTTGATATTCCTGTGCTTTCGGCGCTTGCACCCATATCGTTCATCGCTAAGAGTGAGGTTAGCACCTGGCCATTCATTTCATGGTTGGCCAAGCTTCAGCGGACTGTTTTCATCAATCGCAAGTCACGCGTTGATGTTGGCAGAGTGAGCAATCAGATGGTTGAACGTTTCACCGAAGGTGACGCTCTGGTGGTTTTTGCCGAAGGCACGTCGACCGATGGCAATCGTGTGCTACCTTTTCGTTCTTCTCTGCTATCGTCGGCATTTGCAAAAGACTTTGGCGATAGGGATAGGGCAGAGACATTGGAGGCAGTCGCGGCGCCAGCCAATATGCAGGTCCAAACTTTGTCGGTTGCCTACACACACCTGCATGGTATTCCGCTCGGACGTGACGATCGAAAGCTGATTGCCTGGTATGGCGACATGGAAATCCTCGGTCATGCCTGGGCATTACTCAAGGCAGGGCCTCTTGATGTGCACATATCAGTGCGTGACCCAGTTGCAATTGACGCGTATCAGGATCGCAAGATATTAGCCCGCAGTGTGGAGCAAAAGGTGCGCACTGATCTGGTGCACATGCTGTATGGAGAGCGCCCAGCCCCCACGTTAAACTCATGAAAATACCGAAGTCGTATCTTATGCGTTACAATAAGCATTGCGGTAATTTCCCATCGACACGGCCTGATGCGCTGTTAGTGTGGTAATGTGCCGTTGAAGATCAATGACAGATTGCTGATAATCTGAATAGTGGAAGTATGAGGAGCGCCTACGTGCCGGCGAGGAAAGTCTTTATCAAGACGTTTGGCTGCCAAATGAACGTATACGATAGCGAGCGTATGATTGAATCGCTGGGATCGGCAGGTTTTGTGGAGACTTCGGATATGGCAAGCGCCGATCTCGTCGTATTAAACACCTGCCACATTCGGGAAAAGGCAGCGGAGAAGGTATATTCAGAACTTGGCCGTGTGCGCCAGGTTTGCGATGCGCGCAGCCATGCCGGCCAGAGTACCATTGTTACTGTCGCAGGCTGCGTTGCACAGGCGGAAGGCGATGAGATTGTCCGGCGGGCTCCGATCGTTGATATCGTTGTCGGTCCGCAGAGTTTACATACGCTGGCGTCAATGATTGGCGATGTCGAACGCACAGGCGGCAAGATTGTTAAGGTTGAGCTGACGGATCAGGAAAAGTTTGAGCAGCTTCCGGCCCGCAGCGGCCCGCGTCTGACCACTGCTTTTCTGACGGTCCAGGAAGGATGCGATAAGTTTTGCACTTTTTGCGTCGTACCTTATACGCGTGGCATGGAATATTCACGTCCCATCAGCCAGTTGATTGAAGAGGCCAAGGCGCTGATTGGCCGGGGCGTTTGCGAAATCACCCTGCTCGGGCAGAATGTTAATGCCTACTGCGGAGAGGGGCCGGACGGACAAACATGGTCATTGGCAAAATTGCTTGATGCGCTGAGCGAACTTGACGGTCTTAAGCGGCTGCGTTATACAACAAGTCATCCACGTGATATGAGCGATGACTTGATTGAAGCGCATCGTAATAATGAAAAACTCATGCCATATCTGCACTTACCCTTTCAAGCGGGAGCAGATCGCATCCTTGAAGCAATGAACAGAAAGCATACGGCCGCAGATTATCTGCATTTGATAGACCGTATTCGAGCGGCAAGACCCGACATTGCTCTGTCCACCGATATTATTGTTGGTTTTCCAGGCGAAACCACTGCTGAGTTTGAAGAAACGCTCAGTATTGTGAAAACTGTGGGCTTTGCGCAGGCGTTTTCATTCAAGTACAGCGCTCGCCCAGGCACGCCAGCGGCAACGCTTGAGGATCATCTGACAGACGCTGAGAAGACAGAGCGGTTGCACGTTCTGCAGGCGCTGCTTGAGCAGCAGCAGCAGCGCTTCAACCATGGCTGTGTTGGCAGAACCCTTCCCGTTCTGTTTGAACGTCGGGGGCGCGATAATGGGCAGTTGATTGGCCGATCCCCTTATTTGCAGCCGGTACACGCAAATGCGACAGATCGAATGCTGGGGCAAATCTTACCTGTGGAAATAGCTTCTGCCAGTAAAAATTCCCTCTCTGGTGTCGTATTTGCGGCCTGAATGGTTCTGTAGAATTACAATGACGGGGCTTATTAAGTCCTGTTGTATTGCAAGCGAAGGAGCTTATAATTAAATCTCATGATGGCGGAGATAAACATTTGAGCGGAATGCGCGGCGCAGGCCCGGGACGCATGGCACGAGGACAGGCGCAAAAGCGCATTGTCGTGACTTTCGATGAAAACCGCTACTTGCCAAGGCTTCTTGGCGAATACGATTCGCATCTCGCGCTGATTGAGGACCGTTTGGGTATTGAGGCGCATGCGCATGGTAATGTTGTTGTTCTGTCAGGCTCTGAGGCTGCATGCGAGATTGCTCGTGAAGTGCTCGTGTCCTTATACGAGCGCGTTGCTAAGAATAGTGACGTAGGGCCTGGAGATTTCGATGGGCTAATCCGACATGCCAAAACAATAGATAAAGCAAACTCCGCCAATCAAGGTGAGATCACTACGCGACGGCGTGTCGTAAAAGCCAGAACGCTGATGCAAAGTCAATATATCCAAGCCATGCAAAAGCTTGATCTCGTGTTCGGTATAGGTCCTGCCGGTACCGGTAAAACCTACCTTGCGGTTGCAGCGGCTGCGCATTTTCTCGAACGCGGCCTGGTGTCTCGAATTATTCTGTCGCGACCGGCCGTCGAAGCTGGCGAACGTCTGGGCTTTTTGCCCGGCGATATGCGCGACAAAGTCGATCCTTACCTGCGCCCACTGTATGATGCCCTTTACGATATGTTGCCGCCCGAAAAAGTTGAGCGTGATATTGAAAGTGGTGTCATAGAGATTGCACCGCTGGCTTTTATGCGCGGGCGCACGCTGATGAGTGCCTTTGTGATTCTGGATGAAGCACAAAATGCGACAAGCATGCAAATGAAAATGTTTTTGACCCGCCTGGGCGAAGAGTCGAAAATGGTTATTACTGGCGATCCATCGCAGATAGATCTGCCCTCAGGGCAGAAATCCGGCCTGGTGGAGGCAGTGGAGCTGCTTGAGGGCGTTGAGGGCATCGGAGCGGTACACTTCGGAAGCTCTGATGTCGTCAGGCGTGATCTTGTTGCACGAATTGTAAAGGCATACAACGCGAGGGATGCACTTTCTTCTCCAGTAAACAGATGAGCGATTTAACACCAGGCCAGAAGCCCATCTGTGCGGCAATGTCGCACGGCAACACAAAGAGTCAAGGTAAGCGATTGCACATTGATTGGGCTGTGCATGCTGGCGCGTGGTCTGCGTTTGAGCCGTTTGAGCAAATGATCGTGCAGATCACAGCTGCATTCGACCTAGTTGACCTTGATTGGCCTGCGGCAAAATGTGAAGCAGCGCTTGCTTTAAGTAATGACAAAGCCGTTCACGAGCTCAATCACAGCTTCCGCGGGATGGACAAGACAACGAACGTATTATCATTTCCGGTTGCCTGCATAGTGCAGCCGAACAGCGATGATCTGCGGTTTATAGGCGACGTGATTGTGGCCAGTGAAACCGTTCTGCGCGAAGCCCAAGATCGTGACCTGGATCCATATCATCACCTTACACATCTTATCATCCATGGAATTCTCCATCTGCTTGGCCATGATCATGAGGATCCGGCCGAGGCAGCCGTGATGGAGGCAATTGAAATTCGGATGCTCGCCGGGCTTGGCATCGGCGACCCTTACGGCGAACACTTATGTCAGTAACAATTACAGGAGACCGGTCATCGTCGATAACAGACACGTCTGTTTGAGATGATGCGGGCATCATGCCATGGCAACCGAGAGTGAAAATCAATCTCCGGAAAACGCCGAAAATGAGAGTGGGAATGGAAACGGCAGCACGGCCTTAATAGGTGGAACTGGCGGCTGGCTCACCGCGTTGCGGTCTCGGCTTGGTCTGCGTGGCGGGCAATCCCTGCGCGATACGCTTGAGGCGGCGCTGAATACAGAAGATGCTGGCCCGGAGGTCTTTTCCAAGCAAGAGCGCGCGATGCTTTTGCGGCTTTTGCGTTATGGCGCCTTACGCATTGACGACGTTATGGTGCCGCGGGCTGATATTGTCGCAATCGATGAAAATGAGACGGTCGGCCGTGCTCTGCATTTGTTTGTTGAAGCTGGAGTCTCACGATTACCTCTCTATCATGAGACGTTAGACGATCCAAGCGGCATGGTGCATGTCAAAGATTTGCTCAAGTGGCTTGTTAAATTTGATGATAAATCAGATTCTCACGATGTCGGCCAAACAGCACAAACTGCAGAATATCCGGACGCCGTCCGGTTGCAGGCCAGCGGGAAGGCGCTGTCCAAACCGTTGTCAATCGCAAAGGTCAGGCGGCCTGTGCTTTATGTACCACCTTCAATGCCAGCGATGGACCTGTTGCTGAGAATGCAGTCAACGCGCATCCACATGGCGCTTGTTGTTGACGAATATGGCGGAACAGACGGCCTTGTTACGATTGAAGATCTCGTGGAGGAAATTGTCGGCGAGATCGAAGATGAGCACGACGAACTTGAGAATAATAAGATAACCGGCGATGCTGTGAGCGGTATGATTGCCTTGGCAAGAACGCCTGTCGACGATCTGGAAAACCGCCTTAATCTGAAACTTTTGTCTGAAGACGATGACGATATCGATACGCTGGGCGGTTTAGTTTTCTCGTTGGTTGGCCGTGTCCCTGCACGCGGTGAACTGGTGCCCCATCCGGTCGGTGTCGAATTCGAAGTGCTCGACGCTGATCCGCGCCGCATCAAAAAGTTAAAGATTCATCTGCCGGCCGACAACAAGGATGGTGGGGCATAGGCCCCTCGCGTCTGATACCAGTCATTTGGGTGTGGACGATAGCGCTCAGATAGATACAGTTATATATTTCTTAGTATCTAGTATTTTGAGGCTGGCAATGGTGTCGAAGGATCTTAACCCTGATAAGGCTCTTATCTTCCGAATAACCCATAAGCACAACGCAGCGCAGATATTTGCAGAAGGTTGCCTCAGCCCTACCGAGGTTGAACGTTTAAGTCTCAACAAGAGCTGGCGAAGCAATTATGTAGTCATTGGCAACTAAGAACTCATAGCCAAGAGGAAGCATCGTAATGTACCGTGTATCCCCGGTGGGACTTTAAGCGATTACGTTCCATTTTATTTCACGCCTTTTACTCCGATGCTTTACAATATCAAGACTAGATACGGTGGTGTTAGCCAAAATCCTATGGAGGACATCATCATTTTGGTTTCATCGTTGCATTGTTGAAGGACGAAAAAATCTCGTTCGTCTTTACCGACCGTCATGCATACTTACAGACTGCTCAGTTTTCAGAAGATCTGGCGAATCTGGATTGGATCATTTGGGAGACATTGCAGGCGCGAGATTTTCGAAGGGATGAAGACAACATAGATAAATTTGATAAATATCAAGCAGAAGCCTTAGTTTACCGCAGACAGCCCATCAAAGCTTTGAAAGGCATTGCCTGTTATAGCGGCTCTGTTAAATCAGAGATCATAGAAGAAGCAAACAGGCACTCGGTCGCCGTAAAAATTCGGAAAGCCCATTGGCGCGCTCCTTCGAAAATAGAATGGATCGAAGAAGGGCTCGAAGACCTTAAGCTGGTGATATTGGAAAATGGTATTCGCTCGATTGCCATCCCACCTTTGGGTGCCGGTAATGGCGGCCTTGATTGGAAATCTGTCAGGGACCTGATCGAGCGATCGCTCAATGATCTCGAAGACGTAGAGGTCATCGTTTATGAGCCTGTTGCAGAATATCAAAACGTTGCAAAGCAGGCAGGTCTTAAAAAACTCACTCCTGCTCGAGGGCTAATAGCCGAGATTATTCGAAAATATTCGATCTTAGGCATCCAGTGCACAGTTCTGGAAGCACAAAAGCTAGCCTACTTTCTGGCAAGATATGTCGATCATATGCACTTGGCATCGATGAACCTCAATTTTAAAGCTCACAAATTCGGCCCGTATTCTGAAAAACTGAGGCATATGCTCAATGATCTTGACGGGAGTTATCTTCATTGTTCAAAGCGATTACCAGATGCAGGTCCATTCGAGCAGATTTACTTTATTGATTCTGAGAAAGACAAGGTCGCAGCCTACCTGTCATCACCGGAGGCTAAGCCTTATCGCGCGGCGCTGGATGCAACAGCGGGCTTAATCGATGGCTTCGAATCTCCTCTTAGCATGGAACTATTGGCAACCGTCGACTGGCTCGTGCACCATGATGGTGTCAGAGCCGATGTCGCATCCATTCAAGCCAGCTTGAAAGATTGGGCGGGAGGGCGTGCTGCCGGAGAGCGCAAATTGCGCTTATTCGATGATCGCATTTTAAAAATCGCGATTGACAATTTGAATGCTTCGCAACTTTTTGCTCGTCAATAAAGTCCCGAACCTATACACGATCTCTCGAACTGTTTCGTAGTGATTCTCGAAAAGATCGGCGCGAGAGATAGGTTGTGTTAGCATGAAACTGGCCAGGCTCACTGTCATACAGGCCAGATTGGCTGCCCAAACAGGCTGGCGGCGCAATCTGATTGCATTTCTGGCAGGAGCCGCATCGATCTTGGCCTTTGCGCCGTTCCACGCGTCATGCATTTTATTTTTTACACTCCCCGTTTTACTGTGGCTGACCGATCCCTTCTCCATGCACGCTCAGCATCGCGCTGATGAAGGGCGTTTGTCCGGTTGTGCAATTACACTCAAGCCAGTATTTTCCACGGGCCGGGCCAAACTCGGTTTTGCCGTAGGATGGTGGTTCGGGTTCGGCTTTCATCTGGCAGGGCTTTACTGGATAGGTGGGGCATTCCTCGTGCAATACGAGGTCTTTGCCTGGCTGATACCGTTCGCAATCATGTTGCTGCCTGCTGGGCTGGCCGTGTTTCACGGTGTGGCAATTGCTGTGCTTGCTTGTCTGTCAGGATCCACGACAGCACGTGTTTTGGGGCTCATGCTTGCTCTTTCAGCAACAGAATGGTTACGTGGCACAGTTCTCACAGGATTTCCCTGGAATATTCTTGGCTATGCGTTGGCATATCCGCTTGTCCTATTACAAACAGCAGGACTGGTTGGAATTTACGGCATGACACTGATTGCGCTGGGCTTATTCTCTGCACCGTTGCCAGCCCTGGCAGAGGCCATGTGGCAACGGAGGCCAAATGCAGCGCTTGTGCCGATTATTGCGTTCACACTTGCTCCGCTCACAGCGATGCTGATGTATGGAGGATATGTATTATTACAGCCTGAGCCGGGTAAATTTAAAGATGTGAACCTGCGTTTGGTGCAGCCAAGCATAAAGCAGCGCGACAAATTTGATCCCTCTAAACGCGCTGAGATTTTCGCGCGTCATCTCGAATTGTCCCGCCAAGGTTTGAGTGAATTGGAGGCTGAGGGCGAAGGTATCACGCATATCATCTGGCCGGAAGCAGCACTTGCATTCCTTGCGCTGCGTTCTCCCGAGGTGCTGGCAGGCATTGCCAATGCGTTGCCCGATAATGTCACGCTGATTGCTGGAACTTTGCGGCTTGAAGGTGAGCTGGCGGCTGATGCGCGACGCTACAAGGTTTTCAATTCCGCCATGGTTGTTGGTGGCGATGGCCGTGTGATAGACATTTATGACAAGGTTCACCTGGTGCCGTTTGGCGAATATCTGCCGCTTCAGGATTGGTTGGAAGCTGTCGGTCTTGAGCAGCTTACACGTGTGCGTGGTGGTTTTGCCGTCGGAGCAGACCAGCAGCATCTTACTATACCCGGCCTCGCCGAGACACGAATTTTGATTTGTTATGAAGTTATTTTTCCAGGCGAAGTGGTGCCTGGCTCTCAACGTCCTTCAGTCCTGATCAATATTACCAACGATGCATGGTATGGATATACAAGCGGTCCGTTCCAGCACTTTCATCAATCGGTTGTGCGCGCTGTCGAACAAGGGGTGCCGCTCATTCGGGTTGGAAACAATGGTATTTCCGGAGTTGTTAGTCCGCGTGGGCGCGTTTTGGAGAAATTAAATCTGGACGATACCGGCGTTATTGATACGCCGCTTCCCAAGCCTATAGCCCCTACCCTTTACAGCCGGCTGGGCGAGTGGGTGTTTGTCGCTTTCTGGCTTATGCTGTTTGTTACGATGGCCGTTCGTGCGGGCTTTAATAGAAAATTATGCGATATAAAGACAGTGAACAAAGCCATGTCCTTACATAGGCAGTGCACTAAAATTGTGTTACACTTTGCTACATTGACATACAAATAGATAACGGTCTTAAAGTACAAATCGTGTTCATATCTGAAATTTCGTGAGCGTGTCATGCTCAATTCGGCGTTGTAAAGTTTACTTGAGCGACTCGACCTTGATAATTCGAGAAAGCTTAATCCGTCTGGAGGCAGCGCCGGGTTGGGATATCAAACAGATTCGGGAATATAACTGATCCCGGCATCGTGAAGGATATTCTGTTGAAAAATGATCGCAGCCGAAATAGAAATGCTCGTAAACCAAATACTATTGATTTGCACGTTGGCTCAAGGATCAAGTTACGACGCATGCTCCTTGGCATGAGCCAGGAAAACCTTGGCGATTGTCTTGGTTTAACGTTTCAGCAAGTTCAAAAATACGAAAAAGGCGTGAACCGTATTGGCGCCAGCAGGCTCTTCGAACTGGCAAATGCCCTCGGAGTGAATGTACAGTTTTTTTACGATGAAGCTCCTGGCATTGAGAAGAGTGCGGATGTAAGTGGTTTCGCAGAGGAAACCACTACAAATTACGTCGCCAGTTTCATGAAGAGCCGGGAGGGCGTTGAACTTAATCGTGCTTTTGCAAAAATATCCAATGCGCAGGTGCGCCGCTCCATTGTGGAACTGGTGCGCGCCATAGCTAATGATGAGACTGAGATGGAAAGATTGGATAAGCTCTGAAAATTCTGGCCCCTCTCATGTCTAGACCGTGCCGCAATTAGTACGCGAGAGCCGGTTCCATGTCTTCTAGGCAGCCTTCATATAAGATCTGGCGTAGGATTTCTCAGACTTTTTCGCGATATGTTGCCTGAAATATTGTAGGCACGCCAAACATTGCAGGCACACTTTTCTTAACCGTATGATATGCAATGTGCCGATTTGTGATCTGCGTTTTTTGTTGTCCTTTTTAGCGCCTGCACTATTGTGCGGTATCGCACTATATGTCTGGTCTTGTGAATGTAAGTGTTAATCAAGGACATAAACAATATATATTTCTCATGGCTTGATTAGTCATAAAACTTGACCATCCCTTAAAAGACTGCAACAAGCGCAACTTGACTGTAGATTGCAAAAATGGGGTTAAACGTGTCAATCCGGACTTTTTACTTTACCAGTGAGTCGGTTTCTGAAGGCCATCCAGATAAAGTATGTGATCGTATCTCAGATGAGGTGGTCGATCTGTTCTTTCGTGAAGGCGCGCGGGCAGGGATCGATCCCATGCAGATCCGCGTCGCGTGCGAAACACTGGCAACGACAAATAAGGTTGTGATCGCCGGTGAAACCCGCGGTCCGGATACGATTACAAGCGCCATGATTGAAGAGTGCGCCCGCGCCGCAGTCAAAGACATTGGCTACGAGCAGGACGGTTTCCATTGGCAGAATTTTGACCTGTCAGTTTGGCTGCATGAGCAGTCAGCGGATATCGCCCAGGGAGTTGATGCGGCCGGCAACAAAGAAGAAGGCGCCGGCGATCAGGGCATCATGTTTGGTTATGCCTGCACTGAGACACCGGATCTCATGCCAGCCCCCCTTTATTACAGCCATAAAATACTGGAAGTTCTCGCGGCTGCGCGAAAGGCGAGTAGACGTGAGGCCGGCAAGCTTGGACCGGATGCTAAAAGCCAGCTTTCCATGCGCTACGAAAACGGCAAGCCGGCTGCTGTAACGCACATTGTTCTTTCAACGCAGCATCTCGATGAAACGCTCTCCTCTGAGGATGTTCGCGCGATTGTTGAGCCTTTTATTCGTGAAACGCTGCCAGTTGAATGGATTACCGATGAAACTGAATGGCATGTCAATCCAACGGGAAAATTCGTTATTGGCGGGCCGGATGGCGATTGCGGACTGACCGGGCGTAAAATCATCGTCGATACATATGGTGGTGCAGCACCGCACGGTGGCGGTGCGTTCAGCGGTAAAGATCCAACCAAAGTGGACCGTTCGGCCGCTTATGCTGCCCGCTACCTTGCCAAGAACGTTATCGCAGCAGGTATGGCAGAGCGTTGCTGCATTCAGGTTTCTTACGCGATTGGTGTTTCCAAGCCGCTGTCAATAAACGTTAATCTTTTTGATACTGGTTATGTCGATGAAGCCAAGCTTGAGACTGCTCTCATGAACGTTATGGATCTCAGCCCGCATGGTATTCGTGAGCATCTTGACCTAAACAAACCAATCTACGCAAGAACATCAGCCTATGGCCATTTTGGCCGTGCACCAAGCGATGACGGTGGTTTTAGCTGGGAAAAAACCGATTTGGTCGAGGCTTTGAAGGCTTTAGTCTGAGAGTATGTTCTGGCATATAAGATTAAGGACCAACCGGCTTATCACGTGAAGTCTGATTCATGTTCGTCATATATCCAAAGCAAACCCTCAGGAGCAACAGGTTCAGAGGTGGCGGTGGATGCCGTCGACGAGATTCGGTCATTCGGGCGGCGGCGCACACGTAAGGCAACCGCGCGGCAGCAAAATCTTTTGGATTTTGTCATGCCGCGTTATACACTTGATGTCTCAGCCCCGCTTCGATCTTTGCCGACCTCTTTATTTGAAGCTGATGTTACAGCCATCTGGCTTGAGATTGGATTTGGTGGCGGTGAGCATCTTATCTGGCAGGCGGCAAATAATCCTCACATCGGCTTCATTGGCTGTGAGCCCTTTATTGACGGTACCATTAAGGTCTTAGATGCGATTGAGGCGCAAGGTCTTACAAACATTCTCCTTTACAACGATGATGCCCGCCACGTTATGCGATGGCTGCCACAAGAAAGTGTGTCGCGTGTCTTTGTTCTCTTCCCCGATCCATGGCCGAAAAAGCGTCATAACAAGCGCCGGCTTGTTAATCCTGCAACGTTAAACCTGATTGCAAAGGTCATGCATTGCGGGGCGGAATTGCGGGCAGCCACTGACATCGAGGACTATGCCAAGGCCATGCTATTGGCTTTTCAAAAGGTGGAATGCCTGGCATGGACTGCGCAGAGAGCGGCGGATTGGCGCATCAGACCGCCCGACTGGCCCGAAACCCGTTATGAACGCAAGGCGCTCATCGCAGGGCGACGTTGTTATTATTTTCGTTTCAAGAAAACGGGTTAACTTAAGCTGACCGGTTCTCAGGATCATTGATATTATTTACGACAAGATTTATTCGGACAGTATCTTATTGCAATGCGATCAGAGCGCTCGTTCCAAATGCTTTGTCGTTCAAGGCAAAACGATACTTTCGAATATTCACTCCAGGTTCAGCGCTCGCGCATGACGCGAGCGCTTCTTGGCTATCAAACCGCCTTCTGCCAGGCGAACTTCTCGAAAACCGGATCAACCGGCGTGTTGGCGAGGTGGTTAGTGTAGTTCGACATTACTTTTTGCGCGTATCCGAGAATAACCTCCAGGATTTGGCGCTTGGTAAAACCGGCGTCCAGAAAAGCCTGAACCTTGCTGTCGTCGACATTGCCACGATCGCGAACAACACTCAAAGTGAAATTGCGAAGTGCCTCCAGGCGAGCATTCGGCAGCGGTGTCTCATTACGCAGCGCGTCCGTTATTGCATCGTCAACGCCCATGCTTTTGGCAATGCCTGTGTGGGCGGGGACGCAGTAATGACACTGGTTTTCCACATTGATGGCCTGCCAGACAACGGTAAGTTCATCTTTGTCAAAGCTTGAGTTCATGAACAACTCGTGCAGCTTCTGATAGCCTTCCAGCAGTCCTGGTGCTTCAGCCATCACCTTATGCAGACCAGGCAGGCGGCCGAATGCGGCTTTGGATTTCTCCAGCAAGGGGCGGCTTTCTTCGGGAACGGTGGTTTCGTCGTGAAGTGTAAACTCAGTCATCTCTATCTCCAGTTTTCCAGGGCTTGCCTTGTCAAATAGGTTTGGGCCGCAAGTCACGGCTGGAGCCGACAGTATCGGCCGGCCCATCCGCCGTCTTTTGCGCGGCGACAATCAAGGTGAGAGTTTAGCGACAAACAAGGTGAGAATGGCCTGGTGGTGGGTGTGCCCGGCATGGGCACTGGATTGGAGGTGAAAGTCCTTTACGGGGCGA
>CAWUIN010000045.1:0-21140 GCA_963922535.1 uncultured Hyphomicrobiaceae bacterium | reverse complement strand
AGATCATGGCCGAGCGCGGCGTCTTCGTTGATCATTCGACGCTCAACAGGTGGGTCGAGAAGTATGCCGCTCGCGCTGATGCGTTCCAGCTTTGGGCGGATTACACGCACGAAATGACTGCCTAAAGACTGTCCGATTAACCCTTTGACGGCTTCACGCAAACAAGTTGGCAATACCATCAATCGCCCTTACCGGCGCATTCTCCGAGACGTACGAGACGTAATCCTCGATGCGTGGCGGCAGCATGCTGATCTGGTCGCGGGCCGTACCCGTCTTATAGTGTCGTTGCATCATGGGCGGAATCATACCTGAGAATCACGGCGATGTGGGGGGCTTTCACAGTCTCATAGATCGGCAAATTTTTATTCCGCCCAGCCGCGCAATTCGCGGCGTACGACGTGTTCGATGACATTCATACCCTGGTCACCATCATTCAGGCACGGGATGTGGGTGAAGTTTTCTCCTCCGGCTTCGATGAATTCCTCTTTGGCTTCTTCTGCAATCTCTTCCAGAGTTTCAAGACAATCGGATACGAAACCAGGGTTAAAAATGGCGATACGTTTTATGCCATCGCCGGCGAGTTTTTTCACCGTTTCATCTGTATAGGGCTTGAGCCATTCTTCCGGGCCAAATCGGCTCTGGAACGTGCTCATGAGGCGCTTTGCCTCCCAGCCCATATGCTCTCTTAATAAGCGAGTTGTTTTCAGGCACTGACAATGGTAGGGATCGCCTGCTAAAAAATAACTCTTCGGAATGCCGTGATATGAGGCCAGCACAACTTCGGGTTCCCAATCAAGCCCGGCTAGGTGGGTTTGGATCGAGTTGGCAAGTGCTTCGATGTAAATTGGATCGTCATAGTAAGGCGGCACCGTGCGCACGCTTGGCTGCCAGCGCATTTTCTTTAAAGTGTCAAAGGCTTTATCATTGACCGTTGCGGTCGTTGCCGCTGCATATTGGGGATAAAGCGGAAACCACAGTATGCGCTCACAGCCGGTATCTTTCAATGCTCTCAAGCGCTCAGGGATTGAAGGGGTGCCGTAACGCATGGCCCAATCGACAATGAGATTATCACCAAGATTGCTAAGACGCTGAGCAAGCTTATCAGACTGGCTGCGCGTGTAGGTGCGCAGAAAGCTTTCATCCAGTTCGTTATTCCAGATTGATTCGTATGCTTTTCCGACACGTTGCGGACGCTTATTGAGAACAATGCCATAAAGAATGGGATACCAGTAAACGGGAGACCATTCAATCACACGCCTGTCGGTCAGAAACTCAGCCAGATACCGCCGCATTGACCAGTAATCGGTGCCATCCGGCGTGCCGAGATTTATAAGAAGTACGCCAACCTTGCCGACGGCGACCTTGGGATGATCAGCATCGGCATGTTCAGGTACTGAGCCGAATGAGCTGAACGACGTATGCTGGTTCATCTTTTTCCTCATCTATCATCGATTTAGTGTAATTTTATATCATAACGCTCTGACATCCTCATCGGATGAATGCAAGACCGTGATATATGTCGTGTTCAAGCGCGATATTTTGTGGCCCAGGCCATCCATTCACCAATTCGTTTTTCCGGCTCCGGATGGGTAAGGAAATCCGTAATGACGGCAACAGATTGCGCACCTGCTTCTATCACACCGTCCGCGCGTGCAATGGTGATGCCTGCAATTCCGACAAGCGGCATGTCGCCAATCCTTTCTTTCCAGAAGCCAATCTTGGCAAGACCTTGCGGAGCCCATTTCATCGCTTTGAGCTTGGTCTCGTAAATTGGCCCCAAGGCAACGTAATCCGGTCTGGCTTCCAGTGCCGTTAGCAGTTCCTCATCGCTATGCGTTGAAATTCCGAGCTTTAAATTGGCAGATTGGATTGCTGCCAGATCGGCTGCGGCCAGGTCTTCCTGACCGAGATGGATAAAATCTGCGCCAGCTTCGATTGCAAGGCGCCAGTAGTCGTTCACAATCAGCTGGCAGCGATGCCTGGCACAAAATTCCAGGCTCTCGCCGATCTGGCGGCGCACCTGATCAACGTTCATGTCCTTAGCGCGTAACTGTATTGTGCGCACGCCAAGCGGCACAAGACGCCTGAGCCAGTCGATATCGGGCACGATTGGATAAAACACGTCAAGTCCAATCTTGCTGGCCTGCTTTATAGTCACTGTGTCATGCGTCCTATTCATGCAAATCGAAAAATGGCGTGCCTGCCACTGGCGTTGATGGGCTGGCCATATCTCTTTCTTCCATCAGGCCAGCCAGATAGGCTTTCCGGCCCGCGGCTACGGCTTCGGCAAATGCTGAGGCCATTTGCACAGGATCCTGGGCTTTCGCGACGGCAGTGTTCAGGAGCACGGCATCGTAGCCCAGCTCCATGGCCTTGGCGGCATGCGATGGTGCGCCAATGCCAGCATCGATCACCAGGGGTATGTCGGGAAAATATCCCCGAAGTGTGCGTAACCCGTAAGTGTTCATTAAGCCGCGGCCGGTGCCAATGGGGGCGCCCCATGGCATCAGAACCTCACAACCTGCAGCCAGAAGCCGTTCGGCAGCGCCCAGATCCTCTGTTGTATAAGGGAAAACTTTGAAACCTTGGCGGTTCAGTTCGCCGGCTGCTTCAACAAGGCCGAAGAGATCCGGCTGCAACGTATCATCATTGGCGATGACTTCAAGCTTAACCCAGTCGGTTTCGAAGAGTTCACGTGCCATTTGCGCCGTGGTGATTGCCTCCCTGGGCGTACGACAGCCGGCGGTATTCGGCAGAACCCTGACGTTCCAGGAGCGGATCAAGTCAAAAAAATTCTGTCCGGTTCCCCCCCGTGCCGTCTCACGGCGCAGCGAAACGGTGAGCACGCTGGCTCCTGCTGCTTTGACGGCATGGCCGAGAATGTCCGGCGAAGGGTATTGGGCTGTTCCCAGAAGTAATCGTGAGGACAGTAAGCTGCCGTAGAGCGGCAGCGCGTCATCGTGCTCTTTTCTCTGCGGGGCAATGATAACCATGTGGCTGTTTTCACCCATCATTGTGTGCTGACCGACGGCCGGCCTCATGAGATATTGATAGATGGATCAAAATCTTAATATTACAGCCCGTCTGTCATGATCGTCATGTTTCTTATTTGCTGTAGATTCGTATTTAAGGTGTCGAACTAGAAATACAACGAAATATCCCGGTGTTCGGACTTGCAAGCTGCAACGTAAAGCGCTGGTTCCCGCGGCAGACGCGGCTGCTGTCGCAGACCGATCGTCGTGCGGATTGCCGCATCATACTGCGTAAGGCCATCCAGAAGGCTTTGTGCAGCCTGCCCGCGCCACACTAATTGTGCATCATACTTTTCAACTGCCTCGTCGATGTGTTGCTGCGCATTTGCCTTGTTGACCGTCTTGCGGCGGAACTCACGGCGCAGCTTGGTGATTGCAGAGCGGACATCACCGGCGCCTTCTACTTGGCGTATTGCCGCATAGAGCGCGTTGACTTTTTCAGCTGCTGATTTTGTATCGCTGTCATCCAGTAAGGCGCCGAGCCCTTTGATATCCTGCTCAAGGGCGATAAAAGCGGGCGTTGCCTGCAATGTTTTGAGCATGGTTATAATCGGAGTATAGGCTGCATCGGCGGCGCGGCGATATTTGCGCCGTGCATCCGTTTCAGCTTTCAAAAGCGCAGCAAATTCCTTGTTTTCAGCTTCCCAATTCGCAGGAATGGTTGCCTTAATGGAACTTTGTTCCTGCTGTAACCTGGAAATCCTGGCATCGAGACTGGCGATGAGCTGTTGATTGCCACGTGCCTGGCTCCTTTTGGTTTTCAACTCCTCGATGCGATCCTGCACACGGCGTGCGCGTCGTTGAATGGCGCGGACCTCGTGATGCAATGGCCGATAAGACTGAGACTTTGCTTGCAGGGCCGCTTCCGCTTTGCGTACAGCTGCAATATCGTCGAAGACTTCTTCTGCAGCATCGAAAGCACGTTTCAAATTGCGCGTTTCACGCTTTGGCAGATAGCCGATATCAAGGCCCCGGGCAGCAGAAATGGCTGCGCGTAATGCTGTTTCATCTTCAGCGTATGCGGAGAATTTATACGCCTCAAGGCAATGCTGCAGAGCCGGATTGCGCGGCGGTGGGGCTGTTTCGGAGCTCAAAAGATTGCGGTTTGGTAGATAGTTAACCAGAAAAGGGAAGTTTCCGACGGTAACAAGCGCGAGTAACTGCAGCGCGATGAACGGCATAACACCTTTGTACATTGCAACAGTGCGCACAACGGCCGGTGCAACACCACGCAGATAAAACAGTGCAAATCCAAACGGTGGCGTTAAGAAGGAGGTTTGCATATTAACGCCGATCATGACGCCAAGCCAAACCGCGGTCACATTGGCCTCGGGATCCATCAGAAGAATAGGAGCCACGATTGGGACGACAACCACGGCGATCTCAATGAAATCAAGGAAAAAGCCCAAAACGAACATCACCATCATGATGATGATGAACTGGCCCCAGAAACCGCCAGGCAGGCTTGTCAGAAATTCTCTGACCAGTTCCTCGCCGCCAAACGCCCGGAATGCGGCGGTCAACATCGCAGCACCAAGCAGAATGATGAAAACCAGCGATGTTGTCTTCGCCGTCTCCACCATCACACCCTTTAAAGTATCGTCAGTCTTGTAAGTTCGCCAGCCGCTCCAGATCAGGCCAGTAAGAAAGCCGCCGACAGCGATCAAAGCCAGCAGCACCACAAAAAAATCGCCAAATGATTCGATTCGCTTGGCGTTGATGTCGAACGAGCTGGTCAAAATTAAAATGCCGATCAGCGACGCAAGCGCAAGAGTGGCTGGCGCCAGGGCCATGGGCTGGCCTTCACGCAGGCGATAGCCGGCCATGATGATCGCACCGGCAGCGCCGATGGCGCCTGCCTGGTTGACCGTTGCAACTCCTGTGATAATTGAGCCAAGAACAGCGAAAATCAATACCAGCGGCGGCAGCAGGATTAAGCTGACACGGGCCAGAAACTTACCGTCTATCTTGCCATCGAACTGTACGGAAGGTGCCATCTTAGGGCGGAAAATACCGACAACCAGAATATAAATCATATAAAATGCAACGAGTATGAGACCTGGGATGATCGCGCCCAGAAACATCTCGCCGGCACTGGTTGAGATCACGCTAAACTCGGACGGCATCGTGATGCTGCCGGTGGCTTCCTTATAAAGTTCTTTGCGCGCAGTACCTGCCTGATCGACCGCGCTTGCCAACTGGTCCGCCAGAATAATCAGCACAATCGAAGGCGGAATGATCTGGCCAAGAGTGCCGGATGCCGCAATGGCACCTGTTGCAAGCGATTGGGAATAATTGTTGCGCAGCATCGCGGGTAGAGAGATAAGGCCCATTGCGACAACTGTGGCGCCGAGGATGCCGGTGGTCGCGGCCAACAGTGCGCCGACGAAGATCACGGAAATACCAAGGCCGCCGGGCACCGGACCAAACAACTGCGCCATCGTCACCAGCAGATCCTCGGCGATTTTGGAGCGTTGCAGCATAATCCCCATGAAGACAAAGAGAGGAATTGCAATCAGGGTATCGCGTTCCGCCTCCCAGTAGATGCCACGGAAATTCGTCACTCCGGAGCTCAACCAGTCGGTTGGGCCGCCATGGGCGAAAAAGGCATCCACATTACCGGCAAAAACGTAACCACTGGCTGCAGCAAGAATTACGGTGAGGATTGCCGAGCCTGGCAGAGCAAAGGCGACAGGATAGCCGGAAGACAGAGCCGCGGCCATAAATCCTATGAGGACGACGAGAAAAAAGATTTCCATTCGTATTGCCGTTTATTGCGTGATTTGTTTGGCTGCGTTTCTCGCTTCGTCCCTTAAGGTGGGATCCGGTTCGCGTCCACCGGGATCGCCACGATAATCGGCAGCACTTTCCAACAGCGAACTTATGAACTGTATCATCATGGTGATGGCAAAAATCAACAGAAAGCTTGCCATAAGGTATTTAACGTACATACCGAAGCCGGATTGCGAAATTTCAAATCCGAGAAGCGGTGTAATCAAAATTGACGTCTTGCTCCACATTCCCATCAGCAAAATCGTCCAACAGAGCACGATGCCTAGCACAACAGCGCCAACGCCGTTGACTGCGCTGCGTTTTTGCTTTGAGAAGGATGCATAAAAAACATCTACCCGTACATGCGTGTCGGTGTACAGAGTATAAGCAGATGCAAACAGGAATAACGCCGCATACCAGAAGCGAACCAGATCGCCCATGAAGATTTGTTCGTAGGAAAAGACAAATCGTGTGATCACAATGGCAAGTTCAGCGCCAACGACCAGCAACGACAGCCAGATAAAATCAATCGTTGTACGACGCGTCGCAATGTAAATGGCGATAACGCATAACGGCATATGCACGTAACTGCCGCGGAAATGTGAACGGCCAAGAGCTTGGGCAAGTTCGCTTCCTAAGACATATTCAAGCAGGCCTTCGACGCGCAGGAATGAGATGAGGGCGTCAACCAGGCCAATCAATAAAACGGCCCAGAATGCCGCGCGAACGATAAATGTGACGATGTCATTGAGCGTTTGACTGTCATCGCGTAACGTGCGTTCGGTTGCTGTGCGAAGTGTAAAAACTGCAGCAGCGCCGATCGATAGTGGATAAAAGGCCGTCTGAAGAGATGTGAGAACACCGAATTCTCCATTCTGCAGGAGCGCAAGCGCTGACGGCCAGTTTTGCCAGTACGACAGATAGCAATTCAAGATATAAGCGCACATGATGCCGAAAATCGACCAGCTGAACCATCTCAAGGAAAATGCGAATTTATCGTTCACATCATGAATTCCAGTATTGGTCTGGGCGCGTTTAAGAAACCAGTTAAACGATCGCGATAGCATGGCGAATATATCGCCGACTGCCAGAGCTCTCACGCGTGCAACGAGCCAGACGAACCATGGCGACACAATACGCCAGGCGTCAGCGATGAACTGGACGAGCCACAGCCAGAGTGCATCCAGTATATCGCGCACGCGGTCAATCCAGACGTTCATTTGAATTCGTTCGCTTTTCCTGAGTGCGTCCAACACGGATTCCGTCGTGGCGGAGGCATTACAATTTTTGCTGCGTCAAGGTTAATTCCCGACACGAAAACCGGATGGAAAAATCCATCCGGTCTTATTTTCCATGTCGGGTGTTAGATGCCCAAGATACGGTTGCGTTGGTTAGAAAATGCGATTTCGGCAATTTTCTGCCAACCGCCGATCTCACGCAGTGCTGCCATGAACTCGTCGTTGACTTTTTGTGTCAAGGCATCGTAGCCACGTATCTCCTCCAGGACTTCAGCCGTTGCATTGGCGAACTCTTCAAAGATTTCATCGTTGAACGATTTCAGGACAACGCCGTTTTCTTCAATCATCTTAGCGAGATATTCACCGTTTTTGGCCTGCGCTTCATCGTACTGCGCAGCATTTTCCTCCATGGAAGCAGCTGTAATAATCGCCTGTTCCCACTTGGAAAGGCCAGACCACCAGGATTTATTCATACCGAGTGACAGTGTTGCGCTGGGCTCGTGCATGCCCGGCCAGTAGTAGAATTTGGCAGCTTCATAAAACTTCATGAAGTAGTCGTTGTAAGGGCCGACCCACTCAGTTGCATCAATCGAGCCGGAGACAAGGTTTTCGAAAATCTGGCCACCCGGTAGAGATACGGTTGACACACCCAGCTTGGCCATCACATCACCGCCGAGCCCGGGAATGCGCATCTTAAGGCCCTTGAGATCATCGACGGTTTCGATTTCCTTGTTGAACCATCCGCCCATCTGGGTGCCGGTGGCGCCGCATGGCAGAGCTTTGAGACCGAACTTGTCGGAGACTTCATCCCACAACTTCTGGCCTCCACCGAATTTGATCCAGGCATTGCGCTCCGCCACAGTCATACCGAATGGAACCGTGGTAAAATATGCAAGCGCAGGATGCTTGCCCTTCCAATAATATTCAGCACCAGTGTAGGCTTGCGAGTTGCCGGAGGCAACCTCGTCAAAAGCGTCAAGGGCGCCGACCTTTTCACCAGCAGGGTAGTACGTTGTTACAATGCGACCTTCCGACAGTTCAGTGATGCGTGCCGCCAGACGTTGCGAGGAGACCCCAATGCCCGGGAAATCCTTCGGCCAGGTTGACACGATCACCATTTCTTTTCTGCCCTGCGCGATTGCTGGCGCAGCAATGGAGGTGGTCGCGGCACCGGCTACTGCGATGCCGCCGGCTTTTTGCAGAAACTCTCTTCGTTTCATTTCCAAGTTCCTCCCGGTTTAACCATTATTATATTCTAGTACAATGGCTTAACGGCCAGCTTAGACATTCAACTCAGACATACAGATCAATTTTTCAGTTACCGTAAGCCGAAGTTCGCATGTAAGCGACCCTTTGAGCTTAGCACCGATATAAAGTTTCGCAAGAGTAGCTTGAATCACTCGTTATTATTTTATTGCGATATTAAAACCCGAAGCAGTCGCATCTTGATAAAAAGCAAGCACGGTTTCTTGTGAATAGGCGTCCAGGTTCTTGCCGGCAAGCGAGAGTTTTTTGATCAGGTCGTTGGGGGCTGTGATGATGTGGCAACCGATGTCATTGGCTTGATAAATGTTAAGGACCTCGCGCGTTGAGGCCCACAGCAATTCAGCCTTTGGCCGCATTTTCAGAATGTCCAGGCACTCCTGCATAAGCGGCAACGGATCCAAGCCGGTATCGGCAATGCGGCCGGCAAATACCGAGACAATCGCTGGCACATCAGGGGCCAGAGCTTCGGCGACCATCCTGACCTGGGCAGGTGTAAAGATTGCCGTGACGTTAAGAACGACGCCTTCAGCAGACAAAGCTGCAATTGCCTCACCGGCAAATTCGCCACGGGTGTTCATAACCGGGACCTTGGCATTCACGTTCGGCCCCCAGCTGGCAATTGTCCGGCCTTGCTGGATCATGCCTGGAAAATCGTCGAGGAAAACCTCAAACGATACAGGTTTGTCTGGCGCGGCGGCGATGACACGGCGAGCAAAATCCTCATAATCCGCCTCGCCCGCTTTGGCAACAAGCGAAGGGTTAGTCGTAAAGCCTTTGACCATGTGATTTTTCGACATCTCGACAATGCCGTTGAAATCGGCGCCATCGGCAAAAATTTTGATCTTCAGATCTTCAAGGGTTCGCATGGACGACCTCTAATTCGTGTCAATTGATAAAGCCTGTCAGGAGATGGTGAAATGAACCCCTTGACGTTCAGGATTTTGGCTCGAACATCTGGGCAGCATCCAGAATATTTTATGTGCCAGACTGTTGCGCCGGTGAAAAGATGCTGTCGACCTCTGTAGCGTCAAGCACGCGAAATGCTCCAGCCTCAAGCTCTTCCGGCAGATGCAAACCACCAATTTTGTCTCTGTGCAGGTAGGTAACATGGTTTCCAACTGCCGCAAACATGCGGCGGACTTGATGGTAACGCCCTTCAGTCACAGTTAAAAAAACAACCGGCCCCGTATCTTCGGTTTGTGTTCCGGCATGGTAATCATGCGGCGCCTTCTCCAGGACGGCAGGCAGTAACGGCTTGTCTTCGCCGTCCAGCATCAGCATGCCGGAAGCAAATGTCGCAGTTTCGGTGCCCGAGAGCGGGCGTGCCAGCGTGACGCGATAGCGTTTTGCAATTTTATTCTTCGGCGCGATAATCCTGTGCAACAGTTTGCCGTCATCGGTCATGAGCAGCAGGCCGGAGGTGTCCTTGTCGAGGCGGCCGACCGTCGAAATTATAGGTTTGCGTAAGCGCCAGCGCGGCGGGAGCAGATCATGGACAAGCGGGCCATCCTCTCTGTGGCTGCAGGTAAGACCAAGCGGTTTGTGCATGATCAGGGTCAATCCTGGCAGTGGGTCCAGCTTTTCTCCGCCAACCCGAAGCCGCTCAGGTAGATCCGAGGTGAGTGCGATCTTCGCGCTTGCATCGCGCAAAGGCATACCATCCAGATAGATACGGCCGGCTTTCACCTGGGTCTGGATGTCTTTGCGTGTGCCGTATCCGAGATTGGCGAGCAGGCGGTCAACGCGCAACGCAGCCGAAGGCTTGTTCTGGCTCTTATTCATCTGTGCGCCTTGTAGATCTTGTAACCCTGCTTCTGCGCGATCTGCTCCATGTTGGCAAACGCCAGTTCCAGCGGCTCCTCGTAAGGGAGATGACGGTTGGCGGTCAGCCATAAAACACCGCCTTGGCGCAGCATCTCAGCGGCCCGTTCAATAAAAATGCGGCCAAGAGTACGATCCTCCACGCCACCATCGTGGAATGGCGGGTTCATAACGACGAAATCCAAATTGTGCGGCAGCCGGCTGGGTACTCTGACATCGGTCCACAGAAATTCAATCTCCTTTCCTGCAAAATTTGCACTGGCAACATTACATCGCGCCATATCCAGCGCGCGGCGGTCGATATCGATCAAGATCAATTTCCTGCATGTTCCCTCAGTAAGGACAGCCCTGGCCAGCAGGCCATAGCCGCAGCCAAGGTCTGCGCCTGAGCCTTCCAGCGGCGGCAGGTGGTGCATGAGCAGCGAACTGCCCGGATCGGCGCGGTTCCAGCTGAACAGTCCCGGCTGGGTCCAAAGGTCCAGCGCTGGATCTAGACGCGGTGAACCCATCTCCAGGGCATCACTGATACCTGGCATGTTGAGAGCCGCCGGGCGCCGGCAGCGGACGATCCTGTGATGACGCTGAGAACTCATGTCGACGTTGCAGCCGAATGCCGAAAGTTCCTTGGCAAGGCGCGTGCCGCCTTTGGTGTTCGGTGCCAGCACGGTGAGGGCGCCATCCGGCTTCACCGCCAGCACGGCCTGTGCCAGCACGTATTTGCGTTCAAGCGTGTTTTCCGGTGCGTATAAAACGATGCCGTCAAGATTTGCGGGATCGACGGTGCTAAGCGGTATTGAACCTGGGATCCGCGGCGAAGTCTGCAGGCTGCCGGGCGGGATGTCGGCAAGCTCGGGTGGGACATGTCCATAAACTGCGTGAAGGCTTGACATTGCAGATTAACCGCCGAATATAAATGACCGACGTACATTGAAATTGGCATCGCGCGATGGCTGCTCACAAATCGAAACCGCGTTGATGTGAACGGGGCCGGCGATTGGCGCGTATAATTCGCGCAGCGTTTCAAGGGCTTGCGTCCGCACCGCTTCCGGCAGGCGGCCCGTCAGGGTCATGTGAAAACGAAACTCATCGAACACGTAAGGATAGCCCCACTTTTCTAGATGTGCGCGTTGGTTATCGCTGAGCGGGCTTTTGAGCCGCCGCGCCAGATCGGCTTCGCTGAGTGGCGCCCGGAACGCTTCGAACGCTGTCACGCAATCTGCGGCCAGCCGGTTGAGTTGAGACGAAGGCGCCGCCGGCACCAGCGCCAGGAAGCCGCCGATCGCCGTGACGTCCAGGCGCTCTACGCTAAACCGTCTGCGCTGTGTGCAGAATTCAGCGGCTGCGGCTTCCAGGCCTTCGATGCTGGTGCCGTCTGCCAGCGCAAACGGCGGCTTTAACGTGGCGTGGAAGCCATAACGGCGTGGGTCCGCCGTCCAATCGGCGATTTCAGGGCGCTTATAAAACGCAGCTTTATGGAAAGGCACTGCTGTGGCCGCCATGCTGTCATACCCAACGGCTGCTGAACCAAACTGCCACAAATCTATGTCTTCAACTGGGACGAAATAAATCGCGTAGCGTGTCATTGTGCGCCCTGCCTTGCCTTTAGGAGCCTGTCCTTTAGGGGCCTGTCTTGTTGTGAATTGTGCATTTATGAATTAACTTCTTACTATGGACAGCCGATTAAGGTTCCAACCAGGTAGCGTTCGAGCGAAGGCGCAAGTTGTCAAGTTATCAAGTTATCAAGTTATATAGTATTATCATAATCATGCGGCATACTCTTGTTGTCTTTGGTGCGTCTGCTAAACTTATTCATAACTTTTCTATCCTGACAACAAAAGGAAATCCGCAATGTCGCACCCATTGCGCACGTTTGCCCCTGTCCCAAACGATGTCATCGACCAATTGAAGGCGATTGTCGGCCCTGCCGGCTATCTTGATGCGGCGGCGGATAAAGAACCCTACTGTCGCAGTTGGCGGGATGATTATGTCGGCGATGTGCCGCTGGTGCTTCGGCCTGAAACGACGGACGAGGTGGCGGCCATCGTGAGACTTTGCGCGGCAACCGGAACGGCCATCGTGCCGCAGGGTGGCAACACCGGGCTGACCGGTGGTGGCCAGCCGCACGATCGCCTTGACGAGGTGATCGTTTCCACCTCACGGATGAACAAGGTGCGTGAGATTGATCTCAGCAATGATACATTGACCGTAGAGGCCGGTGTCGTGCTGCAGAAGATCCAGGAGATTGCCGATGACAACGGCCGCCTGTTTCCCTTAAGCCTTGCAGCCGAAGGTTCTTGCCAGATCGGCGGCAATCTGGCGACCAACGCCGGCGGCACGCAAGTGCTGCGTTATGGCAATGCGCGAGCCATGGTACTTGGCCTTGAGGTGGTGCTTGCCAGCGGTGAAATCTGGCACGGGCTTCGGGGGCTGCGTAAGGACAACACCGGCTACGACATGAAACATCTGTTCCTCGGCTCAGAAGGCACACTGGGGATTATTACCGCCGCCGTTCTCCGCCTGTTCCCGAAGCCGACAGCATCGGAAACGGCGTGGCTTTCTGTGAAGTCGCCCGAGGATGCGGTCAGTCTTCTCGGTCACATGAAGGTGCGGATGGGCGAGCAAATCTCCGGTTTTGAACTGATGCAGCGCCAGGTGATCGATTTCGTTCTCGCCGGCGTTCCGGGCCACGAGGACCCGATGGCGGACATCCATCCCTGGTACGTGTTGTGTGAAGTGACCGGCCAGGGTGAACCCGGTTCGTTAGCGGAACCGTTCACCGAAGCGCTTGGCGATGCGATGGAAATGGGGCTCATCGACGATGCAGTAATCGCGGCTTCCGGCGCGCAGGCGGCGAAGTTCTGGCAAATGCGCGAGGATATGGCTGAAGCCCAGAAAGCGATTGGCGTTAGTATCAAGCATGACGTCTCGGTGCCGGTCTCGCGCATCGGCGAGTTTCTCGCCCGCGCCAATGCTGCTGTTCTGGCGGTCTATCCAGACATCCGCCTTGCTGCCTTCGGCCACGTCGGCGATGGCAACATGCACTTTAACCCGATGCAGCCTGCGGAATGGGCAAAAACGCCAACCTTCCGCACCGAACGCGACGCCATCAACCGCATCGTCCACGACATCGTCACCGAGCTTGGCGGCTCCATCAGCGCCGAACACGGCATCGGCCGTCTGCGGCTGGAGGAGAATATGCGCTATAAGAGCACCGTTGAGCTGAATATGATGCGCGCAGTCAAGGCAGCGCTTGATCCGGCGGGGATCATGAATCCGGGTAAGGTGGTTCAGGTTTAGGCCGTATCGTCATATGAAGTCATGCGGTTGGCGATGGTTTAACAACGGTTGAGTAGCAAGCCGATCTGGTGCCGGTGCCTGGTGCCTGGTGCAATGGACCTCCAGATCCAGTAATACGAACTGGCGAGCGCTAATCAAACGTTTTCGGTTCCATTACTTCGGAGCTCGAATTTTTTGCCCCGTGTGTGCTGCGCTGCTTATCAGCTTGCGTCTTGACCGGAAATCATGTGTTCGCGGCAGCGGCTCGGATCTCGTCGCAGTTTCGATGCCTGTATCGCAGACCTGGAGGCCGATAGCCAAGGCTCAGTAACCGGCCTACTCTTGATCCATCACTTTCTGTAGCGGGCTGCGGGCGGCCGCCTGGCCGACGTAGCCGCCCTTTCCCCCGGCACCTTGTAATTGCTCGTGGATTTCATCGCGCTTGGCGTTAATCGAAGCGATGACGTGGTCTGTCGGTACACCCAGATCAACCAGAGAGGCTTCTGCCAGTTGCAGGCTGGCCTCGATGGTCTCAGGGACAGCGTGCGTGGCGCCGAGTTCATAAAGCCGCTTGGCATGTTCGGCATCGCGTGTACGGGCAACCACAAGAACGCTTGGATTAACGGTGCGCACGTGCTGCACCACGTCCTCGATCAGGCTGGGTGAATTGATAGTTACCAGGACCGCGTCCGCCGTGGTGATACCAGATTCGCGCAGGAAGTTATCGTCGCGGGCATCGCCGTAGTAGACCGGCCGTCCGCGCTTCCGCCCTGCCGTAACGTTTTCCGGGTTGTGTTCCATCGCCAGGTGCGGAACGTTATGCGCCTCCAGCATTTCGGATAGCAGCCGGCCCACCCGGCCAAAACCGATGATCACTGCCCGCGGCGGTGTCTCATGCCCATGCGGGGAGGCGAGCAGTTCAGGCTCCGATTTCCTGGTGGCGCGCAGTTGGCGTGCAATCCGTTGTCCAATGTAATCCAGCACTGGAATAAGCAGCATCGACAGCGCCGTAATGGCAAAGATAACCGCCGAAAGGGCCGGCTCAATAATGCCGCTGACAGTTGCCATACCAATGACAATAAAAGTGAATTCACCGCCTGAGGCAAGCAGGCCGACAATTTCCGAAATCGATGAGGGCGTGATGCGAAATACCATCAGCAGCACCGTGATGACGAGCGCCTTGGCCACGATCAGCCCTGTGGTGCCAAGCAGCACGGTTGCCGGATCTGCCAGCACGGTGCGGGTATCAAGGCTCATGCCGACGGTGAAAAAGAACACGCCGAGCAATAGCCCCTTGACCGGCTCAATGGCGGACTGAATGGAGCGGCGGAACTCGGTTTCAGCCAGCAGCAGGCCTGCCACAAAGGCGCCAAGCGCCATCGAGAGGCCGGCAACGCCGGTCACCAGGCCGCTGGCGACTATAACTAAGAGAGTTGCGGCAACAAAAAGCTCTTGACTGCTTGACGCCGTGACGAGCCGGAACAGTGGCCGGAGCGCCAGCCAGCCAATGCCGCCGACTGCAAGCAATGCAAGGGCCGCCTGGCTCAGGGCCGTCAGCAATCCCTCAATCACACCGACATCGCTGTTGCCGGCGAGGATCGATACCAGAAAAATCAGCGGAATCACCGCCAGGTCCTGCATCAGCAGAATGGAAAATGCGGTTCGACCGGTGTTGGTGGCAAGGCGTTGCTGCTGGGAGAGCAGCTCAATGACGATGGCAGTCGATGATAAAGCGAGGCTTAAGCCGATCAGGACAGCCGCCGCAGCGGGCAGCCCGATAAGCCAGCAAAAGCTGGTGATGACGGCGGCCGAGAGCAGGATCTGGGCGTTGCCAAGGCCGAACACCAGGCGCCGCATGGTCACCAGACGCTGGAAGGAAAGTTCAAGCCCGATCAGAAACAGCAAAAAGACGACGCCGAGTTCGCCGATAAAGCCCAGTTGATTGTCAGGCGCAATCGTGATCCATTTAAACCAGCTGTCGGGCGGTGCGAGCAGCACAATACCGCTAGGCCCCAGCACAAAGCCAGCAACGAGATAGGCAATCACCGGGCTTAATCTGAAATGGCGCGCCATTGGCACCATGACTGCCGCCGTTGTCAGGATGATCAACGCGTCTTTGTAGTGCTCAACGTTTGTGGCGCCAGCCATTTATGATATTCTCCCCGTATGCAGCCGCTGTAATTAAACATCTTAAAAAGCCGGTCTCAAGCAGATAAATTGCCCCGCTATTACAAGACGTCAATTATTACATAGTGGAGCGGTTCAGATATATCTGCAAATACAACTTACAACAAAGGCCGATTGATTTTTTGCGCTTCAATCCAATTACCTGAACTCGGATATGACAAACGATTTCAGCTTTGGGTAGAACAATACACACGTGCAGGTTTATATTTTGTTCTTGACGATTTTTCTGAAACGCTTAACTTCAAAGCGTGTTGTTAGTTAAGACGCGCGAGAGCCGGGCCGGTTTCGCCAAATCATTCTGCTACAGGACGAGTTTTCCCGTCAGCAGCTTTGTGTTCACTTGTAGTAGAGCGTCGCTCAACAAGTCCGAATACGCCTTCTGGATGAAAAAATTTGTCTCAGCGGGCTTCGTGCGGCAACTGACGGCACACCCTGAACTCTTCAGGATATTTTAGGATACTCAAGTTGGAAACCGTTGCGTGTACGGCAGGATTGCGACAGTCGCTTTTGTTGGCATTGAGGCGAGGCCAGTTCAGGTCGAAGTCAGAATTACGCCTGGCCAGCATAATTTCTCGATCGTGGGGTTGCCCGACAAGGCGGTGGCAGAAAGCCGTGAACGTGTGCGTAACGCCCTCCATGCGCTTGGCCTTGGTCTGCCCTGGACCCGGATTACGGTCAATCTGGCGCCGGGGGATCTGCCTAAGGAGGGCTCGCATTTCGATTTGCCCATCGCGCTGGCATTGCTTGTCGCGATGGAGGCCGTGTCACCGGAAACAATTAATGGTTACGTCGCCATCGGAGAACTCGCTCTGGACGGGGCCTTGCGCCCGGTACCCGGCGCCCTCCCCGCCGCCATGGGAGCCAATGCGATGAACAAAGGTCTGATTTGCCCGGCAGGATGTGGCCAGGAGGCCGCCTGGGCCGGTGAAACGATCGAGATTATAGCGCCAGCCCATCTGTTATCCTTGATCAATCATTTCCGTGGAACGCAAATGTTGCGCCGGCCCGCGCCAAATCTGGCAAGGGAGCCTGTCTCAATCCAGGATCTGAAAGACGTCAAAGGCCAGGAAACTGCGAAGCGGGCGCTTGAAGTGGCGGCCGCGGGCGGGCACAATCTTTTGATGATCGGGCCGCCGGGGTCCGGTAAATCGATGCTGGCCCAGCGCCTGCCTTCAATTCTGCCGCCGCTGGAAACGAAAGAGATGCTGGAGGTCAGCATGGTCCATTCGCTGGCAGGCGAACTGATGGGCGGTGAAATCAAGACAGAACGTCCGTTTCGTGCGCCGCATCACTCAGCCAGCATGGCGGCGCTTGTCGGCGGTGGCACACGTCCTCGCCCCGGCGAAGTCTCTCTGGCCCACAACGGTGTGCTTTTCCTTGATGAATTGCCGGAGTTTTCACCGCCGGTCCTGGATTCCCTGCGTCAGCCCCTGGAAACCGGTGAAACCGTGATTGCGCGTGCCAACCACCGCATTTCTTATCCTTCGCGCATTCAGCTGATCGCAGCGATGAACCCCTGCCGTTGCGGCGGCGGGCCGGGCCAGTCTTGTAAACGGGGCGAGAGATGCGCGGCCGATTACCAGGCGCGCGTTTCCGGGCCATTGCTGGACAGAATTGACCTGACGATCGAAATGCCGGCAGTGTCGGCTGCCGATCTTTGCCTGCCAGCAGCCGCGGAAGGCAGCAGAGAAGTCCGCGCCCGCGTCAGCGCTGCACGCGCACGCCAGCAGAACCGTATGTCCGAGGCCAGCGGTGAAACCGCCCCCCGTACAAATGCACAAATGTCAGCGTCGATGCTAGAAGAAATCATTGAAGTCGATGACGAAGCCATGGGCTTGCTTAGGGAAGCCTCGGCAAAGCTTGGCATGTCGGCACGTGGGTTCCACCGCACGCTGCGCGTCGCCCTGACATTGGCTGATCTCGCCGAGGAAAATCGTATAAGCCGGCCTCACATTGCAGAGGCTCTGAGTTACCGCAGTGAACGTGTGCGCCGCAAGGTGTCCGTCGCGGGGCTTGCGGAGCGGTAGCTCAGAGCTTCGTGCCAGGTGCCAAGTGCCAAGTGCCAAGTGCCAAGTGCCAAGTGCAGAACACTGCCGTTGGCATGATAATCAGACGTGGCCGCATGGAGCAGAAAACACGCAAGCGCAGGCCAGGCTCAAGTCTCCGGGGCCTCTCAGAGGTGTGCTATTGAGCCATTTTTCCCATCGGGTTTTCCCATCAGGTATGGCGTTGCAGCCATAGCATGGAAAATTGGTGTCCAGGCAATCCGGGTCGGGTGAGCCTCAGCCTTCAAGTTTATCCTGGGTCCGCGTCTCGAAATCGCTTGCATCATGGCGTTCACGCAGTTGTTCTTCAAGTGGCCCGCTAAGGCGATTGACCATGCGGCCACGCTTAACAGCCGGACGTTGAGCGATTTCGTCGGCCCAGCGGATCACATTACGATAAGAAGCAACGTCGAGAAATTCAGCCGCGTCGTAAACTTTATCGCACACGAGCTGACCGTACCAGGGCCAGATAGCGATGTCGGCAATTGTATAATCATCACCGCACATGAATTTGCGTTCTGCCAGATTACGGTTGAGCACATCCAGCTGGCGCTTGGTCTCCATGGCGAAGCGGTCAATGGCATACCTGATCTTCATCGGGGCATAGACATAGAAATGTCCGAAGCCGCCGCCCAGGTAAGGTGCGCTGCCCATTTGCCAGAACAGCCACGACAGGCATTCCGGCCGCGTGGCCGGCTCGCTTGGCAAAAACGCGCCGTCGAATTTTTCCGCCAGATAAAGCAGGATTGCGCCGGATTCAAACAGTCGCGTCGGCTTCGACGTTGTGTAATCCATCAACGCGGGGATTTTGGAGTTCGGATTGATTTCAACAAAGCCCGAGGCGAACTGGTCGCCCTTGCCTATATCAATTGGATAGGCATCGTATTCGGCGCCGCTGTGGCCGGCAGCCAACAGTTCCTCGAGCATCACCGTAACTTTAACGCCGTTGGGCGTCGCTAGCGAGTAAAGCTGCAGCGGGTGTTGACCGCGTGGGAGTTCTCTCTCGTGGGTGGCGCCTGCGAACGGTCGGTTAATACTGGCAAATTTGCCACCTTCTTCAAGTTGCCAAGTCCACACTTTGGGTGGCGTGTATTCGTCTGAGGCGCTCATTATCTCATCCTTGTTACTTGATATGTATTGGAATTCCAGCGCGTGTGCTAACTGACAACACGACCTGATAGGCAGCAAATAGTATGTATGAGCCAGAAATACTAATTCATGCCAAGCCGCAAAATTACTAACGGGTTTAAATCCATGCTCCCGTTGCCGCTGGCCCACGCACTGGCCCCCTACGAGGCAGAGGTTTACACCCAGGTATGACTTATGAATTTGCCTTACTGGACTTAGGTTTAACTGCAAGATCTTGAGGCGGCAGCGGACGATAGCTCCAATCTTAATCCGCGTGGAGAATATGTGCGTATAAAATAATAAATGCGAGGAGTGGATCTAATGTTGCGCGCAGCAGTAGAAGACGGCTTATTATCCCGAAGATCCATGCCCATTGGGAAAGTTGCATGAACGACCTCATTCGCCGAATTGCTGCAGACGGGGATCCTGATGCTTTCAAGGAGTTGTTTGAACAGTTTGCCCCGCGCGTGAAAGCAGTTCTCATCAGGCAGGGGGCCGACCCTGCGACGGCAGAGGAACTCGCGCAGGAAACAATGCTTGCGGTGTGGCGCAAGGCAAGTTACTACGTCGAGGGGCGTGGCAATTTTGCAACATGGGTGTTTACGATTGCGCGCAACCTGCGTATTGACCGGCTTCGTCGCCAGAAGGGCTGGGCCGAGATCGACGAGGATCTGTCCACCCACATCGCAGAAGATATGCCGCCTGACGAGCAGCTCATGCAGACAGAAATTCAGCAACTCGTCGGAGAAGCATTGAAAAAGCTTCCGCCGGATCAAACGGCGGTCATTCAACTTTCCTACATGGAAGGCCTGTCACAAAGTGAAATAGCCAACAAGCTTTCCCTGCCTTTAGGAACCGTTAAATCCCGTATGCGGTTGGCGTATCAGAGACTGCGCAGCGCTTTTGAGGAATTAAAATGACAATCAAACGTCATCTTGATGATGCAACTCTAATGAGCCTTTCGGCAGGAACGCTTGGTGAAGCTTTAAGCGCCGTGGCAGCTGCTCACATTGGCATTTGCAGTCAATGTCGCGGACGTTTGCATGAGATGGATACCATCGGTGGAGTGATGCTAGCGAATGCTGAGCCAAATCCGCTGACCGATCCTGCAAGGTTTCTGGAACAGGTGGCAGCATCACGCCCTGAGGTTGGTATTGCGCCAGTTTCTGGTGGTTTATCACGCACAAAACAATTACAGGCAAGTGACTTGCCGGCACCTCTTTCATGGATCGTGGGCAAGAATATTGCTGATATTCCCTGGAAGTGGATAGGCCCCGGAGTTGCCAGCTACGCCGTGCCACTTTCCGATAATGCGACCAGCGATCTTCGATTGCTGAAAGTGGCGCCCAACAAAAAGTTGCCTGAGCATGGCCACAGCGGAGCAGAGCTGACATTAATCATAAGTGGTGCCTATCGTGATAAATTCGGCGTCTTTGGACCTGGCGATATCGCGGATATGGATCAAGACGTCGAGCACCAGCCCATTGTCGAACCTGGCGAGGACTGTATCTGCGTTGTGGCCTTCGATGCGCCGGCTAAATTCAAAGGTCCTTTTGCGCGCATTCTACAACCACTTATCCGGATGTAATTAATAGATGTCAGAAATTTGGAAGACAGCGTGGATCATAGGGGCTAGCACAGGCATTGGTCGACAACTTGCTATTGATCTGGCCGCAGACGGCGTTCGCGTGGCAATCAGTGCGCGTTCGGCAGACAAACTGGCAGAACTCCAGGAACGCTCGGATATGCTGGTTTCCTTCCCGCTTGATATCGGCAAGCAGGATGCGCTGGCGGCAGCATACGCCGATATCAATCGTGCATTGGGATCGGTCGATCTTGTCGTTATCTGTGCTGCGATGTGGCATCCAATGGGAGCTGCTGATTTTGACGTCGCCAAGGCAAAGCAAAGCTTCGACATCAACGTGGGTGGCGTGCATAATGTGTTAGGCGTTGTAATGCCAGACTTTATCGCACGCAGGCACGGACACATTGGAATTGTTGCATCTGTTGCCGGATACCGCGGGCTACCCCAGGCTGCAGCTTATGGTTCGACTAAAGCTGCACTTATAAGCTTGGCAGAAAGTTTATATCCTGATCTTGCGCGTTACGGTGTGCACATAAGCATTATAAACCCTGGCTTTGTCGAAACACCAATGACAGCCGGGAACGAATTTCCAATGCCGTTCATCATGACACCGCAGGCAGCCTCACGTCGGATAGTCAAGGGGTTGCGCAAACGCAGGTTTGAGATTGCATTCCCCTGGCTGTTTGTCAGGATACTCAAAATTGCGCGTATTCTGCCGTATTCCGTTTATTTTTGGTATATCAGGAATACAGTTTTAAAAAACGGGAAGAATTAAAAAAATTTATCAAGG
>CAWUIN010000044.1:0-21538 GCA_963922535.1 uncultured Hyphomicrobiaceae bacterium | reverse complement strand
TGCCCAGATGATGGAGCGAGTGCATCATCTGCGAGTTGCCGACAAGGTTCATCACGGGCGCGGTCAGTGCGCTCAACCAGTGATCCGTGCCCAAACCTTCCGCATAAAGCGCAAAACCTGTTACGATCATAAAGGTTGTGCCCAGCGTCACGAAGATAAACATGGCAATCTGCGCAAGCGGATTGTGGCCAATATATTTCTTAGGTTCTTTTTCGAGGAACATGTACCAGCGGATCTCGAAGAGCACCTCAGACCACCAATGCTTGTTCAACAGGGGCAGGATGAACAGTTGCCGGGCGTGGTGGTTGCCCACGAAGGCCCAGTAAATGCGGCCGAAAAAGCCGACCGTCATGATCATGCCCGCTGCAAAATGGGCAAAGCGGATATAGCCGAACACAAACTGATGCGTTGCCTCGGCGATCTGCATCGACGGCGGCGGATTGCCGATATACCAGCCGGTCACGCAGAGCACCAGGATTGCAGCGGCATTGACCCAGTGCCAGAGGCGGACTGGCACTTCATAGACATAGACCGATGCATAACGCTTCATCGTAGCCTGGTCTTCGTCTTTATGTAAGCCGCCCTCGGAACGCTCAGGAGAAGCAGACAGGATGGCGATCAAAGGTGCGAGATATTTCATAAGCCATTCCTCCCGTCAGCGAACCTTGACTTCGGTGAGTTCTTCACCCTCAGGCGATATCACATGAGTGGAACATGCCAGGCACGGGTCGAAGCTGTGTAATGTGCGCAGGATCTCGACCGGCTCTTCCGAACGCTCCATGGGCGTGTTGAGCAGGCTTGCTTCATACGCGCCGATCTTGCCCGCGCTGTCGCGCGGTGAGCCATTCCAGGTCGTCGGCACAACGCATTGGTAGTTTTCAATGCGCCCGTCCTTGATCTTGATCCAATGCCCGAGCGCGCCGCGCGGTGCTTCGGTGACACCCACGCCCTTGGCTTCCCTG
This sequence comes from uncultured Hyphomicrobiaceae bacterium, assembly GCA_963922535.1. Classification (GTDB taxonomy): domain Bacteria; phylum Pseudomonadota; class Alphaproteobacteria; order Rhizobiales; family Hyphomicrobiaceae; genus Tectiglobus. The sequence continues at coordinate 20,576 of CAWUIN010000044.1, read as the reverse complement.
GGCCAGGAAGACGGGTCCCATTTCTCGACATTGGCGGTATTTTCGTCGCCGTTCTTGATATTGGTGACGAGCTTGTCGAAAAAGCGCTTTTGCAGACGCGCGCAATATTCAGCCTCAAGTGCGCGTGCCGCCGTCCGCCCCAGCGTGGAAAAAAGCGCTTCTACGGGCAAGTCCATCGTGCGCAACAGCCCGTCGACCTGGTTCCTGATGTCTTCGTGACCGCTGGCATAACCGATGATGTAGCGCGCCAGCGGCCCCACTTCCATCGCATGACCTTTCCAGCGCGGCGCTTTGATCCAGGAGTATTTCGCCGCCTCGTCGATCTCTTTGATATTGGTGCGCGTGCCCTTCATGTTGGGGCCGAGTTCAAATTTGGCTTCCGTCACACCGTCCCAGGGATGCAGACCCATACCCGGCTCGCCGTAGTCGTACCAGGAATGGTCCACGAATTCCTGCACCTGGGCAGGATCGCGCACATCCACCTCATGCACAGTTGTCAGATCCCCATTGACGATCGCACCGCGCGGCATGTGGAGCTGGCCGGCAGAGAAGTCATTGGCGTTTTCAGGGATGTCGCCGTAGCTCATCATCGATTTGCCGGCAAGCCCGCCGCCATAAAGCCAATTCTTATAGAACCCGCCGATTGCCACCAGATCGGGTAAATAGACATTGTTCACAAAGTCCAGCGACAGCTGAACAATGGTGGCAACCATGTTCAGCCGTTCCATGTTGATCGCACCGACGGCGCCAGTGGAATGCACGTTGATCGGACATGGCACACCGCCGACGAGCCAGTTAGGATGCGGGTTCTTGCCGCCAAAGATCGTGTGGATCTTGGCAATCTCCTTTTGCAGATCGAGCGCTTCCAGATAATGCGTGGTCGCCATCAGATCGGCTTCAGGCGGCAGTTTATAGGCTGGGTTGTCCCAATAACCGTTCTTAAAGAGCCCCAGCTGCCCGCTTTCGACAAACTGCTTCAGCCGGCCCTGCACATCGCGGAAATAGCCGGGCGATGACATCGGATGGCGGGGCGAGACTGCCTGTTGCAACGCGCTCGTCGCCTTAGGGTCAGCTTTAAGCGCGTTGACCGGGTTCACCCAATCGAGCGCATGCAGATGATAGAAATGAACGATATGGTCGTGCACCTGCAGATTCAGCTGCATGATATTGCGGATTGAGTTGGCATTATCCGGGATCGTGATCCCCAGCGCATCCTCCACCGCCCTGACCGAGGTCAGCGCGTGGGTGCCAGTGCAAACCCCGCAAATCCGCTCGGTAAAGGCCCAGGCATCGCGCGGATCACGCCCCTTGAGGATTACCTCAAGCCCGCGCCACATCGTGCCGGTGGAAACGGCGTTACGGATAACGTTATTCTCATCCACGTTCACTTCGCAGCGCATATGCCCTTCGATCCGGGTGACCGGGTCAACAACAATGCGTTTGCCGGAGGTATCGAGTTCAAAGCCATTGGGGGTTTGAATGGCCATGGATTACGCATCCTCTGCTTGCTTTTCTGGAGATTTCCGTTCAGGAGATTTCTGCGCTTTGTTCTGCGCCGCCTTGAGGGCAGTCACCGCCATGTGCAGCGCGATCCCCCCACCGACAACCCCAGCAGCTGCCAGGCCAATCTGATCGGCGTTGGCTTCAACACCAAACTGTGTCAGGTTGGTAACGCGATTGTAAAATGAGCCCTGGTCCCAGAAACCGTCCTCAGAGCAGCCAATACAGCCATGGCCGGATTGGATCGGGAAGCTGACACCCTCGTTCCAGCGCACGGTGGAACAGGCATTGTAGGTCGTCGGCCCTTTGCAGCCAACCTTGTAGAGGCAGTAACCCTTTCTGGCATTTTCATCGTCCCAGACCTCGACAAACTGGCCTGCATCGAAATGCGGACGCCGGTAGCATTTGTCGTGGATACGCTGACCGTAGAACATCGCCGGGCGGCCTTGCCGGTCAAGCTCTGGCATCCGGTCAAAAGTCAGCATATAGGTGATGACCCCGGTCATGACCTCTGCGATTGGCGGGCATCCCGGCACCTTGATGATCGGTTTGTCGGTGATGACTTTGTGCACGGGCGTGGCCTGCGTTGGATTGGGCGCTGCCGCCTGCACACAGCCGTAAGAAGCGCAGGCGCCCCAGGAGATGATCGCCTTGGCGTCTTTCGCAGCATATTTCAGCTTTTCGACAAATGGCTTGCCACCGGTAATGCAGAACATGCCATCCTCGTTCAGCGGTGGATTACCTTCAACCGCGAGGATGTAGTTGCCTTTATATTTCTCGATCGTATCGGCCATCGCAGCCTCTGCAGCATGACCTGCAGCGGCCATTAATGTATCGTCGTAATCAAGCGAGATCATCGACAAAACGACATCCTTAGCCAGTGGATGCGCAGAGCGGATGAAGCTTTCCGAACAACAAGTGCACTCAAGCCCATGAATCCAGATCACCGGGGTGCGCGGTTTGGTCTCCATTGCATGCGCTATCTTTGGCACGAAAGCGGGGCCAAGCCCCAGCGCGCTCGCCGTCAATGTGCAGTATTTGATAAAACTCCGGCGGGTAATTCCCTGCCGGCGCATCACATCGTAAAAGGTTTCAATCTGCGACAAAGCCCTCTCCTATGCTGAAACGCGTTTCACGTCCTGCGGCGGCTGGCGCACGATCTATCCTTCTGGCATCACTGCAGCGCCTTTACCCATTCCTGATAAGTACATAAATGGTTAATTCAAAATTCGCGCCAACTTTTGCCGGCTTCACACCAACTCTACAAAAGCCCGCATTTATCGGGGATGCGGAAGAGAGCCAGTTGTCTCCAAACGCTTCTGGCTTGGAGCATTCCCGACAAAGACGACAATTGAATTGTGAATTTTACACTTATCCGTCCTCCCGTTCCGGGAAGTGCATCTGCGCGTTCTACACGTTCTGTAAGAAAGCGCTATCGGACATGATCATGATGGCTGACCGCAAACACGCCTCAGCTGATGGCCTGGCAGGACAACAGATAATTATTAAATAATCGCAGCTTTCCAGATTTGGATAAAATGGCGCGCCGCACCTGTAGCTCAGTCGTAACCTGCGCTCCAAACCAAACCTGCCATCGCCTGCTAACAGGCGCCTGCCTGCGGACCAGCGGCGTGCATACTGGCGTGTTGCAAAGCTCGCAAATTGTCATGAAACGCGCATCCGTTGCAAACAGCGGGGCAGAGTTAAAAAATTGTATTTTAAAGGCCAAACAGCCCAGGCATGCCGCTGGCATGCTGGTTGCATAATTCTTACGAACTTGGCAGTCACACGGCTTGGAAGGCAGTGCGTTCTTTTCCAGTCCAACCATCATCTGAAATGAAAAATCGGAAAAGTGGGCGCGGTGACCTAGGCTGGGATGGAGGCCGGCATGAAAACCTACCTGGATTGGCGCGCTTATGAGGATGCGGGGATGGGCGATCCTTATGCCGATATCCCCAAACATGGCGGCGATTTTGCCAAGGCGGTGGCGGCTTGCATTAATGCACGCCAGTGTGAAACCAACGGCAAACAGGTTATGTGCCCGAGCTTCAAAGTTACAGGCAATCCTAACCTGTCGACAGGCGGTCGTGTGCGCCTTTTGAAGGCTGCGCTCTCGAACAATCTGCCGGAAGAAACGCTCGCCGACCCGGCACTTCGCGCGGCAATGGCTCTTTGTGTAGGCTGCAAAGGCTGCAAGCGCGAATGCGAAGCAAATGTCGATATGGCCATGATCAAGGCCGAATATCAGGCCCAGCAGGTCGCGCGGAACGGTCTTGGACTGCGAGACAGATTATTTGCATTCGCACCGCATTGGCTGCATCGCGCGCGCTGGATGGGCGAACTTGTCAGACTGCGCAATCGTCATGCCTCACTGCGATGGATCGGCGGGCGGGTACTGGGAATTTCAGCCGAAAGCTTTCTTCCCGAACCCGTACGCCGGCCTTTTCCCCGGGTCCCAACCCACAGCTCGACGGGTGAGAGTTCAGTGGATGGGACGGGCTCATCCAATCGCGATGTTGTTTTATTCGTCGATACGTTTACGCGGTATTTCGAACCCGACATCGCGCACGCGGCGGTCGCCGTACTGAAGTCCGGAGGCTATAGTGTTCACATTGCCGCGCCGACCCCCGACACATCAGATCCATCCCGCCCATTGTGCTGCGGGCGGACATTTCTGGCGCAGGGGCTGGTCGAACTGGCACGAGGCGAGGTCGAGCGGCTCTTACATGCGCTGAGCGCTCATATCAGAACCGGGCGCACAATCATCGGCCTTGAAGCCTCCTGTGTGCTCGGCCTTCGCGATGACGCGCGTGCACTTGGTCTCGGCAGCGAAATTGAGAACCTGTCAAAACGCGTGGTCTTGTTCGAAGAGTTTCTATCGAAGGAAATTGCAGCAAAGCGCCTCACATTGCCGCTTCGATCCATGAAAAATGTCCACTCTCTGGTGCATGGCCATTGCCACCAGAAGGCCGTCGGCGCCATGAAGGCAATGCGCCGCGTTTTAAAACATCTTCCCGACCACGAGTTTGAGATGATCGATGCCGGGTGCTGCGGAATGGCCGGGACGTTCGGTCTTGATACGGAACATGCACCCCTCGGTTCCCTGATGGCGCAAGACGGAATTCTACCAGCATTGCAAGATGCACCCGGTGCGACAGTTATCTGCAATGGATTTTCCTGTCGCCAGCAAATAAAAAATATATGCGATCGTCGCCCGCGTCATCTCGCCGAATTGCTGCAGGAAGCAATCGCCAGCGAAGAGGCGTACGAATGAACGGCAAATTGGCAGCTGTGCGTGAATACCATGAAGCAACCAAACATCGCAAGCGTTGTTATGCGCCGAGCCCAGGGTTTCTCGACTGGGACGCTCAGCCCAATCCTTTCCGTCGTTTTTCAGGCGCGCCGCTGATCCCGCTTCCGCTTGTCGACGGTTCAGAAAAATGCACGTATGACGACCTCTATACCCCTGCAACGCGACGTCCCGATACATGTGACATTGATGCTTTGGGGCTCTTTTTCGAACTCGCGTTCGGGCTGAGCGCCTGGAAGACGAATGGTTTTGTCCGCTGGTCCCTGCGCAACACTCCTTCAAGCGGAAATCTTCACCCAACGGAAGCTTATCTTCTCCTATGGCAGTCTGACGATGATACCGGGCTTGAGCCGGGCCTCTACCATTACGCTCCGTACGAACATGCGTTGGAGCGCCGTGCCCGCCTTCCGCATGAGGCCGCGCGAAACATCGCTCTGTCGGCCCCCGATACATTCGCTGCTATCGGGCTCACCTCAATAATCTGGCGCGAGGAATGGAAATACGGCGCGCGGGCCTACCGTTACTGCCAACACGACGTTGGACATGCGCTGGCTGCCGCACAGTATTCAGCCAGTCTCAACGGCTGGCATCTGGCACTCGAGGCTTCCGCCAGCGACGATCAAACTGCGGCATGCCTCGGGCTCAATCGCCATAACGACTTTCGCGATGCCGAGAACGAGCACCCCGATCTTATGGCTGTTTTGGCATCCAAGGCGGTCACTTCAACACCATCGTGGACCGCAATCGCCGATGCCCTGGTGGATTGGACAGGAAATGCGGATCGCCTCAGTGCGGAGACCGTTGCATGGCCGCAAATCGCAAAAGTTCTGCCCGCTGTTTACAAGCCGCCGCACCATAAAACCGAACCGGGCGGGATGCCAGCTCAGTCTCAACCCGGTCCTGTACGGCAATTCGCACAAACCTGCTCAATTGGCGCCTCTCACATCATACGCAGACGGCGCAGCGCACAACGCATGGATGGGCAGACGGGGATATCGCAACTGAATTTCGAACGGCTGCTCACGCGAACCCTGCCGTCGAACGGGCAGCTGCCGTTCAATGGCTTTCCATACCCGCCAGCCATCAATTTGCTGGTATTCGTGCACGCGGTCAATGGTCTCGATCCAGGTCTTTACCTGCTGAACCGCAACCCTGATCGCTGGGAAGCGTTCCTCGAAAATTGTCTGGAAGAAGTCCAGCCCTTATCCACGCTCAGCGATACCAAGCTGGCGCTCTACACCCTCGGGTCACCAACAAGCGTACGCAAGACCGCATCGCAAATCAGTTGTTACCAAGGTCTAGGCGGGCGCGGGGCGTTCAGCCTCGCAATGATTGCAGATTTCCGCAACGTCCTGGAAACAGAAGGTCCCTGGGCTTATCGCCGTTTGCATTGGGAAGCCGGTCTCATTGGACAGGTCTTATACCTCGAAGCTGAAGCTTCGGGACTTCAGGGAACGGGAATTGGCTGCTTTTTTGACGACGAAGTGCTGAAGCTCATGAATGGCCGCTCACCCGAGCAGGGCGCCTGGCAATCGCTCTACCACTTCGCTGTTGGCGCGGGCTTGAATGACGGCCGCGTCATGACCGAACCGGCTTATGCACACCTCTCAGATCGCAGCCCGATGCAACAGGTGAAATCATGAGCAAGGATTTGCCGGAACTTGAAGACTACGTACACTTGTTCCGTTCGTACGAAAGAGATATCGGCGCGCTCTACGCCGAGCCCGACGACGATCGGTACGCTTTGTTATTCGAGCAAGTCATCCGCCTGTTGATCAAACCATCGCAGTATAATCTGTCCATACCAAAGCCGTTTCGCATCTCCGCTCAGCGCTATCACCAAAAGGATCCCACAACGCTCGAGCACTTGCACGATCCAGCCAACCGCCACTTCATGCTATGCGACCTGCACGACTGGATCATGCTGAACGGTGGATTGGCGCTCATGCGAAAGGCCGAACGCTAATGCCAGCACCTTTATCGACGACTGCTCCTTACGACTTTGTCAGTCAAATCGCAGTTGACAATGATGACATCGTCGAACGCGTGTGTCTCGGGATGACCTGGACGACGTGCCGGACACCAAAAGGGATCGGGTTCGCTATGAGTCCGGGTACGCGCTCTCGTGTGCTTGAGTGGCCAGGGACACTCGCAGGACAACCTGTCTATGAACTCGCGACCTGGTTAAATGCGTGGGATCCGTTCGCAGCAACCGTCGGCCTTGCAGCATGCAATGCCGCAATCAATAGCCCCGACAACGCACTGATGCGGGACGCTGAGCCCATCCGCTGTAACGCTCCAGCCAATCTGGCAGTGTTTGAATATTTCCGGCCGCGCCTCAAAGGTCTGCGTACCGCGATAATAGGCCATTACCCAGGCATCGACAATGTCTTTCGCGACCTTGACGTAACAGTTCTTGAACGCCAACCGCACGGAGGCGACCTGCCAGATCCGGCAGCCGAGTTTGTGCTGCCGCAATCGGACTGGGTGTTCATCACCGCAACCTCGCTCATTAACAAAACGTTCCATCGGCTCTGTGAGCTATCGCGTGATGCTGTCACGGTATTGATGGGTCCCTCAACACCGTGGCTTGCGCAATGGAGCAAATTCGATGTCGACTACCTGGCCGGGGTCCAGATCACCGACATCGCCAAATGCGAACAAATCGCAGCCGAGGGAGGCGGTACCCGCTTGTTTGAGGGCGGCGTGCGTTATGCCGTCGCTGATATCAGCGAACACCGGCTGGAGCAGACTCAGAAGGAAATCCAACAGATCGTTGCGCGGCGAAACGTTCTCACAACGGAAATGTCGGGATGGTACGAGGCCGGCAATCAAAAACGTTATCGCGGCTTCTACGAACTGGAAGCTCTTAACGATCGCCTGTATCGACTGGATATGCGATATAGACGCTTGTGGAATGCCCGGCAAAATCACTCCCTTCGCTGATCTTATCGTATTGGTCTAACTTGAGGATATGCTTGTGAAGCGTTCGGACAGCTATAATCGTGAGGTGGGCTCGCCCCTGTGTAGAAATGTAACAAACGGAAATCCACTATGATGTTAACAATTCATGCATCTGCCGCAGCACTGTTTCGTGGCTGTCACATTCATTAGGCATTATCTTATCAGCACAAAACATCTGGCTTCCATTCGCTCGCAATTGCTCGATCGTGCAATGCTGGCATTTCTGAACTCAAAAGGAAGTCATTGTTTTAAAAAGCAAATAGAGTGACTTGACTTTTAAAGTCTGTTGAAACGATTGCTCAAGCGGCCTTGAATGTAAATGTAAGTGTAATCGGACCGCTGCCGTGAACCAGAAGCAATGAACATTGAAGTGACGCAGACGCCTTTAGAACCTGATTGGCGCGCCATCCTTAATGCCATGGCAGATCCGGCTTTAGTTTTGGATGACGCCGATACCGTTATTCACCACAATCCACTGGTGGTGGATCTTTATCCGCGTGTTAGGACGGGTAGTTCGATTGGGCTTCTCAGCCGTGAGCCGCACCTGTTGACGGCGATTGACCAGGTCAAGGTCTCCGATGAACGTCTGGTCATAGACCTGCACGACCGTGTGCCAATCACACGCCGGATGTCGGCGTTTGTGTCCCGCATAGCAGCCAGGGAACATACCGCAGGCACACCAACAATCCTGATTGTTCTGCGTGATCTGACGGATCAGCAAAGGCATGCACAAATGCGTGCTGATTTTATTGCCCACGCAAGTCACGAATTGCGCACGCCGCTGGCATCGCTCAAGGTGATCGTCGAAACTCTGCAGGGGCCGGCACGCGAAGATCCCGTCAAACGCGAACGCTTTTTGTCCATGATGCTGACGCAGGCCACGCGCATGGCGCAGTTGATTGACGATCTGCTCTGTCTCAGCCGCGTGGAAATGAATGCGCATTTGCCACCGCGCGATCACATTGATATTACCGCGGTCCTCGATGCCGTTGTGCAGACGCTTGAGCCGCTTGCCGAAGCAAATGATGTAAAATTATTGCTGAAAAATTTTATCGGCAGCGCCAAAGTACGTGGTGACAAAGAAGAACTTTCTCAAGTATTTCAAAACCTTGTTCAAAACGCTATCCGCTACGGCCGGCCCTGTGGAAAAGTTTCCGTCGTTATCAGCCGGGATAAACCGCTGTCCAGCCGCAAAGGACGCATCCAAGTTGCTGTAACTGATGATGGAATCGGCATTGCCCCTGAGCATATTCCACGCCTTACCGAGAGATTTTACCGTGTAAGTGCAATGGATAGCCGAGCGAAAGGTGGGACCGGGCTTGGTCTTGCCATTGTTAAACACATTGTGACACGCCATCGTGCTGATCTCGATATTAAATCTGAGCTTGGCAAAGGATCAACGTTCACCGTTTCCTTCGATGAAATTTAGCCTCAAAAGATTGCCGGTCCGAGCGATTCAAAAAAAACAACATACATGTCAATATATTAGAGTGTCATAAAAGGGCAGTTCTCTTCGTTTACTAAAGTGTCACGGCGCAAGCGCGCTGCGGGACGAATACTGCACATCAAGGTTTCGTCTCATGTGAACTTAATTCAGGGAGAGTTCTCGTGAACAACAAAATCGTTGCTTTCACAGCAGCGGCTGTCAGCATCGTTGCTGCAGCAGGTGCTGCTTCTGCTCGTGACCAGGTCAAGGTTGCTGGTTCTTCAACCGTCCTTCCCTACGCAAACATCGTTGCTGAAGAGTTCGGCAAGGCTTTCTCAAACCTGAAGACACCAATCATCGAATCCGGCGGCTCTTCTGCTGGTCTGAAGCTGTTCTGCCAGGGCCTCGGCACAGAGACTATTGACGTTGCTAACGCTTCTCGCAAAATCCGCGAAAAAGAAGTTAAGGCTTGCGCTGAAGCTGGTGTTAAAGACATCATCGAAATCAGCTTCGGTTACGACGGTATCGTTTTCGCAACCGACGTTGCAGGTCCAACATGGGCGCTTGAGCCAAAGGATGTTTACCTTGCACTCGCTGCACAGGTTCCAGTTGACGGCAAAATGGTTGCCAACCCTTATAAGACCTGGAAAGAAGTAAATGAAAATTTCCCAGAGTGGGAAATCGTTGCTTACATTCCTGGTGAAAAGCACGGCACACGTGAAGTTTTCGAAGACAAGCTTCTTGAAGTTGGCTGTGAAGAAGTCGGTGCTAAGAAGATCCTGATGGACGGTGGCATGGACAAGAAAGCTGCTGGCAAAGCTTGTATCGCAGTCCGTAAGGATGGTGGCACTGTCGACATCGACGGCGACTACACTGAAACTCTCGGCCGTCTGGAGTCTAACAAGACTGGCGTTGGCGTTTTCGGTCTGTCTTTCTACGAAAACAACACAGACAAGCTGAAGGTTGCAACAATCAGCGGTATTACTCCTTCTGTTGAGTCAATCTCATCTGGTGAGTACCCTGTTTCTCGTCCGCTGTACTTCTACGTCAAGAAGGCTCACATCGGTCAGATCCCAGGTCTGAAAGAGTACATGGAATTCTTCACATCTGACAAGATGATTGGCACAGACGGCCCACTCGCTGAGTACGGCCTGGTTCCAATGCCAAAGGCTGAGTTTGACGCTCTGCAGAAGAAAGTTGCAGACCAGACAACCATGTAAAATGGTTTTACGTCTTAACTTTTAAATCTACACATACTGGTGAGGGGCGCGAAAAATCGTTGTCCCTCATTGTTCTGCGGTAAATCGAAAAACCGCACGACAACAGAAATAAGCCGTCGAGAAGTTTAAGTAAATTCCTCTGCGTCTTTTAAGGGGGGAAGGGGGTCGCGTGTCGACGCAACTAATCATTCTGGGGCTGCTGATTGCAGGCCTCATTGCATTTTTCCTCGGGATTGCGCGTGCGAGAGCTGCGGCAAATAAATTTCCCGAAATTAAAATGCATTCGCGCCTTGGATATAAAATGCATTCGCGCCTTGGATATTATGGCGCTTACTGCTTGATCTGGACTGCTATTCCGGCAATTATTTTGACACTACTTTGGGGGGCTTTTTCTCCAAACCTTGTCTATCGCATGGTCCAGGCAGAACTTCCGCAGAGTGTCCAGGAACTCTCGGATGCAGAACAAAACTTAATTATGGGGCGTATCGGCTCCATCGCCGAAGGTGTGCAGAAGCTTTCATATGAAGACAAAAAGATACTCCGCGGCGTTCGCATTGGCGTATCTACCGTTGAGACTGCAGCAGAAATCTTACGGAATAATGGTGTAATCCTTGGCGGTCTCCCTGAACCGTATATTATTGGTTTAGCATACGACCAGGTTGTATTTAAAGATTGGAGCCGCTGGCTTATTACCGTCATTGCGTATGTTATGGCGTTTATCGGTTTCCAGTTCGCCTACCTGAGCATTCAACCACGTTTGCCGGCACGGAACTATGTCGAAGGTGTGATCCAGATCGGTCTGATCATGGCATCCACGGTGGCTGTTCTCACTACTATTGGCATCGTTTTGTCAGTCGTCTTCGAGAGTATCCGCTTCTTTCAATACATTTCGCTTGAAAATTTCTACCTGGGCACAGTTTGGGATCCACGCTTCACATCGGCCGATGCAAACCGGGGTGAGGGCCAGTTTGGCTTCCTGCCACTGCTTTGGGGTACTATCTATATCTCGATTGTTGCACTTCTGGTTGCCGTGCCGATTGGCCTGTACGCTGCAATTTATCTATCTGAATATGCTGGATCAAAGTTTCGTGCGGTTGCAAAACCACTCCTTGAAATTCTGGCAGGCATTCCAACCATCGTCTACGGTTTCTTTGCGCTGATCACGTTCGGGCCGATGTTACGCGATGCCGGTGATGCGGTCGATCCGTACGTGGCCTATTTAGGCAGTCTGATCGGCCTGGATCTTGGGGTTGATATTGCTGCAACGAGTGTCCTAACGGCGGGTATCGTTATGGGCATCATGATCATCCCGTTTGTATCGTCATTATCCGACGATATCATTTCAGCAGTGCCTCAATCCCTACGTGAAGGATCTTATGGACTCGGCGCGACACAGTCAGAGACAATCCGGCGTGTCATCCTGCCGGCTGCTCTACCAGGAATTGTTGGTGCCGTTCTGCTTGCAGCGTCACGAGCCATCGGTGAAACGATGATCGTTGTTCTGGCCGCTGGCATTGCAGCCAATTTGACCATCAATCCTTTCGAGTCAGTGACAACTATCACAGTTAAAATTGTCAGCCAGCTGACAGGCGACCTTGAATTCAACAGCCCGCAGACGCTCGTTGCATTCGCGCTCGGTTTAACACTATTTGTGATAACCCTGATTTTGAACATCTACGCGCTGTACATCGTGCGCAAGTATAAGGAGCAGTACGACTAATGGCGACGACAACAGATACTGCAGCCATGCCTGCAAAAGGCGGTTATCAGCCTCTCGACTCATCGCTTCTCAGAAAGCGTTACGCATCTGAGCGGCGTTATAAAGCCTACGGTCTGGTTGCCATTCTCATTGGCCTTGGCTTCCTGGTTATGCTTTTTACGTCAATTATCGGCAACGGCTGGCCAGCTTTCCTGCAATCCAGCATAACGCTTGACGTTTACCTGGATAAGGAGGTGATCAACCCGGACGGTAACGCCGATGAACAAGCATTGTTTCGGGCTAATTATACCAAGCTTGCCCGTCAGGCATTGTATAAGAAGCTCGGCTTTTCCGAGCTTCCTGATCGGGTCACACGCCGCAAGTTAAACCAGCTTCTGTCGCGCGGTGTTGACGTACAAATTCGCGACGTTGTGCTGGCCGATCAATCTCGGATCGGTCAAACTGTTGAGATTGACCTGTTTGCACACGGTGACGTCGACGCTCTTTTAAAGGGGGCAATTTCACGCGATACACCAAGTGATCGGCGTCAGCTTGACGACCAGCAGGTTGAATGGGTGGATAAACTTGTCGCCGATGGCGTGCTGGCCAAGAAGTTCAACTGGGGGCTTTTCAAATTTGGCGCATCAAGTCAGCCTGAAACAGCAGGTTTGCTTGTCGCACTGATCGGCTCATTCTTCATGATGTTGACTGTGATCGTGCTTGCCGTACCACTTGGTGTGGCTGCAGCTGCCTATCTTGAGGAGTTTGCACCGAAAAACTGGCTGACGGATATCATCGAAGTCAACATTAACAATCTTGCTGCTGTGCCATCAATCGTTTTCGGTCTGCTGGGCCTTGCCGTGTTCATTAACATGTTCGGCCTACCACGTTCTGCTGCAGTGATTGGTGGTCTGGTGCTGACACTGATGACTTTGCCGACAATCATTATCGCGACGCGGGCAGCCATTCGCGCCGTTCCACCATCAATCCGTGAGGCTGCCTTGGGCGTTGGCGCATCAAAGATGCAGACGCTCTTCCATCACACTCTGCCGCTAGCGTTGCCAGGTATTCTGACCGGCACGATCATTGGCCTTGTTCAGGCGCTTGGTGAAACGGCACCACTCCTTATGATCGGCATGGTGGCATTTGTTGTCGATGCGCCATCAACGCCATTCGAGCCATCGACAGCGCTGCCGGTGCAAATTTACATGTGGGCCACATCAGCAGAGCGTGGCTTCGTTGAGCGAACAGCTGGTGCGACTATCGTACTTTTGATGTTCCTTATCGTTATGAATGCTACAGCGGTAATCCTGCGTCGTCGCTTTGAACGCAAATGGTAAGACTTGGGGGTAAGTTATGAACGAATCAGTGAGTGATACTGGCAACAACATGGAGCCCAAGGTTGTTGCCAAGGATGTCAGCGTTTACTATGGTGATAAGCGCGCTTTGTATGATGTGAACCTGGATATTCCGGCCAATGCGGTCATGGCCTTTATCGGTCCGTCGGGTTGCGGTAAATCGACGTTTCTGCGTTGCATTAACCGCATGAACGATACAATTCCAATAGCACGCGTAACCGGAGATATCCTGCTTGACAAGCAGAACATTAATGATCGCAAACTTGACGTCGTTGAATTGCGGGCACGGGTCGGCATGGTTTTCCAAAAGCCAAATCCGTTTCCAAAATCAATTTACGAGAATATCGCATACGGCCCTAAAATCCACGGCCTGACTAAAAACAAGACTGAACTTGACGAGCTTGTTGAGAGCAGTCTTGAAAAAGCTGGCCTTCTCAATGAAGTCAAGGACCGCATGAACGAACCTGGCACAGGCTTATCCGGCGGCCAGCAGCAGCGTCTGTGCATCGCACGTGCGATTGCCACCAAGCCTGATGTCATTCTGATGGACGAGCCAGCTTCTGCGCTTGACCCGATCGCTACGGCCAAGGTCGAGGAGTTGATCGCCGAACTACGCCAGAATTTCACCATCGTCATTGTTACACACTCCATGCAGCAGGCTGCGCGTGTGTCGCAACGTACGGCGTTCTTCCACCTGGGTTACGTTGTTGAGGTTGGTGATACCGACCAGATCTTTAATAATCCACAGGATGAACGCACCAAGGATTACATCACCGGCCGATTCGGATAATCAATCAAGTCGTCAGATTATCCGCATCCTGTCTTTTTCATCTTTTATCTGCCGCGTTAGCTTTTTTTTAAAAAATAGCTTCTGCGGCAGAAGACCAATGCTTTAAGTCTTGCGTTTTCTCTCAAAAGAGATCGATAACAAAAAAAAACGATATGCAAGATTACATCAAACGGGCATACGCTGAGGAATTGGCACTGCTCGATAAAAAGATTGCACACATGGGTGGCCTAACCGAGTATAATCTTGGTCAGGCATTTGATGCCCTTGTCAATCGCGATCCGGATCTGGCTCATCAAGTCATTAATGCTGACGCCGATATTGACAATCTTCAGCGCGATATCGAGAAACAAGTCATTGAGATGATTGCGCAGCGCCAACCTGGTGTTAACGATTTGCGCACCATTATGGCCGTATTAAAAATTGCTGATGGCCTGGAGCGCATTGGCGATCTAGCCAAGAACATAGCAAAGCGTGTTGTCGCAATTGTTGAGCAAAGTTACCCACGCCCACTTATTGTTGGCATGCAGAACATGCTGGAGCGCGCACTGAGCCAGCTCAAAGACGTCCTTGACGCTTACGGTGAACGCAACGCAGAGCTTGCGCTAGCGGTATGGCGCCGCGACCAGAGCCTCGATGAGGCTTACAACTCAGTTTTCCGCGAGCTTCTAACCTACATGATGGAAGATCCCCGCAATATCGGCTTTTGTACCCATTTACTTTTTGGCGCCAAGAACCTTGAGCGCATAGGAGATCATACGACCAATATCGCCGAGACTGTCCACTATATTGTGCACGGTGAAGAGATTTCTGATGTGCGTCCCAAGGGTGACAAAACGAGCATAACCCTTTTCGATCCGGATCAATAGCTATGATATTCCAAGCGATGCTTCGAAGTCTCTTATGATGAAACAATGCAAATTCCCTTCATCCGCGCATGCTGTGTGCTTAATGGAATTCTTTTTCCATCAAGCGAACTCATGCGGTTCAATCGATATCGGACGGAAAAATCCTTCTCTTCCAGGTTCGCGCGGTAAATTTCAACAGATCGTTGAAACAATTATGCGGTCGCGAAGGAGCTCAAGGACATGAGCGCACGGGTATTGGTTGTCGAAGATGAACTGCCGCTTGCCGAATTGCTGCAATACAATCTTGAATCCGAGGGCTTCCGGGTTAGCCATGCAGAAACGGGCGAAGATGCCGAAATGCTGGTTTTTGAAGAACAGCCCGACTTGATTATTCTCGATTGGATGTTGCCGCAGGTTTCCGGAATAGAACTATGCCGCCGTCTGCGTTCAAAGCCTGAGACACGTGCAATCCCAATTTTGATGCTAACAGCGCGTGTCGAAGAAAGCGATCGAATTCGCGGGCTTTCCACCGGCGCGGATGATTATGTTCTTAAGCCTTTCTCACTGCCGGAACTAATGGCACGGGTCAAAGCCATTCTTCGCCGCGCTGCACCAGACCGTATGGCAGACGTCTTAAAGGTTTCCGATGTCGAGCTTGATCGTGCAGCTCACCGTGTTACGCGCGGGCCGCGCGAAGTTCGCCTGGGGCCAACGGAGTTTCGCCTGCTTGAGTTTCTCATGGAAAGCCCTGGCCGGGTTCTTTCACGTTCACAGCTGCTTGATGGCGTATGGGGGCGCGATGCTTTCGTTGACGAACGTACCGTCGATGTCCACATCGGCCGTCTGCGCAAAGCGCTGGTTCGCGGGAAAGAGCGCGATCCAATCCGGACGGTGCGTGGTGCCGGCTATGTATTCGGTGAACGACCAAACAGCTAGCCTAATGGTTTTGGCAATACCCATCATTGGCCAATGCTGATGTTTGAACCTGATCCAAGGCTGAAGCAATCTCTGGGCGCTCTGTAAATGGCGCGATTGTGTGGATTGCCCACATATTTGTAGGTTGCAATTTTTTAGGTTGCAATATGAATATTCAACTTCGTATAAATTCGAGCTGATTTGAAAGTGCTATTTTAGGTGTATGTTTCACCATTTACTGATCGCCAAATGATGCAAATTATCGTGAGAATAACATGTTCCAGTTAAGACAATAATGGCTGGCAATATCCATAAATCTAACGGCTCACAAAATGCTTTATACTTGGAGCGCAGGCACAGATTTGTATTTTCGCTCTAAATATTCGGCGAATGCTCTAACGCGCGCGGAAAGGATACGGGACGGAGAGCGCACAGCGTAGACATTCCATTCCGGTGTGACGGTATAATCATTTAAAACCGTTACAAGTTGCTCGGTATCTAGGTATGTATCGATTTCCCATTTGCATTTTCGTGCCACTCCTAAGCCGGATAACGCGGCTTCTGTGACGGCTTCGGCTAAATTAGTCGAAAAGTTTCCTGAGATATTGGTCTCGAATGCGGAGCCGCCAGTACTTGCAAATGACCATGAGCGCATATCACTACGCACCAGGCAATTGTGTGCTTCAAGCTCATCTGGATGATTGGGGCGCCCATATCTTGTGAGGTATGTAGGGGACGCGACGATGATGCGTGGGCTGATGCCGATTTTCTTTGCTTTCAGCGATGAGGGCGCCAATGCGCCAAGCCTTATGGCGAGATCAAAGCCTTCTCCAATAATATCGACAGCTGTATCCGTTAAGTGCAGCTGAATCTTAATGTCTGGATGAAGCTCCAGAAATTCAGCGATGTAAGGTGCAAGGTGCTTGCGCCCAAATGAAGCTGAGCTGGCAACACGAAGATTTCCACGCATGGCCTGCGGTTCACTCTGCACATCAGCCAGTGCATCTTCGACGCTAGCCATAATACTTTTAGCATGAGCAAGAAAAACTTCGCCATCCGATGAAAGCGCAACTGTTCGCGTGCTCCTGTGAAAAAGTTGCGCGCCCACGGCTTTTTCAAGCGCTTGAATGCGCTGCGTTGCTGAGGTTGGCGATAAACCAAATTCCTCCCCGGCCTTACCTATTGCGCTGTACTCAGCAACGCGAATGAATAATTCCAGTGATTTCAGATCAATGCTCATTATTTGGAAATTGCGTAAAGTTTATTCAAATCAAGAATGATTATCTGACATTCCAGATGGAGTATCTCGTAGATACACGCTCAACACAAGGCGTACAATCTATTGATGTGAGGACATGATATGGGTAATCGGATTTTTGCTGGGGCAACCTTAGCTTTTGCAATTGCAACTGGTTTGTCGACAAATGCAAGTTCAAATGTGGAAGTTGTGCCAAGCAGCCAACTTAAATTTATTCCATTAAACCCAGCCCGTGGCGATGCCAGCCCGCAAGCTGGGGTTCTCTGGGGCGATATACGCAAAGATGTGCCATCAGGCATCTTGCTCAGGTTCGCAAAAGGCTTTGCCTCTCCACCACACATTCATAACATCACCTATCGTGCTGTAGTTATCAGTGGCGCCCTTCATAATGATGATCCGAATGCTGAGCGTATGTGGATGGGCCCTGGTTCTTTTTGGACACAGCCCGCGGGTGAAAATCACATAACGGCGGCGCCAAGCAATGGCGGGGCCACAGCATTCCTGGAGATCCTCGAGGGACCATATCTTGTTCAGCCATCGAAGGAAGCATTCGACAACGGCGAATTTCCCATCAATATGGCTGCATCAAATATCACATGGTTGAACGCCAATGATGTGACGTGGGTGGATAAGACGGCGACAACACAACAGACGGATAGTGTCCAGGTCGCTTATTTGTGGGGGCAGCCCCGGGCTGGCGAAAAGAATGGCACATTTTTAAAACTGCCCTCCAGGTTTGAGGGAACACTAAAATCAGGAGCAGCCGTTTTGCGTGCCGTTGTGATCAGTGGTGATGTACAGCATCAACACTCCGAAAACACGGATCCCATCAAGTTAAGAACTGGCAGTTACTTCGGTTCCAAATCACAGACACAACATCTGCTCACATGCGAAAGCAATAATGGCTGCATCATCTACGTACGCACAGAAGGACGTTATACTATAACCGGTCGATAAAATTCATTTTCCAAAAAGTGATGTCGCTTGTTCGATGGTAATGTACAAACATCGCCATCGAACTCATAAACGCGTCAGTATTTTGGCTGTATTCTTTACAATGTCCACAGCCGGAAAGTGCTGATATTAAAATATGCTTCCGGGCGTATGTCGTGTGCGTAAGTAAATATCAAATTTCAACAACGACCTTGCCCATTGCATGCCCACTGGTCAGTCGTTCATAGGCTTGCGCGACTTCGGGAAAGCCGAATTTCTTTTCGTCGAGCAGTGGGCTTCAGAGAACCTGCATCCGCAATCTCAGCGAGCTTGGCCAAAATAGCACCGTGGTCTTCCCGCTTGTGGTTATGCAGCATCGGAATCAGCATGAAAATAACGTGCAGAGACAAACCTTTGAAGTGGGCAGGCGTCAGATCCAATTCGAGCAAGGATACCGTCGTTGCCACGTTCCCGTTGAGTGCTGCCGCTTCAAAGGAATTCGTCATATTGGCACCACCAATAGAATCGAAAATAGTCTCGAAACCTGAGCCACCAGTATATTTGTCAACATAATCGGCGACTTTTTCTGCCCTGAAGTCAATGGCGGTGGCGCCAAAACCTTCAATGACACTGAGTTGTTTTTCGCCGCTGCCGGTCGCATAAACATCACCGCCGAAGTGGTTTGCCAACTGTACCGCAACATGCCCGACGCCACCCGCGCCACCATGCACGAGAACTTTCTGACCTGCCTGAACACCGGCTCTTTGCAGCCCCTCATAGACGGTAATACCGACCAGAGGCAACGCGGCGGCTTCTTTCATTGAGAGGGAATTGGGTTTTCGGGCGATAAGTCTGGCATCGGCACACATGTATTCAGCAAGCCTACCTTGCAAGCCTGCAAGACCGCCGGCGCAGCCAAAGACTTCATCGCCGGGTGCAAAGTTGCAGATACCTTCACCCACGTTTCTACGGTTCCGGCGAAGTCCATGCCAAGAACAGCCGGCAGATCCGGCGACAATGGCAAATCTTTATCCATGCTCCGGATCATTGTGTCGACAGTGTTCACACTGGTCGCTGCGATCCGCACGACGACATGGCCGGGCCTCACCTCAGGTTTTGCTATCTCGGTTTGTTGGAATTCAGCGCTCTGACCGTATTCATTAAGGATCATGGCTTTCATTTAAATTCTCCTGATGAGATAGTTTGAGACGAGATGCATGACGCTGCATCTAGATGTTTGACTGAACCAGTATCCGTTCGATGGCGTGAACGACACGTTCGTTTTGGGATGCGTCAAGGGCATCGGCATGTGGCGCTGCGAATTGGCCAGCATCGTTATCAAAGTACTTGCCGCTGGCATCGGCAAATTCATCCGAGAGCGCTGCTCGCGTAAGAATGTCAGCACCGATGCCGAGATCGTTGCCGGAAATACCGAAGCCTTCCCGGACCATCTTACTTGCGAGCAGAGAACCGGGATTGACAGCGATAATCGTCGGCCCATCCGGATGCTTTTCTGCCATTGCGCGTGACCACATGATTATAGCCAGCTTGCTTTGCGCGTATGCCTCCATATCATCAAGCCGTTTCTGACCGGCCAGCGCATCAAGATTGACGGATGCCTGAGCGGCTGATGAAACGTTGATGACGCGTCCTGCCGGCTCCAAAAGCGGCAGCAGCTTTTGCGTGAGCAGGTAAGGAGAGAATGTGTTGACCACAAAACGTGCGTCCAGTCCGTCTTCCGTGATTGAATGAGGCGTCTTAAACACGCCGGCATTGTTGATCACGGCATCAAGATGCGTATGCTGCTTCCGGATCTCTTCTGCCAAGCTGGCAACATCCTTGAACTTGGTTAAGTCGGCAATGTAAGTTTTCGTCCTCCCGCCGCCAGATAATGCGGCTAAAGTCTTGTCTGCCATTTCCAGTTTTGACGAACTGCGACCATGCACTAAGACGTGATGCCCCTTCGCAACCAGCATTTTCGCCGTTTCGAAGCCAATGCCGTCAGTTGAACCGGTAACGAGTATAGTTTTCTGCATGAGATGAGCTTTCTTATCAGTTAAAATCCGGCAGAACGTCTTCGGCCAAACGTTTCAGAGTTGTTTCAATGCCCGCCTGATTCGCCTCGCGCGCCAGCCAGATCGTATCGATCTCATGGGAGGGACGCATCATGCTCCAGACCCGCCTTTGACGGTTGCGACCTGCTGAGCAGCAACGATTAACGTGCCAAGTGCGTCCGCTTTAATGCCTTCAGGAGCATCAATCGTAATGCCGTTGGCCAGAATGATACGAGCCGCGCTGGAACTGTCCGGGGAAGCAGATGCAGGCATGATGTCTGCACGAATAAAACAGGCAGAGCGC
>CAWUIN010000043.1:0-21895 GCA_963922535.1 uncultured Hyphomicrobiaceae bacterium | reverse complement strand
ATTTGCGGCAAAAGTGAATCCAGGTGAGTCAATTCATCTATGGATTGGTATAAGTCCTTCAATTCGTAACCCAGGGCGATGAAACGTCAACACCGTGCCGAGCAACGCCGGTCTGACCGTGGTCGGTGAAGAAAAACTCTGCGCCATCCATACGCGTGATGCGCCAGCACGTGGCGAGCGTCGTGACCGGGCCTGCAATCTGAGCGGCCAGCGCTATGGAGGTTGATTTCATCGGCAAGTCTCTGGTTTCAAGGCTTGCAAAATACGGAGCGCATGCGATATCGTGATATCAACAATGAAGATGGTCATGGCTCAATTGGTGGTTCGCAACCTGGACGATGATGTGAAGGCAAAGCTTCAGCGTCGGGCTTACCGGCATGGCCGCAGCACTGAGGAAGAGGTGCGTGATATCCTGCGCAGTGCTGTGCGCGAGGAAGGCGCGCCTTTGCCGCCGCTTGGCACGCGTCTCAAAGACCGCTTTGCCCAGATTGGTCTCGATGATGATATTGCGGAACTGCGTAACCAGCCAGCCACGGCGGCCGAGTTCGACACGTGATTGTTCTTGATACCAACGTTCTGTCGGCTCTCATGCGCCAGGAAACAGATCCTGCAGTTGTCAGGTGGCTTGATACGCAACCGCCGGAATCGATCTGAACCACGTCTATCACCGTTTTCGAGATCCGCTTTGATCTTGAGATCCTGGCCAAAGGCCGCAAGCGGCAGGCTCTGGAAAATGCGTTTGCCAGCGCGCTTGCTGAGGACTTCGGCAGCCGCATTCTAGCATTTGACCAGACAGCGGCAGATGCCGCTGCTGTTCTTGCCGCCCGGCAACGCCAATCCGGACATCCTGTTGAAATCCGTGATGTGCAAATTTCTGGCATTTTGAGGGAACGGGGGTTACTCTGATCGATCCTTGGACAGTTTAAACCCGGATCTCCAGAACCGGGATCTGTCCCCAACTGCCGAGCTGATAGGTCTCGATGGTGATATCCATCTGATCGCTGTCAAAACGCACTGGAACATCGAATTCGAAATCTGCTGCCACCTGCACGCCGGATGCGGGCGCAGAGGTGAACGTAATAAGGCCTGCGAAAGAACGCAATGAGCACTGCCA
The DNA here is from genome assembly GCA_963922535.1 of uncultured Hyphomicrobiaceae bacterium. Classification (GTDB taxonomy): domain Bacteria; phylum Pseudomonadota; class Alphaproteobacteria; order Rhizobiales; family Hyphomicrobiaceae; genus Tectiglobus. Next base: position 20,781 of record CAWUIN010000043.1, on the reverse strand, counting down.
CCTGCTCACGCTTTTTTAGGCTATGAGCGACATTCCATTTAGCCCGCGCGGCCGCCCAGTTGGCGTTGCCGCGTTCGTGACCGGACACGGTTGTCACCACCGTGGTCAAATAGCCAGGCCCACCGGACGCGCCATATGAGATATCTGGCGGAAACTGCACCTCATGAAACCCGCTCATTTGAGCTCAGCCATCACAGATTACGCCGCCCCGTTCAATGGCGCAGGCCTAACTAAAATCTGAAGCACTTCACAATCTACCGCAATTCTAGTTTTTGGCACTTCTTTATATCATCAGGGCTCTTCTCCAATGCGTAAGCGCAAAAGAAGTCCATCTCGGCGTGCTTTTTTAGATCTTCAAGATTGGTAGTCTTTAATACGTCATCAGCAACATTACTCAACTCGACTTCACCGACCCTGACGGCAATACGGTACTCTTGTCCTTTGCAATAGTCCGGAACCTTGGTACCGAAGAAGTCCGGTGTTGCCTCAAAGTAACCAACTTTTTTCTTGCCGTAAATTGTTGTCCAGCCTTCGGCAAAAGTTTTATCTGTGACAACAAACTTATATCTGCCACGCTTGCTCATAATGTTTTGAAAAGCAACGATTGAACGCTGTTTTCCGCTAATTTCAAACTGCTTTGAAGAATTGGGATTAACGATCCAATCTCCACTAGCGGTTTGAGTGTCACCCCTGAGATAGCGCAGGCACCGGTTCGAAGTCGTTTTGTTTTGAGCTGCAAAAATCGCATTTTGGAGTTTTGGCTTGCGATCGGGAGTAAGATGGCCTTGTACTTCTTCCATTTCATAAACAAAAGCAAAGCCAGTTTCGTGATAATTCTGTTTTGTGAAAAGGATATTGTAGTCAGTCTCGCGTTCTTGAATATACGTAATCGTTGATATGGCCATATCATATTTGCCATCACTAACCTCAGACATAACATCGGGCCATCCTGTTGAATAAAATTTAGCCTCTATGCGTTTACAATCTTTTTTATCGCAATTCCCTTCATTGCGTTGTTTTTCATATTCATGTGGCTTCGAAGGCAGGCAAAAAGGGTCCTTGCCGTCTGCAACAGACTTATACTGCCTATCGCGCATAAACATTTTTTTACATAATTCATCAGCAATAAGATGCGCCAGATCAATTTCAACACCGCGGTATTCAAATTGCTGGGTTTTATTGCCATCGTGTCCGCGCTCGGCGCCTACATAGAAGCGAAACTTAGAGCGGTTATAGCTGCGTTCCATCGCAACCCTTAAAATTCCGGATTCTCGGACCCTGTCCCAGGCTTTCTTGTATTGATCGATCCGCACCGGCTTACTCCAGTGGCCAACTTTCCTGTAGCCGCTTTCAGCATCCTCAACAGCACGCACACGCCACCATAGCGTCTCATTCTCTGTTGCCACAAGCGGGATGACTGTGTCGTCAACGAGTCTCATACCAGTCTTATTGCCAGGAGGAAAACTCCGTTCCTCAGACCATTGCACCTCGAAACGGAGCGAACTGCCAGCACGCGCCTCCGGCAGGCTCCACTGCATCACCTCATTTTCACCAATTACGGCAGCGATCTGTGGCATATCAGGCACTGGCAAACTGGTGCCACGAACATAATTGACCACTATCTGAGCAATAATTATCGCCATTAGAAGAACTGCTGCCACACTGGCATATCTGAGCCAGCTTCTTTTGCTGAATAACAAATGCCAAACCGTCGACAAGTTTATGGTAAGTTGAATGAAGATCACCAGGCCGTAGATGACGATGGCAAATACGATAATGTTGGCAATCAGCGGGCTGCTGTTCGCCAAATCGATAAACACTGAGGTCAGATTTCTATTCGTAGCGACCTGCCAGATCCATGTTACTGTATCTTCTGTCGTATTTGCGTATGCTGCCATTGCTCTCCTACTCCAGGGCCGTTCAACGCCAATAACCGATAGCAGTATGCCAATAACCTGTCGAAGTCGAGGACGTTGTTCAACAGGATAGCGGGGTATTGCCAAGTTGTTTGCGTGATGTCGTCAAAGGGCCGACCGAGAGGCCTTCAGGCTGTCATTTCGCGTGAGTAGTCCGCTCAAAGTTGGGAGGCATCAGCACGAGAATGGCGATAGGAATGTGCGGTGAGTTGATGGCGGCGTGTCTGGGCAGAAAGAATTGGATATTCTGCGATACGATGGCTGTCGACAGACTTGACATGCACGGCTTTGAACCAGCCCGTGCGCAGCATCTCGGCCAAGGCCCAGGCATCCACTTCATCCACAATGCAAACCGCTGTGAGTTTGCCACCGGCGTCCAATCCTGCGAAAAACTTCATTGCTGCTCTCCATTCGTCTCCAGCGAATCACCTGCGAAAGGATCTCATCTTTCGCTGGGGAGCAGCAACCTCATGTACGGTATGTATTGCGATGCCAAATAGCTTGAATGTGACATTGACCAGACAATTGCGCCAGCACGTGGACTTGCGGGCAAGCGACAGTGATCTCATTTACTACGATCTATGTTGCGCTTGCCTATATGACGTTCTTCTACAAATGGCCTGAGACGCAAAACCTGGAATGAAGAGGCCCGTCATCGGCTGCATGAAGCGCAATGGGCGCGACTTTCATCGCAGCCCACCGCATCATGGACAATCACCCCACAAGTTCGCGCACATCAACAAAGTGGCCAGCGAGCGCAGCCGCTGCTGCCATTGCAGGCGACACAAGGTGCGTGCGGCCGCGGTAGCCCTGGCGGCCCTCAAAGTTACGATTGGATGTTGCAGCACAACGCTGGCCGGGTTTCAATTGATCTGGGTTCATACCAAGGCACATCGAACATCCTGGTTCGCGCCAATCAAAACCAGCCGCCTTGATGATCTGGTCGAGACCTTCGGCTTCAGCCTGCGCCTTGACCAGACCGGAGCCTGGGACAACGTGTGCATAAGCAAGGCGGTCTGAAATCTTCCTGCCTTCGATAATACGGGCAACCTCACGGATATCCTCAATGCGGCCGTTGGTGCATGAGCCGATCCAGACAACATCGAGACCGATGTCGGTGATCCTCGTCTTCGCCTCAAGGCCCATATAGTCAAGAGCACGGGCAACAGCTGCGCGCTTAGCCTCGTCCTGCACATCGGCGGGATCCGGCACAAGACCATCGATCGTTGCGACCATTTCCGGGCTCGTTCCCCATGTCACGGTCGGCGGCAGATTGGAGGCGTCCAGCCTGACATGCCGGTCGAAGTGCGCGCCGTCGTCGGAGTACAGCGTCTCCCAATACCGCATGGCCATATCCCAGGCGCCTGCCTTCGGAGCCTTGGGACGGCCTTTGAGATATGCGTAGGTCTTATCGTCGGGCGCTACCATTCCGGCACGCGCACCGCCTTCTATAGACATGTTGCACACCGTCATCCGGCCTTCCATACTCAGCGCCCGGATGGCTTCTCCATCGTACTCGATGACGTGGCCTGTGCCACCAGCGGTACCGATTTTGCCGATGATTGTGAGAATAATGTCTTTCGCGGTGACGCCGTCCGGAATTTTACCGTCAACCGTCACGCGCATATTTCTGGCTTGCGTCTGGATCAGCGTTTGCGTGGCAAGAACATGCTCGACCTCGCTGGTGCCAATGCCATGCGCGAGAGCCCCGAATGCGCCATGGGTGGAAGTGTGGCTGTCGCCGCAAACGATGGTTGTGCCCGGCAATGTGAAACCTTGTTCGGGGCCGATGACATGCACAATACCCTGGCGCACATCGGTTTCTCTATAATATTCAATGCCGAAGTCAACGACGTTCCTGGCCAGCGCATTGACCTGGATTTTGGCTTCCGGATCATCGATGCCGCCGGCCCGATCGGACGTTGGCACGCAGTGGTCCACGACGGCCAGCGTCTTATCGGGCGCCCTCACCTTACGGCCGGCCATACGCAGCCCCTCGAAAGCCTGTGGGCTGGTCACCTCGTGGACGAGATGACGATCAATGTAAATCAAGCAGGTGCCGTCTTCCTGACGGTCAACGACGTGGTCGTCAAAAATTTTTTCGTAAAGCGTTTTAGGCATGATGTATGAGCTTTCCGGTTCGTCCACACATTATTCGTCCACACATTATAAGTACATCACTATAAATACATCACTTATGAGTTGATTAATATTCCTTGATTGGCAAGAGAAGGTATGGATTGGAATAACTCATTGCGTAAATGAGCGATATTTCTATTCATAACAGAATGTTGTCCACTCACGTCAAATGGCAAACTCACTGCCTTCTTCAGCTCCAGCCGCAGCGCAAACGACGGCACGTTTGTCTGCGGCCATCAATCGTACACGCTGTTGGCACGATCCGGCAGCGGCGGCAACTGTACGCAGAAATACAGCCACGATAGGCATCGCCCCGTAAAAAGCGGCATTGCACAATACTCTGGCATTGCCGTTGAACACTCGGTGTTCCTGACGGGGCATTTTGCGCCGCTGCGCTGATTACACCTGTAACGATCAGGAGAGCTGCGAGACCTGCTGTACGCCAATATACCATGTGTAATTTCCGTGCTGGCCAACATCACTTAGAGCATTAGTCAAGCACAGGATAAACACAATCAGCAGATAATGATATAAAATATTCGGTCATATCGTACTGCTTATAAGCAACACCAATAGTAAACGTACGTAATATTTATATTCATAAGATTTACTGTGTGAAATGGCGGCCGCTACTCGGCCGCTGTTGCAATATTGTCCCGCCGGACTTCTTCCATGTAATCGCGCAGGAGCGTTTCGGTGATCTGGCCCGGTTGAAACATATATTCACCGATTTCCTTAATCGGCGTGACTTCAGCGGCAGTGCCAACCATGAAACATTCATTAAAGTCGCTGAGTTCTTCTGGCATTATCGTGCGATCGAAACATGAATACCCACGGCGCCTGGCCAGCTCAATTATGGTTTGGCGGGTGATACCATCCAGGAAGCAATCGGGCGTCGGTGAGTGCAATTCATTACCTTTGACGAAAAATATGTTGCCACTCGTGCACTCTGCGACATGGCCGCGCCAGTCGAGCATCAAAGCTTCTGCATACCCCAGGCTCTCGGCACGGTGTTTCTCAAGTGTGCCGATCATGTAAAGGCCGGTTGCCTTTGTTTTAGATGGCGCAGTCATGGGGTCGGGGCGACGATACGTTGCCCAGTTCACACGAATTCCCTTAAGACGCTCATCAATGGGGAAGTATGATTCCCATTTCCAGGCTGCAATCGCAAGGTGAATTGAAGTGTCCTGGGCCGACACGCCGATCATCTCGCTACCGCGCCAGGCAATAGGCCGCAGATAGCATTCCGTCAGATTATTTTCTTCAACAACCTGCCGGCAAGCCGCATCAATCTGTTCAACGGAATATGGAATTTTGAAATCCATCTCCTTGGCGCCATTATACAAGCGTTGTGAATGCTCGTTAAGCTTGTAAATAACACCATTATATGCACGCTCGCCCTCAAACACTGCGCTGGCATAGTGCAAGCCATGGCTCAGGACATGCAGTTTTGCTTCACGCCACGGCACCATTTCGCCGTCCATCCATATTAAGCCATCGCGATCATCATATGGTGTTAATTCAGGCATTGTAGTAACCTTAGTTGTTTGTATTTGCCATTGGGCAATACTAGTAATATCAGCTTAGACTTGAGCATTCTCGGTAAAATTAGGAAGCGCAACAAAATTATCTTATATTTTATCAACAGACGTTGTATATGTCAACATGACTGACTTAAATTCCACTGCCTCGTGCGACAGAAATCCAGATAGCCAGGACACGAAAGATCTAAATCCTGATGCACGATACATCGCGTTCATTGAACTTCTTTTCTTTGCCTATCGCGATTTTACCAGCGAACCAGATGCCATTTTACGTAAATATGGCTTTGGCCGCGCCCATCACCGCGTGCTTCATTTTGTGCACCGCAAACCGGGACTGACCGTTGCTGATCTGCTTAAAATACTGAAAATAACCAAGCAAAGTCTGGCGCGGGTTCTCAAACAGCTGATTGCTGAGGGATTTATCGAGCAGAAATCCGGCGCCATGGACCGCCGCCAGCGCCTGCTTTATGTCACCGCCAAGGGCAGAGATCTGGCCCTTGAATTGGCCGAACGGCAAGCACATCGCGTTCAGGCCGCACTCGATGAGGCTGGTCCGCACGGCCATGCGGCCGTCTCAAGATTTCTGTTAACAATGGTTGCACCGCAAAATCGCAGCGATGTTATGGATTTGGTCGACAAAGTAAATTTGCTAAGCGATATGGGCGATAGCGACGAAATCTTTTAAGGAGAAGTCACATGCAACATGCCCCAAAGCGCAGCAGTGAAGCACTTCCTGACAATGCGCCACACGCACTTGTTGTTGATGACGATCAGCGCATCCGGGATTTGTTAACGCGCTATCTCGCAAACAACGGCTTTCGCGTAACGCCGGCAGCCGATGCGTCAGCCGCACGCGCCGCGATGCGCGGATTAACATTCGATATTATTATCTTGGATATCATGATGCCGGGAGAGAACGGGATGGAACTTGCCCGCGCCTTAAAAGCGGAGATGCAGATCCCGATATGTATGCTCACCGCGCAGTCGGATACAAATGCGCGCATAGAAGGACTGGAAGCCGGTGTTGACGATTATCTGCCCAAGCCGTTCGAACCGCGTGAACTGCTTCTGCGGTTGAAAAACATCCTGCGCCGCGGCCAGCCTGCAGCCAACCAGGAAGAAATCAAGATGGGCGAATTGGTCTTTCTGTGTGATCGCGGGGAACTGCGGCGCGGCGATGAAACCCTGAAACTAACGGAGCGTGAACGCGATCTTTTAAAACTTTTTGCGCAGCGCCCGGGTTCACCAATCGCACGCCATGAGTTGAGCAACGATGAACAAACGGGCAATGAGCGCGCCATCGATGTGCAAATCAATCGCCTGCGCCGTAAAATAGAGGCCGATCCTTCAAATCCAACCTATTTACAAACCGTGCGTGGCAAAGGTTATATCCTCTATACTGACTAATGACATATATCACTTGAAGATGTCGTGTTTAGGCCCGTCCGCTCCAGTTTGCAAAGGTCTGGTTATGGTTGCCAACGACGGCCCCCGAGATGAGCGCCGCCGCTTCGCGTTGCCTTTCAGCGCCACACAGTTGTATCTGCTTTCGCTGAACGGGCTTAAGCATTTTACGACACTGGCCACATGGTCAATGCATCAGATGGTGCAGGCGTTGCCCAAAGGGCTCTATGCGCGCGCGCTTATCATTATCATTGCGCCGACTGTGCTGTTGCAGGGGGTTGTTGCATTTATTTTTATGGAGCGGCACTGGCAAGCCGTCACCCGCCGCCTGTCGGAAGCTACGGCGCGCGACATTGCAGCCGTGGTCGAACTCTACAAGGGATATGAAAAAAAGGATAATTACGGCAGCCTGATCAACCTGTCGCGGGACAGACTGAACCTTCAGCTGCAGATCCTGCCAGGCGGCGATTTGCCATCCGTGCAGCCAAAACCGTTTTTCTCGCTGCTCGACAAGACGCTCTCAAATGAAATTCGTCTCAGGGTCAAGGATACACCATTCTGGATCGATACAGTCGGCGATTCAGACTTGGTTGAAATCAAGGTCAAACTCAAGGATGCCATCCTGAGTTTCGTTGCCAAACGCAGCCAGACCTATGCGTCAAACTCGCATATCTTTTTGATCTGGATGGTGGTCACATCCGTTATCCTGCTCACCGTCGCCATTATGTTTCTGCGCAACCAGATCCGGCCGATCCTGCGCCTTGCCAAAGCCGCCGACGCCTTTGGCAAGGGCCGGCCCTTTCCTGATGACCTGCAACCGCGTGGCGCCCGCGAAGTCCGCCAGGCCGCGGTCGCCTTCCTCGAAATGCGCGATCGCATCACCCAGCACGTTGACCAGCGCACGATCATGCTGGCCGGCGTCAGTCATGACCTGCGCACGGTGCTGACGCGCTTCAAGCTGGAACTGGCGCTGCTCGACGGAGGGCCGGAAATCGAGGCGCTGGAACAGGATGTTCAGGAAATGCAGCATATGCTGGAGGAATATCTGGCGTTTGCACGCGGTGATGGCGGCGAGGAGGCGGCCCCGACGGCGCTGCGCAGCCTCATACAGGAGGTATGCACCCACCATCAGGTGCTGGGTGCCGACATTGCTTTTGTCCAGAGCCGGCGGCGGCGCGAACTCATGGTGCCGCTCAAGCGCCAGGCGTTCAAGCGCGCGCTGATCAACCTTGTCAGCAACGCGGCACGCTTTGGCAATCAGGTCGTCATCCGAGCCTCACAGGCGCGCGAATGGGTAATCATCGAAGTGGAAGATAACGGCCCGGGCATTCCTGAACGAGAGCGTGAAAATGTTTTCCGGCCGTTTTACCGTCTTGATAATGCGCGCAATCAAAACACCGGCAATTCCGGTCTCGGCCTTGCCATCGCCCGCGACATCGCCCACAGCCATGGCGGCGAAATCAAACTTAGCTCCAGTTCCATGGGCGGCCTCAAAGCCATCATGCGCATTCCGCTCTAAAGGCACCGGTGCACTTGACGACGCATGCCGAGCCATATGGCACGAGCCAGTTGCAGCTTGGCCTGGCCGCAACCGGCCCTTCCTGCCTCGCTGTTACATCCGAAATTTATCTGACGGGCCTCACCATTCCCTCGCAGGAGCTTGCATCGCTGCCCTTTAGCCAGGCCGTTTTTTGGCAGCCCTCTTCGAAGGGATATCCCCCCTTTGACCGCATCAAATTTGCCATCGAGCCAAGTCTGCAGGCGATGTTTGCCGGGCTGGCCGTATTTCTGACGCTCATGGTCGCGGATTGGCTGCACATAACAGCGCCAAAACACGAGTGACGAAACCTGCTATAAGGCAAGACATAGACAGAACCGTAACACACCTTCTGGCCGTCCCTGTCGCGTTCGACAGCTTATTTTCATCTGTCATCCGCCACCGGTACGTACACACATCCATCCATGATCATCAAAATCTACAGCTGGATATTCAATCGCCAGATCGTGAAATTCAGAGCCGCAGCAAAACTGACCCATGCCAGATAGGGAATAAAAAGGAGGGCTGCGGTCTGGCTGATCGGCCAGGCAAGTACTACAAACAGCACAATCGCAAACCACAACAGAACGATATCGGCAAACGCCCAGCCAATTTGGTGCAGGCCGAACATGATCCAAGACCAGGCCATGTTGCACGCCAGTTGCACCACCCATACCCAGAACACGGCGCTGTTCCCGGCCCGCTGCCAGAGCAGCCAGCCAGCAACCGCGATCATCAGATAAAGCAGTGTCCAGACAGGGCCGAACAGCCAGCCGGGCGGCGTCCAAGCCGGTTTGGCAAGCGCTGCATACCACGCACCAGGCTTAAACATGGCACCAGTAACCGCGACGACAGCAACGACTGCAAGGAACGGAATGAGTGTCAGATATTTCATAGCTGCTGTCCGTCGACCGGATTTGATTATGCCTTTGCTATATCACATAACGTCTTCAACACCAATTCGATGTGGTCGTAAATCCAGAAGTGACCTGCCCTGTTGAGGCGCTGTACCGTGCAACCCGGGATTAAATCACCCAGCCTGAGCGCTGCCGCGACAGGTACGATGGTATCGTCCAGCCCCTGCCAGAGCACAGTTGGCGCTGTAATCGCAGCATAACTGACATCCCAGGGCTGTGCATAGATGCGCAGGTCCGCCCGCATACCTTCACCACCCTGTGCAAGGCTTTCGCGCACATCCAGAATAACCTGTTCCCGAAGCCCGGGAGCGCACATAACCTGGCGATCGCATTCGGGCAGCAGATTGAGAAATAAGCCGTAAGCTAAATTGGGAGCACGATGAAACAACGCATTGGCCGGCGCAGTCAGCGCGTACAGAGCACCCGGCATCTTAGCAAGCCGCAGAAAGAAATTACGCTCAAGCCATGCAAGTTCACCAGCACCCATCTCTGTCACCGGTCCCATCGGCCCAAACAGCGCCATGGCGGTCACACTGCCGCCAAAATGGGCGGCTGCTGCCGTTGCAAACGGGCTGCCACCTGAAATACCCAGCAAAGCAAAGCGCTCAACCCCGCAAGCCGATAAAACAGCTTTAACCTCGAGCAGCCAATCCTTGAGTTGCCTGTTCGGTTGCGGCGTCGAACGGCCGAAACCGGGCCTGTCGGGCGCAATGATGCGGAGACCGAGACGGGCAGCGATCGCATCGGCCGGACGGAACATCAAACGCGTGCCGGGAATGCCGTGGAATGCCAGCACCGGAATGCCGTTTGGATCGCCATATTCGCAAAAGCCCAACACGCGATTACCGGGACGATTTAATTCGCGCACCATTTCGCTGCTGAATGCGGATGCAGGCGGCTGTCTGTTCATGATCCGCTCCGCTCAAAGATCGCAATAAAAAAGCCGTCAGTGCCATGCGAGGCCGGCGTGAGCAAAAGCGTCTCCCTATTGCCGTCCGCCGACAGCGGTGCTTCACCGGCAAACGTTGTGCGCCAGCATGTTGCATATGGCACCAGCTTGAATTCCGCCGCCTGGCCGAGGAACCAGGCAACTTGTTTTGTATTTTCTTCCTGCAGAACCGAGCAGGTGACATAAAGAAGGCGGCCGCCGGGTTTCACAAGCCCGCGCGCAGAGGCCAACACGCGCCGTTGCTCAAGAATGCGGGTTGCGAGGTTGGCTGGCTTAACCCGCCATTTAGCATCCGGCCGGCGCCGCCAAACGCCGGAGCCGGTGCACGGCGCATCGGCAAAAACAATGTCAAAACGTGCGCCGAGGGCGCTTAATGCGTCTGCATCACCGGCATCTAACACCTGCACGTTGCGGACACCGGCACGTTGGAGGCGCTCAAAAATCGGGCGCAATTGCTGCTTATCCGTATCATAGGCAAAAATCTGGCCGGTATTCTGCATTGTACCAGCAAGCGCCAGGGTTTTGCCGCCAGCACCTGCGCAAAGATCCAGCACCTGAAGACGCGGGCCGGCCCCGGCCAGAGCCGCCGCGATCTGGCTGCCTTCATCCTGGACTTCAAACCAGCCGCGTCCATGGGCGGCTTCGGCTTCGACATTCGGGGTTCGCGCTGGCCCGTCGGGCGGCGGAATACGCACGGCAAGGGGTGAATAGTTTCCCTCTGTGGCGCACGTTTTTGCAAGCGCTTTCAGGACTTGCTCACGCTCGGCCTTCAGCGCATTGGTGCGCAAGTCAACAGGTGCGCGCCTGGCTAGGGCAGCACCTTGCCAGGCCGCCTCAGCACCGAACGTCTCCTCTATCGCCGGCGCTAGCCATTCTGGATAGTCGCCACGGACATGTGCAGGTGTATCGGCGGGCAATTCCCGCGTTAGACCGCCACGTTCCTCGCTGCTCAGTGGCGAGAGGGCATGGCGCGAACCATCCACGATTTCATCAATCTGCCAAGCTGGCATGGCAAATGCCCGCTGTGCGGCGCAGAGAATAAGCGCCCGCGGACTTTCGCTGCCCATCTGGCCAGCCAGCGAAAGCTTGCGCCGCAAGGCATCATAGACCAGGTTACCGATAGCCGCGCGATCGCCAGAGCCAGCAAAACGGTTTGATTTGCCCCAATCGCCCAGTGCCTGGGCGGCAGGGCGATGGCGTTCGATAATTTCGGTCAGAACCTCGACCGCTGAAGCAAGACGCGCACCCGGTTTCAAGGCTTAGCCCTCATATCTCACCATATCGTGGACGTCAGGCAAACTAAATCGGGCACGCAAAGAAAACGGCGACGGATTTCGCGCTGACATTATCAGTTCCGCCCCTGATAGTTCGGGCTTTCGCGGGTCATGGCGATGGAGTGCGGGTGGCTTTCCTGCACGGCAGCCGGCGAAATACGCACGAATTGCGCACGTTTTTGTAAGTCTTTAATTGATTGAGCACCAACGTAACCCATGCCGGCCTTGAGACCGCCAACCAACTGGTGCAGTACGTTTGATAACGGCCCCTTATAGGCAACCTGTCCTTCGATTCCCTCTGGAACAAGTTTCAGGGCATCCTTGACTTCCTCTTGAAAATAGCGGTCAGCCGAACCGCGCGCCATAGCACCGACTGAGCCCATACCACGGTAAGATTTGTAGGTCCGGCCCTGATAGAGGTAGGTATCGCCGGGCGCTTCATCGGTCCCGGCAAGCAGCGAGCCGACCATCACGCAGCTGGCGCCGGCTGCAATCGCCTTGGCAATATCGCCGGAATATTTGATCCCGCCATCGGCAATGACTGGGATCCCTGATTTTTCTGCTACTTCAGCGCAATTTATCACTGCGGTGAACTGTGGCACGCCAACTCCTGCCACGATCCGCGTAGTACAGATGGAACCGGGACCAATGCCAACCTTGATGGCGTCTGCGCCAGCCTCAATCAGCGCCTGAGTTGCATCAGCAGTCGCAACGTTACCGGCAATGACCTGAACACTGTTTGACATTTTCTTTATTCGCGTGACCGCTTCCAGAACGCGCCGTGAATGGCCATGGGCGGTATCAACAACAATTAAGTCACATCCCGCGGCAATCAGGCGTTCTGTGCGCTCATGACCATCTTCACCGACTGTTGTAGCGGCTGCAACCCGCAAGCGTCCGTGCGCATCCTTGCAGGCGTGCGGAAAAGCCAGCGCCTTTTCGATATCTTTCACCGTGATCAGGCCAACGCAACGGAATTGCTTGTCGACAACCAGCAATTTTTCAATGCGATGCTTATGCAGCAAGCGCTTTGCTTCATCGTGCGAAACGCTGGCCGACACGGTGATAAGTTGCCTCGTCATCAATTCAGCAATTTGCTGATTATGATCAGTGGCAAACCGAACATCCCGGTTTGTAACAATACCGACCAGTTTGCCGGGCTTTCCATTGGGCTTTTCAACCACCGGAATGCCTGAAATCTTGTGCGCCGACATTAGGGTAAGGGCGTCAGCCAGGGTCGCGTCCGGTGCAATGGTAAGGGGATTGACCACCATCCCGCTTTCGTATTTTTTGACCCGCTCCACCTCTTTCGCCTGCAACTCCGGCGTCATATTGCGATGGATGACGCCAATGCCGCCTGATTGCGCCATGGCAATGGCGAGTGTGCTTTCCGTCACCGTGTCCATAGCTGCCGACAGGATTGGGATGTTAACCTCAATGGTTTTGGTCACATGCGAGGTTACGCTCACCTCGGTCGGCATGATCTCTGACGCCTGGGGTATGAGAAGCACGTCATCGAATGTAAGGCCAACATTCGATGAGATATCGGGCAGTTTTTTTGCCATCGATATTCTCCGTAATTTGAAAACGGCCAGTTTGTCTGAACGATTTCACTTGGGCGATAGCATGCCGGTGCATTCAGGGGAAGGGGCAAGACCCTATCAACCTAAAAATCAAGCTTTAAAAAAGCATTTATATGCCAACATCGTCAGATTGGCACCTTCATATTGGCGCTCAAACGCGTGAGCACGCAGCTGCCGACCAGGTCTCAAACTGCCCCGACATCTTCGGGAAACCCGATGAAACAAGTGGCCTGCCGCATCTATGCACAGAGCCGATCCATGTTCCAATTGCCCAGAACGCGACCATAGAGGGTACCAAGATGATAGGGCCCGGACTGCAGGAAGCTTTCACCCTTAGCGTGAACGGGAATCGTCTTAACGAATTAGATATTAAATGATTCCTACCGTTTACGCTCGTGTCCAACTGCGGTTTTCAGAAGAAAAACAGATACTGCAGATATAATCAGAATGTATGATAATATGTATGATAATACTGCCGACCCGCGCTTGTGGATAGTTCTCAAGGTGTGTCAGAAAACACACCACCAGAAAAAGCTCGTTAAAGTATGCCCGATACGATTACAGGCGTTTACAAAATAAACTTCGACAAATCAGCATCCTTTGCCAGCTCTCCAACCTGTTGGTGCACGTAGGCGGCATCAATCTCATAGGTTTGTCCTGAGCGATCGCAGGCTTCGAAAGAAATATCGTCAAGCACGCGCTCCATAACGGTTTGCAGGCGACGCGCACCGATATTTTCAACGCTGGCATTAACCTGGACCGCCACGTCCGCGAATGCATCGATTGCGTCTTCGGTAAAAGCCAACGTAACACCTTCTGTTGCCATAAGCGCGATATACTGTTTGATCAGGCTCACTTCAGGTTCGGTCAGAATGCGGCGAAAATCTTCACGGGTCAGCGCGCTTAACTCAACCCGAATCGGTAGACGGCCCTGCAGCTCCGGCAGCAGATCCGATGGTTTGGCAACGTGGAACGCTCCCGATGCAATGAAAAGAATGTGATCGGTCTTGACCGGCCCATGCTTAGTGGCAACGGTGGTGCCTTCAATAAGAGGCAAAAGATCGCGCTGCACGCCCTCCCTGCTCACATCACCGCTCACCCGGCCTCCCTCGCCGGTCGCACGGCAGATCTTGTCAATCTCATCGAGGAATACGATGCCATCATTTTCTACCGCTGCAATGGCCTCGGATACAATACGCTCGTCATCCAGCAGCTTGTCGCTTTCTTCAGCAACCAGGATCGGGTAGCTTTCGGCAACTGTGACGCGGCGGCTTTTCTTTCGTTTGCCGAAAGCTTTACCCAACATATCACCAACGTTGATCATGCCCATGGAAGCACCCGGCTGGCCTGGAATCTCGAACATTGGCATGCCGCCGCTATCAACAACCTGGATCTCGATTTCGTGATCGTTCAATTCATTGGCGCGCAGTTTTTTGCGGAAACTTTCACGCGTGACAGACTGTGCATTCTCACCAACGACGGCGTCGAGGACCCGTTCCTCCGCAGCCTGCTCAGCGCGCGCGCGTACTTCATCGCGCTTGCGTTCGCGCACCAATCCGATCCCGACTTCGACAAGGTCGCGCACAATGCTTTCAACATCGCGCCCGACATAGCCGACCTCGGTAAACTTGGTTGCTTCCAGTTTAAGAAACGGCGCACCGGCAAGCTTTGCAAGGCGGCGTGAAATCTCGGTCTTACCAACGCCAGTGGGCCCAATCATCAGGATATTCTTGGGCAGGACCTCATCTTTCATGGGGCCTTGAAGCTGCTGGCGCCGCCAGCGGTTTCTCAGCGCAATGGCAACGGCACGTTTTGCCGGCTGTTGGCCAATGATATAACGATCAAGTTCTGAAACGATTTCGCGAGGTGAAAAATTACTCATGCCATCCTTAACGTATAACTGAATCTATAAGTGAAAAGTCGAGGGTTGTTCTGCCAAATAAACGCATGCTTTCGTTCACTGCTCCACTTTTGTGCTTTGCAGGCTTTCGATGACCAGATTAGCGTTGGTATAGACGCATATCTCTGCGGCAATGCGCATCGCGTTACGGGCAATCGTTTCGGCGTCAAAATCTGTCTCCATCAGCCCGCGCGCTGCCGCCAGGGCGTACATGCCGCCAGAACCTATTCCCATGACATCGTTTTCCGGCTCTAACACATCGCCCGTTCCCGTGAGCACAAGCGTGGTCCCGGCATCAGCCACAAGCATCATGGCCTCCAACCGGCGCAGATATCTGTCTGTCCGCCACTCTTTGGTAAGTTCCACCGCGGCACGGGCCAGCTGTCCCGGATACTGCTCGATCTTGGCTTCCAAGCGCTCAAAGAGCGCGAATGCATCTGCTGTTGCGCCGGCAAATCCGCCGATGACATCCCCACACCCAAGAGAGCGCACCTTGCGCGCGTTTGCCTTGATGACCGTCTGGCCGAGGCTGACCTGACCGTCACCGGCAATGACGACGCGCCCCTTCCTACGTACGGTCAGTATTGTCGTTGCGTGCCATGCGTTGAAGTTTTCAGCAGACGCAGGAGCTGATATGGAACTTGAATATATTGGCATAGTTATTCATTTCGGTTTGCTGTATATGAAAAACAAGAGGGAGCAGATCGTTACATGCAGCAGCTTTACGAACGTATTGCAACCTGTTAAGGGCGCCCATTCACACAAACGCTTTGATTTTCTGATCCGATGCAGCATATCGCAGGCCACTTGATATGGAAATTAAAGTGTTTATTCTAACGGGTCACCTTAAGCGGCGCAAACCGTTTCAAAAATCAGTAAATCCAGATATTTCACTGCAAAGCATTGAGACAGACTATTGGGGCAGAAAGTCGTAAAGGGGAGTTCATAAATTTGACCCGCTCGGCAACGATCAAGCGCGTAACCAAGGAAACTTCCATTGAGGCACTGCTGAACCTTGATGGTACCGGAGACTACGACATCTCTACAGGCGTGGGTTTTCTCGATCATATGTTAGAGCAGCTTTCACGCCATTCACTGATCGATATAAAGTTACGCGCCGAGGGCGATCTGCACATCGATTTTCATCACACGGTGGAAGACACCGGCATCGTGCTTGGCCAGGCGCTGGCGCAAGCGCTCGGTGATCGCACGGGGATCACCCGCTATGCCGACTGTCACCTGGCCATGGACGAAACGCTCACCCGTTGTGCCATCGATGTGTCCGGGAGACCATATCTGATATGGAACGTTACCTTTACCCGCGACAAAATCGGCGGTATGGATACCGAATTGTTCCGCGAATGGTTTCAAGCCTTTGCGCAAAATGCAGGCATTACCTTGCATATTGCCAGGCTTTATGGTGAAAATAATCACCATATCGCAGAAACATGTTTCAAAGCGCTGGCACGTACATTAAAGATGGCAGTAAGTATTGATCCGCGCCAAGCGAATCGTATTCCATCCACCAAGGGATCGCTACAGGGCTAAAGATGCTATTTTTCCGGGCTTCGGGCATCAGAGCATATACCATCCACGAGAAACCTTCTCCTGCCGTCATGAAAGATGACCGTGCGGAGGAATTGGTTTTCATCAAAGACGGCTTTTCGCTTTTTGCCGCTCTCGCACCGCCTGTATGGATGATCGTCAATCGTCTCTGGCTGGTGCTCGCAGGATATCTGGCAAGTGTATTTGGTCTTATAATTATATTTGGCATCCTGGAAATCGCCGACTATTGTCTGAATTATACCTTGCTTGCACTCAATATCATCGTTGGTTTTGAATCCGATTCTTTAATGCGGTGGACGCTTGAGCGTCGCTCATGGCGCCAGATTGCCCACGTCACAGGGCCAAGCAGCGAGGAATGTGAGCGCCGCTTTTTTGACAGCTGGCTGCCAACCATACCTGAATTCCGCAATAAAAGTTCGATGCCACCTTCTCTGCCCGGCAGTCTTGAAGACTCAACGAAATTTCCCCCGCCAACAGACGACGGCAGAGCAACGAAAAGTAAACGCAGGTATAACCTCTTTAACTGGAGAAATTAATGCAGCGTGTCGTAATCATCGATTACGGCTCAGGCAATCTGCACTCAGCGCGCAAGGCCGTGCAGCGTGCCGCTAATGATGGCGGCATTGATGTCGTGGTCGAAGTGACAGCCGACGCTGGCAAAGTTGCACGTGCCGATCGTATCGTTCTGCCGGGTGTTGGAGCTTTTGCGGACTGCAAAGCAGGCCTTGCCGCTGTACCAGGCATGATCGAAGCCCTCAATGAAGCTGTTATTGAAAAAGGACGGGCTTTCTTCGGCATTTGTGTCGGCATGCAACTTATGGCGATGCGCGGGCATGAATTTGGAGAAACTCCCGGGCTTGGCTGGATTGATGGCGATGTGAGCGCCATCGTACCGACAAATGCAACCCTTAAAATTCCGCATATGGGCTGGAATACGCTTAACAAATGCTGCGATCACAGTTTGCTGAAAGGTATCACTTTAGGCCCAGACGGTCTGCACGCTTATTTTGTCCACTCGTTTCACATGCAACCGAAGAACCGCAGTCTCGTATGCGCCGAAGCCGATTATGGCGGCACAGTGACTGCCATGGTCTGCCATGACAATATGGCTGGCACGCAATTCCATCCGGAAAAAAGCCAGCGGCTTGGGCTGCGGCTTCTTGAAAATTTTTTGCGCTGGGCACCATAACGGGCTGCCTCACTTAGGCCACCTCGTCAATTAGCACGCGAGAGACGGTTTGGCGAAATCAGTGCGGAACACAGTGAATTCTCTACCGCCAATACAAATTCGATAAAAAACTCAAAATAGAGTAAAAAATAGGTAACATGTATGATTATTGATTATAAAAATACTGCACATAATCACAAAATACGCTACAGTGAATTCTATGTTTTTACAATGCGGCATAAAATTTCTTAATTTTAAGCAGCGTGATGTTACATGGTTAATAATGTCAGCAAACTGTTTAGTGTAAAAGCGAGGGAAATATGCTAGATTGGCTCTTCGGACGTAAAAGGGCTGCTGCAGAGCAAATCCGCAACAAGAAAAAAGAGGATGTCCCTGGCCCGGTAACGCAGGCTGATCCTGTCCACACCACTGTGCCTGCCGAACAAGCACATGCCAGATCGAGCGAACCACCGGCGCCAACGGCCTTCCCACCGCAAGAACCAGCGGTTGTCCCACCAGTCACGGCCCCTGGTGCAACTCCTGAAATTGAAAGCATACCTCAAGAGACCGCCCAGCCTCCAGAACCGCTTACTGCAGACAATTTTTCTGACTGGACCCCGCAAACATCTCCGGAATATTCTGAGGTTACTCCATTAGGTGCGACCACCGCTTCTGCGCACAACGACGAGGTTAATAGTGTTGATGCGCAGGCTGGCGGCCGCCACAACGGCCACGCCTATCTGATCGCCGATGAAAAAATTACCGAATTAAAACCTGAAAAAAACTCATTTTCGTCACCGGCCACAACCCAGGCACCGGATGCACCACCAACAGCACCTGTCGCCTCGACCTTTGGCAAAAAATATTCACCGCCGAAAGTGGAGCCAAGCGTATCATCGTCTGTTATAGAAGCAGGAATTTCTCCGATGCTGCTCACGCCAGTGGTGGACAATGAAGCGAAAACATTAGCAAAAGCTGGCGACCAATCCGTAGCTATCGCACACCCTCGCTGTGACAAGGCCACAATTGTACGTGTTCAGGCCGGTGGTCGTCGCATCATAGTGCGTGCAGGCAGCATGACACGGGCTTATTCATGCCGCAGGGATGGGACCTACCGCCTGGATGGCGCACCAGACAAAAGCCCTGCCCAACTGCTTCTCGATCGAACGATGGCTTGCTTCAAGTCTGCCAACAGTTCATTCAAGCCATTGCCTGCTGCCCTCCCGCGACTTAAAGGCGGCGCACCTGCTAAAATGGCAGTGCTTGCCTCCTCTGCACCATTGCAGAGGGGCGAGGTTGCCATCGCCGCAGCGCATCCCCGTTATGACAAAGTTCAAATCGTTGGAGTCCAGGCCTGCGGCCGGCGTGTGATCGTCAGCTTCGGAACAGGAACGCGAGCTTATTCGCGCCGTAAAGACAGCTCCTATCGTCTTGAGGGCGCGCCAAACTCAAGCACGTCACAGCTGGTCATCAACGCAACGCTTGATGAGATTATGCTCCGTTATCGTAATAACAGCTTAATGCGCTACAAGCCGAAGCCTGCAGAAGCTTAGTAAACCGGCACGAACCAACCGATCCCACGGGGGTGCATGCTCCTGCAATCCGATGAGGTTTCGCATGTAAAGCCGGTGGAAATTCCAGATTTAATTCTGCCGGCTCTTGTGCGCCAACCGGCGCCATGCTCTTAAAAAATCACGAGCAACTGCCGCCTCCCAGAACGCAGAATTTTGCACAATGTGGATGGCAGAGTTTCACGGCACCGTTGGAAAACATACCGCCATCGGCGGCAAACGCCTCTGCGAGTGTTACGCCCATGTCAAACTCAGATGCGTAAGGCAGCAGGGTGCATGGCACGATCGTGGGCTTTTCGGCCCCTTTGCGCTTGACGACCATACGGCTGGAAGCACACATCTGATCCGACGGACTTTTAGCTAGGATATCCCAGCAAGCTGTGCTGATCTCTGAGACATCATGACTGCCGTCCATTTCCGGCAGCAACATAAGCTGCGTGGTATCGCGCGAATCCAGTGCCCAACCATGCTGCTCAATAAGCTCTGCGTAGCCTTTGCGCGATAGCAACTCTTGCTCGCCCCAACAGGTACGTCCTGCAATGGCAATCTTAAAACCGTTTACTGAAAGCCAGTTGAGACCATCAACAGCACTGGCCCATGTCCCAGGGCCACGTTCTCTTTCGTGCAAGGCCTGAGCGTAGTGATCAAGACTGACACGTAGCGTCAACTGCTCATGAAATTCCTTTTGCAACTCCAGCAGACCATCCTTGATGCGCGGACGTTGCATTGGCTGCATCGCGTTTGTCAGCACAAGAACGTTGAAACCACGCATAAGCGTTTCACGCAGAATGACCAACATGTCTGGGTTTAGGAATGGTTCACCGCCGGTGAAGCCAATCTCGCGGGTGGGCAACGCGAGTGCCGGAATTTCATCCAGTAATTCTGTAACTTCTGCGGTTGAAATATAAACCAGCTGGTCGTTGGTTGGGCTCGATGCGATGTAGCAGTTCACACACGCGATATTGCAAAGTGTACCAGTATTAATCCAAAGCATATCCAGACGATCAAGAGAAATCTCCGCGCGGCGTTTGCCATCGGCCGTCCAGGTCGGATCTTGAAATTTTCCGGGCGCGCCGAGAGAGCTGAGTTTCCGGAACTCCATGTTCACCAGATTATCCTTTATTCGCTTGTCTGTTGCCTGGCTAGTGGTCTGTATCGGGTAGCAGGTTCCCTCAACACGTTATAGTCACATTCGCTTTATTGAAAGATCAGCCTTTAGATCACCACGACATGACGTACTCGGCGTTTGATCCTGGGCGTTTGATCAATTTTCTACTTTCCGATCGCCAATCTCAATGTTCTGTTGAGAATGG
>CAWUIN010000042.1:0-21948 GCA_963922535.1 uncultured Hyphomicrobiaceae bacterium | reverse complement strand
GGGTAGAACAACAGTGGCGGAGACATCGGTGTAATCAGGTCGGGGTTTGTATCCCATAAAAGACGAAAGCACACCTTGGCATCCAGAATATTAATACCACAACGCAAAACTACAGTTTCATTAAGCACTTCCTACACACGGTGACGTTTTTGCTTGTGGAGCATGTAAATTGTTTCATAATTTACCATTTATGAGATGGCTTTATCGGCCTGCAGTACAGGTATGGATATGACATTCTGGTCGGCGACGGGCAGCGCCAGCTCCGGGATGAAACGGCCACCGCCGTTCCATCCCAGGCTTGCCCAGGCTCGCAAGGCGCCTGCAGCTGTGTAGATAATAAGCTCGTGCGGTGCACCTTAATCGCGTGCGACGCACATGGCGACGCCCATGCCGCCGCCGACGCAGAGTGTGGCGAGGCCCTTTTTGGCATCGCGGCGTTGCATTTCAAAAAGCAGTGTATTGAGTACGCGCGCGCCGGAGGCGCCGATCGGATGGCCGATGGCGATGGCGCCGCCGTTGAGGTTGACGTTGTCGGTATTCCAGCCGAGGCCCTTGTTGACTGCGCAGGCCTGCGCCGCAAAGGCTTCGTTGGCTTCCACCAGGTCAAGGTCGTCAACGCTCCAGCCGGCCCGTTCCAAGGCCTTTTTCGAGGCCGGAATGGGGCCCGTTCCCATGATCGATGGGTCGAGCCCGGCGTGGCTCCAGGAAACAATACGCGCCATCGGCGTAATGCCGCGCTTTTCGGCCTCGGCCGCCGTCATCAGCACAACAACCGCAGCGCCGTCATTAATGCCCGAGGCGTTGCCAGCAGTGACGGTGCCTGCCTCACGGTCGAAGGCGGGGCGAAGTTTGGCGAGCATTTCAACTGTGACGCCCTCCTTGATGTACTCATCGCTGTCAACCACGACATCGCCCTTGCGTGTCTTAACGGTGACCGGCGCAATCTCATCCTTGAATTTCCCATCGCGGCGCGCTGCTTCGGCCTTGTTCTGCGAGGCGGCGGCGAAGGCATCCTGCTCCTCGCGGGTAATCTGCCATTCCCGTGCGACGTTCTCTGCGGTGGTGCCCATATGATAACCATAGAATGCATCCATCAATCCGTCCTTGAGCATCGAGTCGATCAACTTTATATCGCCCATTTTAGTGCCCGCGCGCATGGTGGCAACGTGAGGCGCCATGCTCATGCTTTCCTGACCGCCGGCAACCACAATTCTGGAAGAGCCATCGATAATTTGCTGGGCGCCAAGGGCGACGGCGCGCAGACCGGAACCGCATAGCTGGTTCATGCCCCAGGCCGGGGCTTCCACCGGTATGCCGGCTGCAAGCGATGCCTGCCGGGCAGGGTTCTGGCCCATGCCGGCTGTCAGGATCTGCCCCATGACAACTTCGCAGACGTCACCGGCCTCGACTTTGGCGCGCTCCAATGCCGCCTTGATCGCGGTTGAGCCCAGTTCATGGGCGGGAAGGCTTGCAAATACACCGTTGAACGATCCAACAGGCGTGCGCGCCGCACTCGCAATGACAATGGTTTCTGTCTGGCTCATGTCTGTTCTCCGTGATTTACAATCCAAGGCTGTAGGATTACTCAAGATGACGACGACTGCGTGTTGTTTTCCGATAATCGATATCGATGATTGATATCAATGATTAACGTCTTGCGTTCAGGGCTGTTGACTTTTACCGCGTGCAACCTGCAAACAAAACACAATTGTGCGTCTGGGAATAAATTGTTTTCGGCAAAACGCCAGCCGCCGGTTACAAAACAGCTGGTTTGTGGCCCGTTTTGGCGTTAGTATTTCACGGCTGTGGGCGCTCACCAAAATAAACGCTTCAGTTTTTCGGTCCAAAGCCGCATATCACAGGTTATTTCTCACTAAAATTGACGCGTTTATTTTTGTGGGACCCCATAGCGGGGCCGTGATGCGGACCCCTTGTTCAACCAAGAACGAAAGCGGGTTATGAAGGAAGCCAAGGATCGCCACTCCTCCGCAGGTTCGGAACGGATTGTCATAAAAAAGTACGCCAATCGCCGCCTGTACGATACAGAGGCCAGTGTTTATGTCACCCTTGAGGATCTCGCGAGAATGGTGCGGGAGGACCGGGATTTTGTAGTCCGGGATGCGAAGACCGGCAGTGATTTAACCCACTCTGTTCTGACGCAGATCATCGTCGAGCAGGAAAGCAAGGCGGACGGGCCAACGCTGCTGCCAGTTCCATTCCTGCGCCAGCTCATTTGCTATTACGATGATGCAGTTGGCAAGATGGTGCCTGGTTATCTGCAGATGTCGATGGCAGCCCTGGCCAAGGAACAGGAGCGCTATCGGACGCAACTGCGCAATTGGGGCCCTAATGCGTTTGAAATCTATCAGGAACAGGCGCGTAAGAATATGGAGATTTTTGAAAACGCATTTGCACTATGGGCTCCGCATGCAGACGCCGAACAGGAAGGTGCACCGCAAGAGCAGGACAATCATGCTAAATACGCACAGTCTGCACATTTTGATAAGCATCCAAAGAACAATGAACAGGATACAAGCGCAAGCAGGGCGCAAACGACAGAAGCTTCCGGGAATGACGCCTGCAAGCAATCTGCAAGCCCGACAATACGTCAGGATAAAATATCTGAAATTGATGAATTGAGGGCGCAACTTGCGATTATGCAGGAGAAGATCGAGAAAATTTCACAATCGCAATAAGCATTCTCATAACAAATGAGGCACTTCTGAATATAATTCAGAAGTGCCTGCTGTTTTGCTGCAAAGTCAGATTAAGGTATGCTGTTCGTATGTCACGTGTCATACCTTAAAATTTAGCACGCACAGTAGGGGGTTAAATTTCCCCTTCAAAATTAATATCACGGCGGGCAAGTCTGATACCAATCGTGTAGCCTGCAATCACGTCAATGAACGTTGCTATGACGATGAAGAAAAATACCGATGTTTGAGCCTCGCTCACCATTAAAAACTCGACGAGGCAGACAACGAATACAATCATGGATAAGCCGTGATCAAGCAGCGATGTGCTGGATGTGTAAGTTGCCTTCAGTAGTTCTAAAAACAATAGAACCAACAATATAAGAACGATGATATCTCCAATGCTCATCGACCACTGTCCGTTTATTACAGGCAGCGGAAAACGAGGCTCTCTAAGAAAAGCGCCTGGGTTGTCACCACCGAAAAGGAGCACAACGACGTTATAGAGCAAAAATACGAAAAAAAGTAGCGGTATCGCGCGTATTGACATTATTCCACCTCCAGATATTCGGGTTTTCGACACACATCTGTAAGTCTTAAACGAAGATTGTGGCAGTGTTGCAAAATGACCGTTGCAGGAGGGTAAAAATTCCGATTAGTCGTCTTTTGCTTCGAGAATTTGGCGCCCCCGATACATGCCCGTCTTCAGGTCTATGTGGTGCGGGCGGCGGTGCTCACCGCTGTCTTTATCTTCGATGTAAGTGGGGCGCTTTAACGCATCGGCGGAGCGGCGAAAACCGCGCTTCATGGGAGTTACTTTGCGCTTTGGAACGGCCATTGTTATGACTTTCTTCTTTATTCCGCAGTTCTAAAAAGTTGTGAAGTCACTGCGTAGACGCGACGGATAATTTCTAAGGTGTTGATTTTTATGCTCTGAAGCGCAAATCTGACATTGCCAACTTTGTGAGGCAAACGCTGTTGCAAAAAATCAATTTAAAACTATAGCGGTATTTTTCAGGCTTGGCTAGTGTGCGTATCCCACCATATTGCGCTTTGCTAGCGGTCTGTATCACTTAAAATGTCAGGTTAACCCAACATTTTAAGTGATACAGACCGCTAGCATATAACAGCTGATCCGGTCATTCACAATATGCGGCGGCTGGATATTTTAGGACGCAAGCCATTGCCGTAGGATTGCATTAACTTCATGCGGGCGCTCCATCGTCGATAGATGCCCACACGCAGGAATGACTTCGAGGATGCTTTCCCCGATACCATCTTGCATTTCCCGTGCGACTTTCACCGGTGTCATAATATCCTGTTCACCAACGATGATCACGGTTGGGCATGCGATCGCGGTGAGGAAAGAGCGATTGTCATGCCGGTCGATAATTGCCTGTTGCTGACGGACGAACGCTGCACGGCCGATGGCGTCCGCCATGTTGAGGATACGGTCGAC
Source organism: uncultured Hyphomicrobiaceae bacterium (assembly GCA_963922535.1). Taxonomy (GTDB): domain Bacteria; phylum Pseudomonadota; class Alphaproteobacteria; order Rhizobiales; family Hyphomicrobiaceae; genus Tectiglobus. The sequence goes on along the minus strand of CAWUIN010000042.1, from coordinate 17,796 downwards.
AAGCGGACGATCCGTAAGCCGGCTTGGATGAATCAGCATCGGCAGCGCTGCAGCCTGTACGCTACGCGGCCCCATGGTATTGGCCATTGCGATCAGCATCTGCCGGAACTTAATTTGCTCCAGGCGATCTGCACGTGCGTTGGTGTTAAGCAGCGCCAGCCTGCTGATCCGTTCAGGCGCTTGACGCATAATCTCGAAGGCGACGTAACCGCCGAGCGACAAGCCGGCAAGCGCAAATTCTGGGGGGGCTGTGCGCAGGATTGCAGCTGCCATGCCGGCCAGACTATCGTGCTTGATAACACGACCGATCCGGATATTTGCGACATCGCGAAGTCCGCTCATTTGCTCAGAAAACAGCATGTCCGAACAAAGTAGTCCTGGAACCAGAATAAGATCTTGCTTTTCACTCACTGTAGTCTCCCGATACGTCGGATTGCTGTGCCAACTTTATATTGTCCCAACGTTATGGGCTTACGTCCAGTAAGCCTGTTGAGAAGGTCGGGCATCATTATGGGCTATCGAATAAATTGCGTTCAATAATATCGCGAATGGAAAACCGGCGCTTGGATTGCTGCGTGGCAGGCGAGCGCTGCTCTTCAAGGCGCTCTGCGAGAACAGCTGGCGGATTTTGCAGGGCATGTTCTTCAAGATCACTCAACAGAATACGCAAGAGTGGTTGGACCAGCTGGCTGGAATGGAGATTGCGGGCAAAGGGTTGCGTGGCGGAGCCGGTCCCCACAACCACGACATAGGTATAGTGTGCACCGTTTGTGAACTTTATGCCACCTGCCGCCCATGTGTCGGTCGTTGCATCCGGATCTTCTGTAACGGCGGTTCCAGTCTTGGCAAAATGCAGATCCACCCCCTTGCGACGGGCGGCGCACCAATCTTTGAGATCACGCAATGTGCCGTAATGACGGCGATTATGGCTGTAACAGAAGGGGGCCCGCAAAAAGGAACGGATCGTAGCAAGACCTTTGGCGCGCATGATGTCTGCCGGCCGCACCGTCTGTTTGGGCAGTTCCTCAAACTGTTGACGCGCCTCATCTGTCGTAAATTCATAATTCTGCACTAGAGTTGGCGGTTGTACGGGCTTGTTAATATTGCCGGTAAGCGCCGCTAAAATTATTCCGGCCATATGATGTACACGCCGCGGTGACCCCGTAATCAAACCGCGAACAATGGCAGTTGAAGGCGGTGTTGCGAGCAGTGGGTCGGGTGTGGGCGGCATGTTGAAGCCCAATGTTTCGGTAATGCTCATCAAGTCGGCGCTGGGAATTTGCGCTGTGCGCCACTCCAAAGGCCGGTTTAAAGAGCAGGCGAATACGACGAGTGCTTTACGGCCCCGGCGCAGCGTACCATTACGCCGGCAGCTCTCCAGTCCGCGCGAGGGCGCGGCGCTGTCAATGTATAACGTGTTGATCGTATCCTTTGCCTGATTTGCGATAGCAATGGCGCTGATCATCTTGCCAATGGATGCGATTTGCCGGCCTTCTAACCGGCTGTTGTACTGACCTGTTTGAGGATCGCGGGCGTTTGCCGAACCGAAGTAGGGCGCCAGTTCCGAATTTTCGAAATATCGGATAATACGCCCATTACCATCTGCCGCGACGACGACGATGTCTGGCATTATAACCCCGCCATTCTGCAGCAGATTCGGATTGAGAGCGTGGCCGGGCGACAGACGGTTCTTCCACTTTTCATGCAGCAGAGCTAACTCTTGTGTCAGTTGTGCACGCAGTTCCAGGTTTTCTTTAGGCGTGAGCGTTGTCGTAATGCTGCGTACCGAATTGCGCCAATCAAAACCGAAAGCCTGCTTCATTTCCTCTCGCAGGCCGAGGCGCGCTGACGGGAGCAGTACATTGGCACGAATGCGCGGGTTTGCGCGTGCCCGTTCCAGAAATTCCGGGGCATTCGTTTCAATGGCTGCTTCAAGTGCGGGCTTGACCACCGGGTCTGGTGGCCCATTAGCAAGATTAACAAGTTCAAACAGCACGTCCTTTTGTTGCTCATCAGATAAAAGTGCACTTGCGCATCGTGTGGCGCGGACTTCCAGGAGATAACGCCAGCGGGACTGGCGCACGGCATTTAACCGTTCGCTTCCTTCAAGCAGGATAATCGGCCTGTTCACGGCTGACGCCATGACAAACTGCTCGGCGATCGAGAGGTCTTTGGCTTCTTTGCCAAACACGATGCGGCTGGTCACTTCTACACCGTGCAGTGGCGCGCCACCGGTCCGTTGCGCCAGCCACAGGTGATTGGCGGCCCACTGCTTGAGAGGAGTGTTGTCTCCGCCCCGTGTCAGTTCAAAATAGATGACCGGCGCCATCCACCATTCCGACAGCTTGCGGCCAATTTTTTCCCATGTGCTTTCGTTAGCCAGCGGCGGTGTCTTGTAAATCACACGCGCCAATTGCATTGGCAATGTCGAGCCGCCGACGCCAAAAGCGATTCGGCGTTCTTTAACGCTGCGGATCATGGTGGAATAGGGAATTTTCAAAACTCCGAGCAAGTCTATGCCAAAAGGATTGAATATTCCTCCCAGGTAGCGATCCTCATGATAAGTCAGGCATTGCCAGTAAAACTCCGGCACAACACGGACTGGTATCGATTTATGATCCGGGTTCGCGACATAGCCGTCTAACTCGATTGCCCGGCCTGTGTAATTTATATCGCGCTGGCTATCGAGGCGCGGGTCGAACGTGCCGACAAAATTGCGTTCGCTGTCGTAAATTGCTGTCGCGATCCAGCGTTCAGCAGCGTATCTGAGTTGGGCTGATTGATACTGAGCACCGATTAAGCCGCGGATCGGTGCAATAACGTACACCAGCGCCATGGCTAACAGGACATAAAGCAGGATGGCTGAGGCCACATAGCGAAGTGGCCCCAGTCTCGGATTGAATGCAATGCCTACGGTCAAGGTCCGTATCAGCCATATTGGCACACTGAGTAGGAATTCAATCACTCGTGTCAATGATTTTAAAAGGGTCAGCATCTGCTTTTTAGGGCCCTCGTGTGCTAATTGACGACACGGCCTAGTGGTCTGTATCACTTAAAATGTTGGGTTAGGACGACATTTTAAGTGATACAGACCACTAGTAATATGCGAGATTTCTTAGACCGATTTTATGGCGCCGTTACGTCTTGGATTTAGCTCAAATCACATCACGCAAGACCAAATTCAGAAAACGGAATAAAATTGACGATATCGCCTTTCCTGACCGATGAGACATTTTCATGAATATCGATCAGACCGTCAGCGGCGCGCAAGCTGGAAATCAGGCCGGAACCGTCGTGAACAAATTTTTCGACAACGAGCGTGCCTGCTTCCTCACGGATAAAGCCGCGCCAGAATTCACGCCGCCCGGTTTTGCGCCTTGCCGCATCGAAGGCGGCTGGCAGCGGAAAGCGCCGCGGTTCCATCCATGGGGCGCCACCAAGCCGGCGGATGAGCGGGCGAACGTACATCACGAAACAGACAAACGCGGCAACGGGATTACCCGGCAGGCCGATAATCAGTGCCGTGCCAATCCGTGCGAACAACAGTGGTTTGCCCGGTTTGATGGCAATATGGCGGAAATAGCATGTCCCGCACGTACGAATGGCTCTGGCGATATGATCTTCTTCGCCATGGCCTGCGCCGCCGGAGGTGAGGATAAGATCGAAACTTCCGGCAGCATCTCGTAAAGTGTCTGCAATAGTTTCTGGATGGTCCGCCAGAACACCGAAATCCGTCGCCGTTGCCCCCGCGGTTGCGGCGAGTGCCAGCAGCATCGGTGCATTGGTGTCGTAGACTTGGCCGTGCGCAAGGCTGGATGTTGCGCCGGCGCGAACGATTTCCTTGCCGCTTGAGATAATTGCAACACGTGGCGGTACAAAACAAGTGACGTGAGCAAGACCGACGGACGCCAAAGCCGCGATATCCTGCGGCCGGATCACATCACCAGTTTTGAGGAGTTTTGCACCTTTGCCGATATCCTCCCCAGCGCTACGGATATTGGCCCCTTTCGCAACGCCCGCCGCGATACGCACAAAGCCGGTTGGGTTAAATGCCGCGGGCATATCGGCATCCAGCACTTCACAGGCTTCCTGCATGATGATCGTATCGCATCCGTCTGGCAGAACGGCGCCGGTGAAAATGCGAACGGCTTCGCCGGCCTTGATTTCACGATCAATCGGCAGGCCTGCGGTGACCCGCGCGACGATTTTGAGTTTGCCTGGACCTTCCGGCTGGAGACTGCCTGAGGCAAAGGCATAGCCATCGACGGCTGCATTCGCGTGGCCGGGAACCTGGCGAGGAGCAACCACATCTTCGGCGCAAATCCGTCCCTGCGCAGCCGTCAGGCCGAGTGAAATGCTGGCCGTGAGCGGCGCCACGCGAGCCTTGAACTGGGCAATGGCGCAATCGTGCGAAAGAAGCGCGCTTTCGCGCCCCTCCCGGTAGAAACAATCGTCAATACGTTTGACCATCATCAGTATGAAATAATTCTACGCACAGAAAAGTTCCTGTATCCCATCTCTTATAAAGCAGGTTAGTTTATCCAGAAGAGTATTCCCTTTGCGGTGGCAGCTATACCAATTAAAATGCCAGCCATAAAACTTAAAGCAAAATGGAGGTAATTGCCTTTACGAGTTTTTTCTGGAGGTGGGGGGGTGGGAACCGGTGCCTTATCATTGAGAGGGGAAGCCTTGGTAGGCTGCTCATTCAGCTGTTTATCGTTGTCTGCTTTCGCTTCCGTGATTTGCCATGTTATTGGTTGGTCATCTATAATTCCACGCAAAAGATCCTTGACATTGTAATGCTTTCGGCAGTCTTGCGACCAAAAAAATAGGTTGTCTTGTACATGTCATTTATTGCATTCAGACGCCTTAGGTGTTCATAAGACACAAGCGTATCTGGATCGTCTGTTAATGGCACGTGTGCCTTGGGATCCAAGCCAAGTATGTGGTTCACCTGTGAGAGAATTTTCCTGACAGTCACCAGAACATCGGGGCGCTTATCTTTATCACCGCCAACACGGATTGTGAGTATATTGCGGCCTATGTTGACGGCCACATGCACGGGACACCCTTCGATATCCAGTAATACGCCGTAACGCGAGCGTTGTGTTGCATCTTTTGAATATTGAAATGACCTGACAATGAAGTGCGGCAGAAGATTGTTGGGCAGCGGGTCATACATGTAGGCAAAATTCAGGCCGTGATCACTAAAAGAGTGGCCGCTATCAATATTTTTGGCAGGGAGCGCCTGCGGTACGAGGTAGAGATTGGGTTCTTTTAACTGAACGGCAAGCTCAATGCTTTCGTCCAGCATCAAATCCAGAATTTTCTCATGGTGCTGTTTTGGATATTTGTCTGAGTCGAGCCAATCTCTGAGATCCAATTTGTTGAAAATACCATCTCTTTCAAGAAGTTTCTGGCTGTTGAGAATGCTGTCAATCCCCTGGGCCAGCCAATTTGGATCAAGAAGCTGCAATTTTTGCGTATTTTCGAGATTGCTCTGGCTGATACCAGGGACCATCACAACACCAAGATTATGTAGTGCCCGCAGCAACTGGTGCTGTTCATATTGATCATTAATAATGGGGCCTTGCGGTTCTTTGAAATGAGCTGGTCGCTCGCATTCATCTATAAATTCAGAATATTTCAGGACAAACTTTTTTCTTGTCGCTCCGGTAAGACGGTTCTTAATGCGAACCCAGCTGGATGGAAAGCGGATGTCCTGCATCGCAAGTGTTTCGATTTTCTCAACGATCAGCGTGCGCAATTGGTTGATGCTCTCGCGAGCCCAGTCGTCATCCTCACAAGATGTGCGAACCAGCGCAATTGCCTGGGGATGTATACGTCGGATTTCATCCCACTGCAGCATCAGATGCTGCTCACCGTTGTCGCATTGATTGATGACCACGATCACCGGTGCGTCGTCAGCGCGGGCTTTGATGAGCGGCAGCCAGCGGTAAATCGAGCGATCGTGCCGTTTTTGGTCCGACAGAACTAAGATATAAAGACTGCGCTCGGTCAGGAAATATTGGTGTGTGCCGAATGTGATTTCCTGACCGGCGAAATCCCAAACGTTAACGGCGATTTCCGTGCCTTCAGGCGTCCAGGGTGTTCTGTCGATACCTTTTGTTCGTGGTTGCGCTCTAGTCTGTGATTTCGTGCGCGGTTTGTCGTGTACCAGAAAGTTGACCAGCGATGTTTTGCCGACCTCTGCATCGCCAACGATGAGAATTTTTGCATCGTTCAACGGTACAAGTTCGCCGGATTGATCGGCTTGCTTATAACGGCGGTATGCCGCCAGCAGGGCCTTCGCGTTGCTTCCACCGAGAACTTCCTTCGGCATGAAAGAAACAGGGTTTCTGCGCAGAGTTAAAGTGTGCACATGATCGCTGCGCGTATCGAATGCTTCGAATATCGCCTTGGCTCCATCATAGCCAATGCGGTTGTTGCCGATTTTGAGCGTGGCGAGTTTGGTGAGTTTTTTGGCAATCGCCTGGGCACCCTCGTCGCGAATACGATTGTTTTCAATTTTGAGGGTGACGAGGTTGGTGAGGCCGGAGGCAATCGCCTGGGCACCTGTGTTCCTGATCTTGTTATTTTCGATTTTCAGTGCATTGAGGCCGCTTCGCTTGGCTATGGCCTCCGCTCCCGTATCGCTGATGCGATTATTCGAAATATAAAGCACGGTAAGTTCTTTGAGGCCGTTTGCGATGGCCTTGGCGCCTATATCACCAATGCGGTTGCCCGAAATGTCGAGTGCCGTCAGTCTGGTGAGACGGCTGGCAATGGCTTTGGCGCCGCTCTCACCGATGTAGTTGCCCGATATATCAAGCGTAGTAAGGCCGGTAAGGCGGGTTGCAATGATTTCGGCACCTGGCGCGCCAATTTGGTTGTTCGCTACATTGAGTACCGTGAGGGCGGGCAGACCGTTTGCGATGGCTCTGGCTCCGCCCTCGCCGATGCTGTTCTTTGCTATATACAGCTGCTTTAACCAATTCAACTTCCAAAGCTCATCGGGCAATTCTTTAATGCCGAGGCCGCTAAGATCCAGCTGTTCCGAGCGTGTTTGAGCACATGCCGCAACACGTTCGCGCGCGTTATCTAGTCCGTTTGTCATGGTTGTATCCCTCACCGTCAACAGCTTTGTGCATTAAGTTGTGCTGTACTGCAACATCTTTAACTTATGCTGTAATCAGGTTGACAGGATTTCGGATTTAAACTGATCTAAGAGGTTCCATTGTGCCACAATCACGTCTCAGGCGTTGGCTTTTGGCAAACATCCAATTCCATCCCAGCCGTCTTGTAATCGCGGTTTATATGTTGCATTGCTTCCGCTCGGTTTCCGCCGTTAGCTTGCTCAACCGAGCAGCTCAGCTGCCTCTTCGGCAATTGACATGGCGGCGGTCAGGCCAGGGCTTTCGATGCCAAACAGCATGACGAGACCTTCATGGCCATGCGTGTCAGGCCCGTGGATTGCGAAATCCGTCACCGCCTCGCCTTCTTTATACAACTTTGGCCGTATGCCGGTGTAGTCGGGATTTAGATCGTTCTCGTCCAGCTCCGGATAGTAGGCGCGGATAAAGCTGAGAAAGCTGGTCAGCTTGTCTGGATCAAAGCTGTAATCAAGGGTGTCGATCCAGGCGCTGTCGGGGCCAAATTTGCAGCGTCCGGCGATGTCGATCGTAGCGTGCAGGCCAAGCCAGGCGCCGTCCGGCATCGGATAAATGTGCCGCGCAAACGGTGACGTTCTGGAAAGCGCATAGTATTGCCCTTTGGCGTAATAGGTGCGCGGCGGCACATAGCTGCCCGGATAAGAGAGCGTGTCGGCAAGGCGCGTAGCGTGCAGGCCGGCGGATGTGACAAGCCGGTTGCAGGTCACAGTGCCACCATCGGCAAGCTCAACGCCAAAGCTACCGTTCTGCAGGCGCATGAGACGGCTCACCTGCGACATCAAGGCAACCTGGGCGCCGTGGGCCTCCGCTTCGCCCTGCAGCGCCAGCATGAAGGCGTGACTGTCGACGATGCCGGTTGACGGCGACAGCAGCGCGCCCAGACAGCGCACCGCCGGCTCAATGGCGTGCACCTCCTCAGGCGTTAGGCGCACCAGATCGTCAACGCCGTTATCGGCTGCCGTGGCCTTGATGCTGTCCAGCCGTGCGACCTGCTTCTCTGCCGCCGCGACGATCAGCTTACCGCAGCACCTGACGGCAACGCCGTTTTCCGCGCAAAAGCGGTAGAGCATCTGTTTGCCACGCACGCAGTGCCGGGCGCGGCGACTGCCTTTCGGGTAATAAATACCGGCATGGATCACCTCGCTGTTACGCGAACTGGTCTCCGTGCCGACCATATCGTGCTGTTCGGCGACCAGTACCTCACGGCCTTTGAGGGCCAAGGCCCGTGCGATCGCCAGTCCGACAACACCCGCGCCAATGACGATCGTGTCAACGTCTGTGTTCATACATGAACCATTTTACGAATTATAAGAGATAAATACCATACACCAGATCCCGCACACCGCACCATATCGCGGGCTGGAGGGCTATGCTTATACTGCATTCTATGAGCGGATCATTTGTGCGCCAAGTTGATCATGGCATCAGTTGAGAGATCAAAAACATTTTATGGTTCATGACTTTTGGCCGCGCTTCGAGCTGTTGCGCCGTTGTTTGGCATTTATTGCTTTAACCGCAAAAGCTGGGACTGAATATGCTCGCTCCAGGACGCAGACAGCGCTCGGGTGTTGTGGGCTGGAAAAATTAACCACATTGCAAAGCGGTTCATTCAGAAAGTCAGCAATGCTTCACATCCATGGCCAGCTACTGCCTCAACGCCAAAAAGCTGAGGCAGGAGCCCGGTTCGTTAACAGCAGCACGCTGCCTGGATGTGGGTGTCTCATGTGGGTTGAGAACCATTAGCGTGACTGGTGGGCCGGTGCCTCAGACAAGCCGCTGAGATGCATGGGCCAGAAGTAAATAAGCCCGCCCGGCTTCAGCGGTGATGTTTGATTGTGTGAGATCGCCACTTGGATCGCGCCGATCGCTTTCACGCAGGGTCTGTTCAAACCCGTGAACGAAACGATCAACGCTCGCGCGAAATTGCGGCTGATTTTGATAACGATGGACGATGTCATCGAACAGTTGGCGCGATCCGGGACGATAAATACTGCGAACCATAAAACCGCGTTGTCCACTGCGAAAGCGGGACCAGATTGCAGCCGCGGTGCTCGCTTCCAACGCGCGTGAGATAGAGGTAATATCAAGCCCTGCATCGGCATTAGGCTGATTTGTATACGTGGACTGAGGTGCAGCAGATGCGCCACTCGCCTGACGATTAGCTGTCTGCTCCTCTTCCGGTACGCGGGATAACAACTCGCCAAAGCTCCAGTTTGAACTTGCGTAGGCATTACCCTGTGTTTGGGGTGCAGGTGCGGAATGAGGATTTTGAGACGGCGAATCCCCCCGATTATACTGCGGTGGATTAGGCGTAGCCTGCCCAGCCGTATGAGAGTGTGTCTGTGAACGCTCGTTCATTTCGCGGGCCAGCGTATTTGTGAGTGTTGTTAACGGTCTTGACTGCTCACGTGAAACTTGTTGCCGCGGCGGTGCCCCTTCTGCTTGCAGTGAGAAAGGCATATTCGGGTTTGGCGGTGGAGCTGCTGACTGAGTGCTAGTGCGGTTGGCCAGTTCTGTAAGCTGATCGAGGGCTTTGAGTTGGTCCTGCAGCGCTTTGCGCATTGCCGCTGCACTTTCTTCTGTTGCTTGTGGCAGCTGATCAAGTTGCTGCTTGAGGCGGCCCTGTTCCTCTTCCAGTTGCTGTGCGGCAACTGCAGCACGCTGGCGGACTTCGCCGGTGGCTTGTGAAAATTGATCGGATAGCGCCACCAGGCGGTTTGTAACCTCATGCGATACCGATGAAAACTCGTTGTGCAGATCCGCAAGTGCTTGATCGGCCTCTCGTGAGGCGTCGGCTTTCATGCGTTGAAGTTTACTAAACGTTGCCTGGGCGTGTTCCTCGGTTTGCCGTGTCAGATCTTGTGTGAGAGCTCTGGCATGCTCTTGCGCTTGTGACATTGAGCCTTCAAGATTACGTGTGTAGGAAGAAAAAGAATTACCAAGTTCTTCCGTACGCTCTGACAACTGGTCGAGTGTTGAGTTGATTTCTGCCGAGCGGTTAGCAAGCATCGCGTCGATACGGTGATTGGCAGCTTCAAGAGCGGCAGCGGATTGAATGATCGTGTTACTTTGATTTTCAAAGTTATCAGACACGTTGTTGAGCTGATCGAGTACGCCTTCTGAAACGCGACGCAGCATCTCCGATTGATTAGCCAACCCTTCGATGGCTTTAATCGACTGGCGGGAGATATTCTCACTTGTTGATCGTACGCTTTGGATGCCGCGCATCAGTTTTTCGTCGAGCTCGGAAGTCTGTTGTGACATCGTTGCGTTGAGATTTTCAACGTGCCGGTCGAGCGTATACGTCAGGGAGTGGGCATTCTCGTTCACTGTTTTGTCGAGTGATAATGTCGAACGCATAATTGCTTCGTCGAACAGGCGGAGGCGTTCACTGAACGCTTCATCCAAGGCTTTAGTGCGTTCAACCAATTGTGCATCGAATAAATTTGTACGGTTAGCCAAGGTCATATCCAGGGCACGCGCGTATTCTTCCAGAATAAACTGCATTGTTTCAGTGCGGTTTGACAGCGTTTCATCGACGGTCTGGAATGTGTTATTCAACGTACCGTCGATCTCTTGCGCCGTTTGCCCCAACCGATCTTGGAATTGTTGCATCTTGCCGCCGAGTTGGGTCTCAATCTGCCCGATCGATGAACCAAGTTGCGAACCGATTTTTTCCACTGACTGCGTCAGTCTGTTGTCAATCTGCTCAATTGAACCATCGAGTTCTGATGTATAACCCTCAAGCAAAGATTGTAACCTGCCGGTATTTTCACCCAGTGATGTTTCAAGTTTTTCCGCCTGTCCGCCAATTGCACTTTCAAGTTGTGAGAGGTTCATGCCGGCGTGCTCGATAATCTGAGCAAGTTTCAGTTGTTGCTTACTAAGGCTCTCGATCAATTGCGGGACTTCGGAGCCCAGCTGCATGAGCGTATCCTTGAAGCCATCGCCTGTGTTTTGCAGAGCATGGCGTTCGCCGGCAAGTTCCTTAATCAAGGCACGAATTTTACGTTCGTTCTCTTCATAAGATTGCTCTAGTGTATTGACTTCATTATGAACGAGTGCTTCCAGTTCCCCCGCGCGTCCTAGAGCCCGTGAGACTGCATCGTTCATGAAAGATACCTGACGCCGCACAGCCTGGCCGAGAGAAGCAACCGACTGCTCTGCCATGCGATCAGGCTCGGCCAGACGTACGGCAACCTCTGTCATGGCTGAAGAGCGTAAATGCAGTTCCTCCGAACGCCAAATCAGGAGAGCCAGGCACCAGAACAAAACGATTGGGCCGAAGATTGTAGCAAGAGCAGTCGGCAAGGCAGGATGTGTTAAAAGACCCATTAAGCCGGCTGAGATGTCGATACTTTCATGCATCAGAGACCAAGCAAAGCCAACAGCAGTAATTAACCACACAGCGCTGGCAAAGGCGGCATATTTGAAGGGTTTTTTCGACGGCCGCTGATTGAGCGCGTAAATCAGGCCGCCGATTGAGGGGGCGTCATCGTTGGCGGCAATCCGCTCCCTCGACGGTCCTGCCGGGCGGCGCCTTGCAGTGCGTCGCTGGTGGTCTTCCTGCGTATCATCATTGAGAGGCAGGTTCTGCTGCTGACGTGGATCGGGACGAATGCCTGCCGGAACTTCGGTTTCATCGGTTGCAAACGTTTCTATTTGTGGCTTCTTAGCTTCCTGGCTGCTTGGCAGAGGAGGAGGGGGAGGTGCACCCCGGCGCGCAGGCCCCGGCTTGGGAGGCGGCACCTGTTGAGGAATAGGCGGTGGTTGTGTTTTTCCGCTGCCTTCGGACAACAGATTTTCCAATTCCCTTTGCAGGGAAGATGATTGAGGTGACTGGCTGGCTGCTTTAGTATTCGGCAGAGGCGGTGGCAGAGCCTGACCTTTCGTTTGGGTTTGGTTATTGGCTGCGGCTTGATTTATGCTGTCGACTAATGATGTGCCGACGCGTTTGACTTGACCTTTATTATCCATATCACTCTCACTCAAGCCGCTGTATCACAATGATACGTTTGAAATCACTTAATATCACAAAAAAATCGATTCCAGGCTAAAATTGTATACTGGTTACAACGGCATTTCCACAAGCCAGGTCATCCATGCGGTTGTTGAGATATTCCATGCTGAGGCGGAATACGGCGAATTTTGTCCTTTTATATCCGGAATAAATTGGTGATATCAGGACGTTTGTAACTTCTTGTCAAAATGCTTAAAAACTGGACATAATTTTGTTGTTACTGCGAAATAAACCCTGATACCTTGTACTTTGTATCGGTTACAGTACTGGGATACGTGATCCTGAGCCGATACTGTAACCAATGCAGGCCACCAGGCGTTTACAGCTTATTCACGCTTTGCATGGCACGATCAAAAAGGGGGGGCACTGAGACAAGATCAGTGGAGAAGTCGTTAATAACATGTCAATATTCACATTTATGGCAGCTGACGGCCGTAATTCGCAACAGCGCCAGAACGATCGTGTCTGCGTTGCATCCCCTATCAATTATGAACATTTACATCGTTATACACTTGGGGACCAGCGGATAGAGCATGAGATTTTGCAGCTCTTTGCCGAACAGCTTCCACAATATATAGGACAGCTTCAGCGTGCGGGGGAACTTAATGATATAAATGCTTGGCTGGAAGTCACGCACGCCCTTAAAGGGGCAGCTCAGGCCGTCGGTGCGACAGTGCTGGCCCAGCGTGCCGCAGAAGCCGAGCAGGCAGCAGACAGATGCAGCCGATTTGATACATCGAAGTTAGCAGCGGCCATCGCATGTATCATTGCACATATTGCGCAGGAGCCCCGAGTAATTCAGACCACTAAGTAATTGTGTGGCATATTACTGTTCCAGATGTGTTGCTGCACGTTGGCCAAGCCTGCAAAGCAATGGTATGCTGATAAATACAATAATTACAGACAGAAAGTTTCCTTGTATGCCTAAAATAACATACATACAGCCTGATGGTGAACAAAAGACTGTGGAGGCCACAATCGGCAGCACGGTTATGGAGGCAGCCAAGCTCAATCTCATCGAGGGTATTGAGGCGGAATGTGGAGGAGCATGTGCTTGCGCAACCTGTCACGTCTATGTGGCCGATGACTGGCAAGACAGAACGGGCAATCCGTCCGGCATGGAGGAAGATATGCTGGACTATGCTTTCAATGTGCTTGAAAATAGCCGTCTGTCCTGCCAGATCAAAGTAACGGATGAACTTGATGGATTAGTGGTCAGGATACCTGAAAAACAGTTCTGAACGATATAACAGAACTATGGGCATTCCATGCGAATTAAATCAGCCAATGCCAATCGACAGGACACATGAAAGGTTGCAGACATCGCAACAGGCCTCATTGAAACGAGAGTTCCAAACCATAACATACCATTACCTTGCAGGGTCTGTATGGCGGGCACCAGCCGGTATTTCGGATCGTTCGAAGGGCAGGATTATCTACGCTGCAGCCGCTGCAGAGCAACTTTTCTGGTCACCCGCCAGCTTCCTTTGCCGGATAAGGAACGTGCACATTACAAAACCCACGAAAATAATCCGGATGATGTGCGGTATCGCGCTTTTCTTGCCCGTCTGGCAACGCCGCTTCTTAAGTGTTTGCCGGCAGGCCAATCTGGTCTCGACTATGGCTGCGGCCCCGGACCAGCGCTGGCCGCCATGTTGCGTGAAGCCGGTCACAGCGTTGCGCTTTACGATCCATTTTTTGCGCCGGATGTTACAGTGCTGCATCAAAGTTATGATTTTATCACCTGCACGGAAGTTGCGGAACATTTCCATCAGCCTGCCCAGGAATTCCGTAGACTTAATGCCATGTTACGGCCCGGTGGTTTTTTAGGAATCATGACGATGTTCCAGACTGGCGATAAACGCTTTGCTGCCTGGCATTATCGGCGTGATCCGACGCATGTTGTTTTTTATCGTGACGTAACGATGCAAACGATTGCCGAGGACTTCGATTGGAAATTGCAGCTTCCAGCACCAAACGTGGTGATTTTCCAGAAGCGTGCAGAACGCCAATCCCGTCCATCATGAGCGTCATGATCAGTGCGCAAAGATCTTCGGTGCCTTGCTGGCCGTAATCTATGGTATGCCTCAAGCAGGCCGATGACATTAAAATAGAAAGGAAGGCAGCATGTTCGATATGACCACCGCAAAAGGTAAAATTATAGCTGCGGCCATGAAGCTGGCAGCAGAACACAGGTGGCAGGACGTTACGTTGCGGATGATTGCCGGGGAAGCTGGCGTATCGATGTCCGAAATCAAGCGTGAGGTGTCTTCCAAAGCACACATTTTTGGGCTTTTTACCTCGGCCGTCGATAAAGAAGTGCTGGCCAAGGTTGCGGCAGTCGATCCTGACCAATCCGTGCGGGATAACCTTTTTGAAACGATTATGAACCGCTTCGACATCATGCAGCCCTATAAACAGGGGATCAGATCGATCCTTGCCGCCACCCCGCCAGATCCTCGTCTGGTGCAGCGCCTTTTCAGCTCTCAGGCGTGGATGTTAGAGGCCGCCGGTATTTCATCTTATGGCCCGGTTGGCAACATTAAGACAGCCGGCTTGGCATCGCTTTACATGCAGGTTGTGCAGGTCTGGCTGGAGGACGATGATCCTGACATGGCGCGTACAATGGCAGCTCTTGACCGCCGTCTGCGCCGTGGTGAACGCTCCATGCAGGCTCTGGATGATGGTGTGCGTGCGCTAGGCCGCATGGCATCAATCCTGGAATGTCGACCCAGGACATGCAGTAAAAAAGCTAAAGCACACGAGCCTTCACCATCAGCAGACCAAGACGATACTGATAAAATGGAAAAGGTCGGCTTCTAAATGCTTGCGGCCAGCTTTATAAACGGCTGGAAGATCATGGACGGACTTGGTCTTTTAACCTTGTGGTCTGTATCAGTTAAAATGTCGGGCAGGACACGTATCCCGGTTTATGAGCAGGAGGTCAGATGTAGGCGATGGGTGCATCGTTGTGTCTTGGCCGACGTCCTCACAAGCCGGGATACGTAATCCTGACCCGACATTTTAACTGATAAAGACACACTGGCGATACAGACCACAAGAGTGTATGAAATGGCAGAACAAAAAAGCAATATCCCGCAAATCAGCTTCGATGATTTTCTGGCAGTCGATATCCGCGTTGGCACCATTGTGGCAGCCGAGCCTTATCCGGAGGCACGCAAGCCTGCCTTGAAGCTGCGCATTGATTTCGGCACGGCGATCGGCATTAAACAAAGTTCAGCGCAGATTACCGTGCACTACGATCCAGAAAATCTTGTTGGCCGCCAGGTGGCAGCTGTGGTGAATTTTCCGCCTCGCCAGATTGGTAAATTCATGTCCGAAGTGCTCACTCTTGGGTTTGCCGACGAAAACGGTGCCGTTGTACTCATCGCGCCGGACCGTCCGGTGCCTAACGGCGCAAGACTGCATTAGCAAGGCATGCGATGAAACTGATCATATTTGATTGTGACGGCACTTTGGTGGACAGCCAGCATGCGATTGTTGAGGCAATGTCGCGCGCGTTAATGATCAGTGGCCTGCCGCAGATGCCACGCAGGCATATACTTTCAGTGGTCGGCTTGTCTTTGCCGGTTGCCGTGGCGCATCTGTTAGAAAACGTGGATGAGGCAACGGTGATGCAGGTTGTGAACGATTATCGGACTGCCTTTCGTGAATTGCGCAACGATCCAGATCACAGCGAACCTCTTTATGACGGCATGCTGGCGCTGGTGCACACCCTGGCAGCCAGGGATGATCGCCTATTGGGCGTGGCGACCGGTAAGTCCAGGCATGGAATGAAATCCTTGTTCGATCGCCTCGATCTGCATGCGCATTTTATCACAGTGCAGACAGCGGATACGCATCCTTCCAAGCCGCACCCTTCGATGATCGAGGCAGCGCTCAGAGAAGCCGGCGTTGAGCCCGATTGCGCTGTTATGGTCGGTGATACAACTTTTGACATGGAAATGGCGCGCAATGCTGATGTTACAGCAATTGGCGTTGCCTGGGGCTATCATCCAGCGGAACAGCTTGTGCGCTGCGGCGCATCCAGGGTTGCCGTGGATGCCGACGATCTGTTGCAGGCGATCGATCAATCTTTACAATGAGGCTTGCACGATGGCAGAGCATAATTCATCACGCGCCGCAGAGAGCGGCAGGGTAGGGGGCAGGGCTGCTGAGCGGCCGCAGTTGCCCAGGCGCTTTTACACTTCTGTAGAGGTGGAGCAGCGCGATGGCAGCTGGTATGTTCTCCTCGACATGAGGCAACTGCGCAGCCCCGGAAAACACCCCGTTGCAGTTCCATCGCAAGCGCTTGGTGCTGCTCTGGCAGATGAATGGGACGCACAGGGCGATGTCATTGATCCAGCGCAGATGCCGCTAACGCGCATTATCAACACAGCTCTTGATGGCGTTGCCGATAATATAAACGCAGTGCGCGATGAGATCGCAAGATTTGCCGGCGATGATCTTGTGTGTTACCGCGCAGCGCATCCCGAGGAGTTGAGCAGCAGGCAGCAGGCAGCGTGGGATTCGCCATTGACCTGGCTGGCAGAGACGCATGGCGTAGAACTCAAGACCGCTGTCGGCATTATGCCGGTTGCTCAGTCAGCATCGGATCTGCAGAAATTTCGCCGGCTTCTCGATGTGTATGATGCACTGCAGTTGGCCGCTCTGCACACCGTCGTCACCCTCATGAGTTCAGCTGTGCTTGGTCATGCAATCTTGGCAAAGCGGCTGTCACCCGAAGAGGCCTGGGCTGCCGCCCACCTGGATGAAGACTGGCAGATTGCACAATGGGGCAGAGATGCCGAGGCTGAGGCACGGCGCGCATTCCGCTGGCGTGAATTTCAGGCCGCCATGCGCATTATGGATGCTTTATGATTTGATACGGGCCGAAAACATGCCGGCGATTGAAATATGATGGTCTCAAAGGTTCCGAACCGTGAAGGGTATCATGGTCACTCCGATTCATCTGGCCGCGTTCTGGCGATGTCCACCAGATGGTCGACGGGACCATGCCCTCGGCCAACGTTCAGAGTCCGCCCGGCCGTGAGTGCCGCCGTGACGTAACGTTTTGCAGCGCCAATGGCTTCAGCCAGAGGCTGGCCCAGTGCCAGACCGGCAGTAATTGCCGCAGCAAGGGTGCAGCCTGTGCCATGGGTGTGCGGTGTGTTTACCCAAGGAGCGCTGAACCACTTAATATCATCGCCTGCAACAAGCAGGTCATCGGCTGCTTGTGCATCGTGCTGACCGCCAAGATGGCCGCCTTTCAAAAGTACAGCGCCAGCCCGCATGCTTTGCAGCGCGTGCGCTTGTGCAAGCATGTCCGCCTGGCTGCGCGCCCGATCAGCATGCAAAAGCACGGCTGCTTCATCAAGGTTGGGTGTGATGAGGTCTGCCAGCGGGAATAAATGATCTTTAAGCGCGACCTCAGCTTTGCCTTCCAGCAGTCTGTGGCCGCTGGTTGCGACCATCACCGGATCAACAACGAGAGGAACCCGCGCAGCCTTGGCAAGAGCATCTGCAATGCAAAATATAATCTCGGCGTTGGCCAGCATGCCGGTTTTGATGGCCTTGATATCAAGATCGGATTGTACGCTCTCA
>CAWUIN010000041.1:0-22017 GCA_963922535.1 uncultured Hyphomicrobiaceae bacterium | reverse complement strand
AAAATAGCCATCACTGGATCATGGATATGGTGTTTTGCGATGATGAATGCCGCATCCGCAAAGACAACGCACCGGCCAACTTCGCGACCCTCAAACACATCGCCAGCAATCTGCTGAGGGCCGCTCCGGGAAAGGAGAGCATCCGTGTCAAACGCCGCATGGCAGCCTGGGACGAAGACTTTCTGGCAGACGTCCTCGCGCACTAAAAAATTTCACCCGATTGCTCTGATAGTAAGCACAAACCGCGTAGGCGATGACTTCGCGAGGAAAACGGTAGCCTTTCAGGCGAGGAAAAGAGGTATCGATTTTCATAGACATCAAATAGCCGATACGGAAACGTCAAATAGATATGGAAACATCAAACAAGTTGGCAATACCATGGAATATCCTCGACAGCCTATCAGCACTGCCGCAGGATTTGATCGATGCGTTGCAGCTTGCCCGATAGGCTGGGGGCTACGTCCAGGCGCAGGTTGTAATAGGTTTTATTGTTCTTAAAAGAAAATTAAATAAAATCTTCTTGCTGTTGATTTTAATAAATAAGAGAAAATTTACCAACTTATAAAAAGCAGGCAAATACGATAATGGGTCTTCTGAATTATTAGTAATATATTAGGGGCTTACGGCGCATTTTGATCACGTCGCAGCCGGAGCATATCCGGTTAATAACTGGATCAAAAAGATCCACCTAAAGTGTAGAGTACAGGAGAGTTATCATGAAAACTTTGATCCGCCGTTTTGCTAAGTGTGAGTCTGGTGCAACTGCCATTGAATATGGCCTGATTGCTGCTCTGATTGGTGTTGCAATCATCACAGTTCTCGGAAACGTAGGCACCGCGCTTAATGATATTTTCACTACAGTTGAGGAAGAGCTGAATACTGCAGCATCATAAAATTAACAAGCACTAGCTTTACCAGTATAATGCCAAGGGAAACACTGTAATTCCAGGCTTTATACAAAAAGAGCCATCCGTGGATCTCACGGGTGGCTTTTGTTTTAAGTAAGACTTAGATGGAAACAGATTTATAAAATTAATTACTTGTTTGTGGTGGTTTTATTTTTAATAAATAAACTTTTATTTTAAGTAATGGGTTATTGTTTTATATCTAAACAGAGGTGCGCGCCAGTCTGATGCTCAAGGCGTGCAAACAAATTTTCAGGAGACAGTGTCTTGCTTAGAATTTTGCATAACTTCAAAAAACAAAACTCTGGTGCAACGGCCGTTGAATACGCCATCGTTCTGGTGCTGATTGTGCCGCCAATTATTTTTCTTGTGGCAACGATTGGCACGGAGCTCGAAGATATTTTTTATTCCATCGCGCATGCCTTTTCAGATTAATCTGTGATTTACGTTGATAGTATAGATTAGGGGCTGTGAGTATCAATGCCCGTTAGGCCTTGTTGGAGTGTGTGCCGTGTTCAATTATTATCTGCTTCTGTTTTTTCCTGCTGTGATGGTGTTTGCCGCCCTGCTTGATATATTTACAATGACGATTTCGAATAAGATTTCACTTGTTTTGCTCGGCAGTTTTCTTGTTATCGCACCATTAACGGGAATGGCGTGGGATCAGTTCCTCTCTCACATCGGCATTGGCTTTGTTATCCTGGTTATTGGTATTGTACTTTTTGCTTTCGGTTTTTTGGGCGGCGGAGATGCCAAACTTCTGGCGGCAGCGTCATTATGGATTGGCTATGACCTGCCCGTTTATCTTTTGGCGGTTACGCAGATTGGTGCGGTACTTGCCATTGCTATTCTGATTTATCGTAAAATGTCCCTGCCGTTGTGGATGCCTAATTGGCAATGGGCGATGCGTTTGCATAACAAAAAAGAGGGCATTCCTTACGGCGTTGCAATTGCCGGCGGTGTATTGCTGATCTTTCCGACGACCTCGTGGTTCCTGGCTGCTGCGGTTTAACCAACTCTTCTCTTAGGCTTATCCTGGAGAATGAACCGCCTCTGTAACGCCCTTTAAGCTCATGGCCTGTTGAGAATTTCCGGACCAAGGCCGGCAGAGGCTGATTTTGCAGCGATTTTGCGCGTTTTGGCGCGCGTCCCATTAAGAAAGGCGCCCGCGCGGAAAGAAAAACCAGTTCCGTCCTGCAGGGATTGAGCGAAATCAAACCGGCTCCCTGAAGCTGTTCGGATTTCACCAAGCCGGCTTTCGCCATGGTTTATTTTTCTCGTGTGTCCTGTTTTCCGCCGCTGGTTAACCTACTGTTGATTTTTTTCGCGCATTCTAGAAAGGAGGCCGAAGCCCTGAGGGGTAATTGAAGGAGTTGGTCGCGCGATGAAACGAGGTCAATTAATTGGTATCGGCGTTGCCGGTGTCGCAGCTCTGATTGCGTTTGTTGGGATGCAAAGCATTGTCAACCGGCAGCCTGAGACAATTGTTAAGCAACAAACTATCGATACCGTCGATGTGTTGGTTGCACGCACACAGCTTAATCTTGGTGATATTGCAAACGCTTCCCACCTCAACTGGAAAAAGTGGCCCAAAGACGCTGTGAGTGCCGGTTACATCACCCGGGCGTCACAACCCCGTGCCATGCAGGAACTTGCAGGGGGGGTTGCACGCTCAATCATTATGGATGGTGAGCCTATTACCGAAGCCAAGCTGGTTCATCCGGGTAAAGGCGGTGTGCTGTCGGCAATTCTGCCTAAAGGCAAGCGAGCCGTTTCTACTGAGATCAGCGATATTACGGCAGCAGGCAGGCTGATCCTGCCAAATGACCATGTCGATGTCATGCTCACCCATGAGGAACGTGGCGAAGGTGGCCGAGAGTTTTCGACCGAAACAATCTTTCGCAACGTACGTGTTCTCGCAATCGGCAAGAAAATCAACGTCAAAGACAAAGAAAAGGGTGCCGACGGTCGTGTCGCAACGCTTGAGTTGACATCTCTTCAGGCCGAGGAACTCGCGCGTGCCAACGAGATGGGAAAAATTTCTCTGGCGCTTCGCAGTATTGCCGACATCAATGAAACCGAACAGGTGTCAGAGCGCAGCATCAGAGTTTTCAGAGGTGCCACTGTCACCAGCTATGGCAGCAACTAGCAGCCATAGCAAAGTAAGCGTTGCAGTATTGCGTGTGCGTAAGCGTTTGAAGTTTCGAATTAACTCAAATGTAGCTCGTAAAGGCTGGAACATATGCGGAAATTTAAGATCCCCTCTTGCAGCGTTGCGCTTGCCGTTCTGGCCGCGACAATGCTGTCACCCATGGCTGTAGCATCAGGAAAAAAACTGACGACCGAATCTGTATGCAGCCAGAACAAAGAGCCCTACCACAGTGGCATTCACGAATCTGTAGAGATTATTGACCCGGACAGCTTGCCGGCAACCCAAAGCAGAACCGTGGCGCGCAATAAATCGTTGATGGTCGAGTTGCCATTAAAGCTCAGGGATATCGTTGTCTCTAACCCGGAAATCGTGGATGCGGTCTTGCAAACATCACCGGACAAACACCAGGTTGAGAACGGGCAGCCAGGACAGCGTGTTCATGTCATCGGTAAAAAGGTTGGCCAGGCAAACGTCTTCTTCTTCGACGAAGGCGGCGGGCGCATCCTGACGCTTGAAGTTCAGGTTGAAGTCGATATCCGCCCGTTGGACGCGATGTTGCACCGTTTTATTCCCGGCTCGCATATCTGTACTGAATCTCTGAATGACACACTTATTTTGACGGGTTCGGTTCGCAATCCCGCCGACTCGTCGCGTGCCGAGACGCTGGCCAGCCGCTTTGCCAACACACTCAACCCTCAGAGCGGTCAAACAGAGCCCACCAAGGTCATCAATATGCTAGCCGTCGAAGGCGAAGAGCAGGTGATGCTCCGGGTTAAATTCGCGGAAGTGCAGCGCTCTGTCCTGAAGCAGTTCGGGGTGAACGTTGGTGCACGTTTCAGCAACGACAATGGCGTTTTTCAAATTACGACAGATAATCTCATGCCTGTGACCAATGCTGAGGGGCTCGCAGATATAGGTCAGATTGTTGGGGCGCCACTTGATGTTGTGGGTGTTGGTTCTGGTGTTGGCGGCGTCTTTTCGGCTGCAGATGCAACACGACAGATCGCCTATACGCTGCGTATGCTGGAGCGCAATGGCCTTATGCGTACCTTGGCTGAACCAAACCTGACAGCTGTGTCGGGTGAAAGCGCCAATTTTCTCGCAGGCGGTGAATTCCCAATTCCGGTCGCCAGCGATGAAGACACAGTGACCGTCGAATTTAAAGAGTACGGCGTTGGCCTGGCGTTTACACCGGTTGTCCTCAGTGAAGGCCGCATCAGTCTTAAGATTTCAACCGAAGTTAGTGAGTTGTCAACTAACGGTGCTGTAACTTTCTCTAACATATCGATTCCAGCGCTGACCAAGCGTAAGACAGAATCGACGGTTGAGTTGCCGTCCGGCGGTACGTTGGCCATGTCCGGTCTGGTGCAGAATAATATGCAAAAGAACGTTGATGGATATCCGGGTCTGAAGGATTTGCCGATCCTCGGCGCGTTGTTCAGAAGCACGGACTTCGTGAACGAAGAAACCGAACTCGTTGTGATTGTGACGCCCTACATCGTGCGCCCGACCGCAAAGAGCGAACTGGCAGCACCGACAGACGATCTGGTTCCGGCAACGGACAGGAACACATACCTGCTCGGACATCTCAATAGCATCCATAGCAGCTCCGTATCGCTTCCGGCCGGCAGCGCCAAAGACAGCTATGGTTTTATCGTCGAATAAACCGAAGGTTGGAGTTAAGACACATGACACAACAAGCTCTCAAGCATAAGCCAGCCTTCAGTCAGTTCCGATTGCCTGCAGCTAAAGTGGCAGCCGTATCCCTTCTCGCACTCTTGCTGGTTGGCTGCCGCGGACATTATGGTGAAGAGTATGGGCTGGGCATGGGCAATGTCAGCCATGACGATACGCATGCGATTGTCATCGACAAGCAGCCCGTCACCCTGTCCATCCCCATTCGCCGTGGAGCCTATGGCTTAGTGGGCAAGCAGCGGATGCGGGTCTCCCGTTTCCTGATGAAATACCGCACAGGAGATATGGGCAACTCAAAACTTCTCATCGAGGTGCCAAGTGGTTCGGCAAACGAGGTGGCCGCCATGGAGGGCATGGTTGATCTGCGCCACATGATTAGCGAACACGGTTTCGATGCAACAAATGTGCAGATCAGGCCTTATGCAGCCGCGCATTATGAGCAGCCGCCGATCCGCCTGTCCTATGCAGAGTATGTTGCAAAAGCTCCAGAATGCGGAAATTTCCCGACGAATTTGGCAAGTCAGCACGATAACAGGCATTACGAAAACTTCGGCTGCAGCAGTCAGCGTAATCTGGCGGCGATGGTTGCAAATCCGGCAGACCTTGTTGGCCCAAGGACAATGACGCCACGCTCTGAAGAACGCCGCCGCACGGTCTGGAAAAAGTTTCTCGATGGCCAGAGCACAGGCGCAAAGCGTTCGTCAGATGAAAAGTCAGACACCACGAATTAATATTATGGATAAGGAAACGATCATGTTGAACCAGGGACATGCATCCGGCGATCAGTTGGTCCACGACGATGATAGTGCCAATGTGCCGGCAACAATAGCGCATAAGGAAAGCCTTGTCGCCAATGCTGCTTCGGTCCGCCCGATCCCACGGATTTCGATCCAGGCCTTCTGTGAAATTGCCAGCACCGCAAATTCCATACAGCTTGCAGCTGAAGACCGCCGCCTGTCAAAGGTGCACGTGGGCGTCAATATGGGCGGTGCCGCAGCCGCGGTCGGTCACTATCAGCAAAACTCGACTCCTAACCTGATCGTTGTCGAATCAACGCTCAATCACGATGCCATGCTGCAGGAATTGGACCGGCTTGCCGAGTGCTGCGATGCCGGGACGAAAGTGATCGTTATCGGTAAAGTCAACGATGTTATACTATATCGTGAGTTGTTGCGCCGCGGCGTGAGTGAATACCTCGTCGCGCCGCTGCATCCGATGGCGTTCATAGAGGCTGTGTCCAGCCTTTACAACGATCCGGATGCCGCGCCGGTTGGTCATGTCATTGCCTTTTTTGGCGCCAAGGGCGGCGTTGGTTCTTCAACGATTTGCCATAACGTTGCCTGGTCACTTTCGAATAAAAGCACTTCCAGCATTGTTGTCGCCGATTTCGATCTTGCCTTTGGGACCACGGGCCTCGATTTCAATCAGGATCCTGTCCAGGGTATTGCCGAAGCCCTGCAGACACCAGAACGCCTGGATGACCAATTGCTTGACCGCCTGCTGACCAAGTACTCTGACAACTTGAGCATTTTTGCTGCTCCGGTCGTGCTGGACCGTGACTACGACATTTCAGCGGATGCCTGTGAAATAGTTATCGATGTGGTGCGCCGCAACGTTCCTAATGTCATTGTTGATGTCCCGAACGGCTGGAGTTCCTGGACGAAACATCTGCTGTTGCAGGCAGATGAGGTTGTTGTCACGGCAGCGCCTGATCTTGCCAATCTGCGCAATGCTAAAAACGTGTTCGATCTGCTCAGGCAGACACGCAACAACGACGGCCCACCCCATCTGGTGCTTAATACGGTTAATATGCCGAAGCGGCCGGAAATCTCGATTTCGGATTTTTGTAAGGGGCTGGATGCCAAGCCCACTGCCATTATTGAGTTTGACAGTGAAAGTTTTGGAACAGCGGCTAACAACGGCCAGATGGTCGAGGAAGTGAACCGTAAGGCAAAATCCGTACAGACGTTTCACGAACTGGCGATGCTTCTTACAAATCAGGACAAAGACAAGGCTGCACACATGAATCGAAATGGCAGATCTCCATTCGCTCCTTTGCTTGAGACGTTCAAGTTGTCACGCTAACGCGGTTGCGAGCTGTGCCGTTGCGCATGCAGAGCCAGTTAAGCAAAGGGTATCCCGTTCCAGGAATGGGAATTGGGGCGTAGCTCTGCATATTCAGTCGCGTCGTTGCTGCGCACATTTATTATCGATGCCGGGTAAGAAAATTCACGGCGCCCGCTTCGCGCGGTCACCGTCAATAGGCCTTAAAGCCGTAAAGGAAAGCAAAGATGTTTGGTAGGCGCACTGGTGATTTGCAAACAAGACAGCCGGTTACAACGGCCGGAGCGACGGCAGAGCGATCTTCCGCCGAGACACAGTCAACTGGTGCAGCAACGGCTGTTTCTCAGGCCTCTTCCAAGTCAGAGCCGCAGCGCTCCTCAGACAGAGCAGGCCAGTCGCAACAGTATTATCACATTAAGACGACTGTTTTTAATGCCCTGATAGATGCCATAGACCTGACGCAGCTTGCGAAACTTGAGGCAGATGCCGCGCGTGAGGAAATCCGCGATATCGTTAGCGAAATCCTGCAAATTAAAAACGTCGTCATGTCGATTGCCGAGCAGGAGGGATTACTCGAAGACATCTGTAATGACGTGCTTGGCTATGGCCCGCTTGAACCTCTGCTGGCGCGCGATGACATCGCCGATATCATGGTGAACGGTGCTCATGCAACGTTTATTGAAGTGAACGGCAAGACCATCGAAACCAATGTGCGCTTTGCCGATAATGCGCAATTGATGAACATTTGTCAGCGCATCGTCAGCCAGGTTGGCCGACGGGTTGACGAAACAAGCCCGATATGTGACGCGCGCCTACCGGATGGGTCGCGGGTTAACGTCATTGCCCCGCCGCTTGCCATCGATGGCCCCTCGCTTACCATTCGTAAGTTTAAGAAAGATCGCCTGACACTTGAGCAGTTGGTCCGGCTCGGATCGATCTCGCCAGAGGGCAAGGAAATTCTGGAAATTATCGGTCGGACACGGTGTAATATTATTGTCTCGGGCGGTACCGGCTCCGGTAAGACGACGCTGCTGAACTGTTTGTCGGCCTGCGTTGATGAAGATGAACGCATCATCACGTGCGAGGACTCTGCGGAACTGCAGCTACAGCAGCCTCATGTGGTGCGTCTTGAAACGCGGCCGCCAAACCTTGAAGGCGAAGGCCAGATTACGATGCGCGATCTGGTTCGGAACTGTCTGCGCATGCGTCCTGAACGCATTATTGTGGGCGAGGTGCGCGGACCGGAAGCCTTCGACCTTTTACAAGCGATGAACACGGGTCACGATGGCTCGATGGGAACGCTGCACGCCAACAGCCCGCGTGAAGCGATAAGCCGTATAGAGTCCATGATCATGATGGGTGGTTATACGCTGCCGACAAAGACCATCCGTGAAATGATTGTCGGTTCCGTCGATCTGATCGTGCAGGCAGCCCGCTTGCGTGATGGTTCGCGCCGCATCACGCATGTCACCGAAGTTGTCGGGATGGAAGGCGAAGTTGTTACCTTGCAAAATATACTCGTTTACGAGATTACCGGCGAAGATCCCAAAACGGGCAAGTTGACAGGTCGCCACCGTTCTACGGGTATTGCAAGGCCCCGCTTCTATGAGCGCGCAGAATACTTTAACGAGGAAGATCGCCTGGTGCGAGCGCTGACAAGGGCTGAAGTACAAGATCTGGATGGCAACGTCCTGGGAGAGATCAATGGATAATGTGCAATTCCTGCAGTTGGCTGCCCCTTTGTTTGCCTCACTGGCGGTGGCAATCATAACTTTTATGCTGAGCTGGCCTTATTTGTCTGGTGAAAAGGAAATAGAAAAACGCCTTAACGGCATCGTTGATGTCAACGCTTCGCACATGACCCGCCGAATGGCGACAGAAGAAGGCGTACAGCGCAAGAAGGCTGTCGCTGACAGTCTCAAGCTCATCGAGGAGCAACAGAAGAAGTCTCGTAATGTGCCCTTGCGCACGCGCCTCAAACGCGCAGGTCTCAATGTATCGGTCAAGGCATTTTACGCTGCAAGTGCTGCATGCAGCCTCGTATGCTGGGTGGCAGCTTACTTACTCATCCCTTCCGGCCTGCTTATACCTAATGTGCAGATGTTTGCATTAACGGTCATAGCAGCCATTGGAGCAGTCGGTATCCCGCGTTGGGTGTTGTCATGGATGATCAAGCGCCGTCAGGCAAAATTTATCGATGGTCTGGCAAACGCACTTGACATTATCGTACGTGGTGTCAAATCCGGCCTGCCACTTAACGAATGCATTGGCATTATTGCGCGTGAAAGCCAGGAACCCATCGCATCAGAGTTTCAGAATGTCGTCGATGCACAGCGTGCCGGTGTGCCGCTTCATGAATGTTTTGAACGGCTGTGTATGCGCATGCCGCTCCCGGAGGTTCGTTTCTTTGCCATTGTGATCTCTATTCAGCAATCGGCCGGCGGTAGTCTTTCCGAAGTACTTGGCAACTTATCAGGAATCCTGCGTGCGCGGAAACAGCTTGCCGCCAAGGTGAGCGCTTTATCTGCGGAAGCCAAGGCATCGGCCATGATCCTTGGAGCATTGCCGTTTGTCGTGATGGGCATTGTCTACGTATCCAGACCAACCTATCTCGAGCCACTCTTTACAACCCCTGGGGGTAATGTCTTGCTCGGCATAGCTGTAGGATTAATGCTAACTGGCTTTTTGATCATGAAAAAAATGATTAATTTCAAGTACTAATTTTATTTTTGAAGACACGGGGTGTTGGGCTTCGAACTTGTGGCGCCGGTTCGGCGAAATTCAGATCATTTCCTAGGATCGCGGTGCCAGGGACAATCGAAACAAATCGGAAAATCTGATATGTACACAGACTTTATTGAACTCATTGCAAAGCCGGATACGATCGTTACGATCGCTGTTGCGATTGCCGCTTTTGCGACGGTGCTCACAATTATGATTCCTGTTATCAACGGCGATCGTACCTGGCATCGCATGCGTGCCATGGCTATCGAGCGCGACAAGATGCGAGCAGCGCGACTTTCCGAGATCAGAGCGAGCGCCAGTGGTGAACGTAGTGGGTTGCGCACAAACGCACGCGGTTTTATGCGTACTTTTGTCGATCGTTTTAATCTTAAGTCTAAGTTCGAGAGTGACGAACTCAAGGCCAAGCTGAAAATGGCGGGATTACGTGGTCAGGCCCCGTTATACGCTTATGTCTTCTTTCGTATGATTATGCCGCTAATTGTGATGCTGGTAGCCTTGCTTTATCTTTTCGTTCTGCTCAAGCTTGAAACCTACAGTGCAGGTATGAAGGTGTTGATGGCTCTTGGTGCCGCTGCACTCGGCTATTATCTGCCGAATTTGTTTGTCGAAAACCTTATACAGCGGCGTAAACAGGCCATTCAGTATGCATTTCCAGATGCACTCGATATGCTTCTGATTTGTGTCCAGTCAGGTATGTCCATCGAGGCTGCATTCGGCCGTGTTGCCAGGGAAATTGGTGCGCGTTCCATCGAACTGGCGGAAGAATTGTCGCTTACGACGGCAGAACTTGCATATTTGCCTGAACGTCGGCTTGCGTACCAAAACCTTGGCGATCGCACGGGTGTCGAGGCTGTCCAGTCCACGACAACGGCCATCATCCAGGCAGAAAATTATGGTACGCCAATCGCTCAGGCGCTGCGCGTTATGGCCAAGGAAAACAGGGATTTACGTATGAGTGCAGCCGAGAAAAAGGCAGCTGCACTGCCACCCAAGCTGACAGTGCCGATGATTTTGTTTTTTGTACCGGCGCTGATAATAGTCATTATCGGGCCTGCAGTTCTCACGGTTCTGGAGATCACGAAATAGCGTAATTTTTTAAAAGCTGTTTTGGTTTTTTCAGGGCGTGTCGTCAGCAAGCACACGCCCTGAAGTGCTGCATTATGCCGCGCATTGATCGTTGGAGGCTCCATAAAAGGGGCCTGACCAATTGCAGAGAATACCAAGCCGCGAAATTCTCACTCCACTCGCTTCCGAAAAAACACTGTTCTTTCAAGATGGTGCAGACATTGCCGTGAGCCCGTATGCTCGCGCACAACTTTTGTTCGCCTGCCTCATGGGGAAGCATGCTGCATTACCCCTGGTTGCCGCACATGCAACATTCCTGAAAAAATTGGATAAACATTGAGCCATTTTTACATCCGTAACAGCAATATTTTATGATTGATAGTCGACGAAACGAATTATTGCGGTGTATGAGTGGCGCGTATCGGATACTTGGGGGGACGGATTGTTAAAGCAATCCGCGAAATGGTATGGAACAGATTATCAACCAAATAGCAGCTCTCCTGACACAGGGGATCTCTGCAATCGTACAATTTCTGCAGTTGGTCTGGAAATGGTCATTCGGCGAAATTATCAATATTTTACAGTCAAACTTTCAAACCTTGCAGCTTTGGGAGCAGATTCTCCTGGTTGTTGCAATACTCGCCATTGCCTATATCATCTACATGGTAGGTAAGCGGATATGGGAATCGATTGTGGGCCTTTTTAAAGCCTTCATTGACCTGATTACGGCTTTGTTTAAAGTTTCACCATTGATTGTAATCGCAGGCATTATTGCGTTCGCAGCCAGCTACGCGATCAAAAATCTCTAAAAATCCGGCGCTTATCGCACCGTTTCAACAATTTTGAATTCCAGGGGGTGTCGTCACTTAGCTCAATTTGACGACACGCCCTGGAATTTTTATTTATTTTGAGCAGTATCGCAGGAATGTAAAGTAAATACAGAGGTCTGAGGCTGGGTGCTAACAAAAAATCAACATTAACAGTCTAGTCTAGCTTAGTAACGAGTGTTTGATAGACCTTTATGGACGGATTACACCGCTAAGTAAGTTGTAGACAGCATCGGATTGGTGCCGCGTTATGTTAAGTAAATTTATGAGCCCAAACCAGCAACCACTTCTGCCTGAAATATTAAACGATCTGTTGATTGGCTGGTCTGCGCGATTCGGAGGGGTGATAATGCTGGCTGCCGCCGGCGCCCTTTGGCTATCGCTCCTGACCTGGACGTCGACCGATCCAAGCCTCAGCACCACAAGCAGTAATGGGCCAGCCAATTTGCTGGGCTATTTTGGTGCCGTCTTATCCGATCTTCTATTGCAGATATTTGGCCTTGGCTCAGTTGTGCTGCTGTCCTGTCTTATGATCTGGAGCTTCAGGCTTGTTGTCCGCCGCCCCATCTCTCATCTGCGAATACGTTGCCTTATGATGCTTCTTTCCGTCTTTGCACTGGCTGGAAGCTTGTCATCTTTACCAGTCAGCAGTGATTGGTCATTTCTGTATGGTTATGGCGGCATCATCGGTGATTTAAGCTATAATATTACATCTGGTATTTTTACATTTCTACTTGGGCAATTTGGCGGTGTTCTGGCAGGATTAATCCTGTTTGCCCTCAGCTATTTATGTTTTACCCATGCAATCGACATCACGCATCAACATTTTTTAGCTGGTTGCTATGCCAAGATAAGATCGTGTTTTTATAGCGAAAACGGTGCCGAAGTGCATAAGGCAAAGGCGGGGGCGAAACCGCAACAGATAATGCGGCCGCAGTTTGATTTCTCCAACCTAAATCCGGCCCAGGCACATTTGGTTGAATTCGGCCGGGTTGGGAGCGCCGATGCTGCACCCGCAGAGCACTCAAAAGCCGCGCCAGGCCCGTCAGACATTGCATCTCCTGACACGGATGAAAATGCCGGCACTTCCCATAACCCGCATGTACGGATCGACAATGGCGATTTGTGTGCAAGGAAAATGGCAAAACGGTTTGCACCGCGAGGGAGAGGTGCACATTGGCAGGATGACGCAGGTAAGATCGATCCGCATGGCCCAAAGCTACAGCGTGAGACCGGAGATTACCCCGCCATTGCCCCATTGCCCACTCCTGTGCACCAGCAAACGGTCAGGAGCACTGGTCCTTCTGTCCATACTGGTGCTCATACTGGCTATCGCCAGCCCAGCCTGGACAAGTTGCAATCACCCACTCATAACGGTGAGATTATTAGCGACGACGACGCTTCCGAACTCAGCCAAACTGCCGAAGCCCTGAGTAAGGTGCTTACGGATTTCCGGGTTAAAGCTGAAATTCGTGACATTCGCCGCGGCCCTATCGTGACACTTTTCGAATTCGAACCTGCGCCCGGTACCAAAGCATCGCGCATTATTTCGCTTGCCGACGATATTGCGCGCTCGATGAGCGCTGAGAGCGCGCGCATCGCCGTCATTCCTGGACGGAATGCAATTGGTATCGAACTGCCAAATGCCGTGCGGGAAAGGGTCCTGCTGCGTGATATTCTGGAGAACGAGGCATACCGCGATTGTGACGCACGTTTGCCGCTCGCATTAGGCAAAAGCATCGACAGTCAACCTGTGATCGCCGATCTCACACGTATGCCACACCTGCTCGTCGCCGGCACAACAGGGTCCGGCAAGTCGGTTGGCATCAATGCAATGATCCTTTCCCTGCTTTATCGCAAGTCGCCGCAGGATTGCCGGCTCTTGATGATTGACCCGAAGATGCTTGAGCTTTCTGCCTATAACGGTATCCCGCACTTGCTTTCACCGGTAATTACCGATCCCCATCATGCGGCCCTGGCATTGGAATGGGCGGTCAGGCAGATGGAAAACCGCTATAAGCAGATGACCGAAATGGGGGCACGTTCAATCGAGGTCTTCAACAATCGGGCTCGGCATGCCCAGCAAACTGGCGCTCCGCTGGTGCAGCGTGTGCATGTCGGCTTTGATCCCGACACTGGAGCTGCACAATTTCAGGATAAGATCCTTAACTTCGAGCCTATGCCATATATTGTCATCATCGTTGATGAATTCGCTGACCTTATGGCTGTTGCTGGCAAAGAAATTGACATCTTAGTAAAACGTCTGGCGCAAATGGCCCGTGCAGCTGGTATCCACTTGATTATGGCAACACAGCGCCCCTCCGTTGATGTGGTGACCGGGACGATCAAAGCCAATTTCCCAACGCGCATCGCTTATAAGGTTGCTTCGAAAATCGACAGTCGTACGATCGTCAACTGTGCTGGCGCCGAACAGCTGCTTGGCCAAGGCGACTTGCTTCTTGCCAACGGCAGCAGTTCAATGGTTCGCGCGCATGGGCCGTTCGTTTCTGACGATGAGGTGGAAGCAGTTGCCCATGCCCTTAAAGTGCAGGGTGAGCCAAACTACGCTGCCGATCTAACAGCCCTGTTCGAGGGGCCTCATAGCAGCACAGCTCAAACCGGTAGCGGTCAGGCCCGCTCACTCTCGGAACAAAAAGTCCTTAACTCAGACAGCGCTGCGGATGCTGACGATCGTAACAGCGTGAAGATTGTTGCTTAAATGCTGCCATGAACGACTTCCGTGAGCTGAGCGGCAGGCGACCCTTTTAAAAGCAGAGCTTTTACTTGTCGTAATCCAAAAGCTGGTTTAGAGCGACATTAAGAAATCATACTGATGTCTGCCTGAGCATGGGCGATGGGTAGGTAAAGACCGTCGGCGAAACAGCCGCCCTTCTAAAAACGTATTGTTACGAGATTTGAACTCGTGACATCATTAACTGTGACGCAAGAGAGCGAGTATTCGATGATACGGTTTGGGACTGAACTTTTATCTTCAGCAGTTGGGTTAAGCGTTCAGGCAGGTGCTTTAGCGCTTGCAGCATTAATTGCGGCAAATGCGTACGCCCAGGATACGAAGACACCGCCGTCCAGCCCAGTTGGCGGCGCATGGGAAAGCAATGTTAATACCTCACAAGATAATGTGAATTTGCAGGCTTTATCTCCCGTACAGCAAAACGCGATCAACGTTGTCAACGATTATTTCAATGCGATGAATAATCTGCAAGGACGTTTTGTTCAGATCGATCCCGATCAGAAAGAAACAAAAGGTACGTTCTATGTGCAGAAGCCAGGCAAATTTCGCTTCGATTACTCTGCGCCAAGCCGCAAAGTCATCGTGTCCGATGGCCAGCTTATGGCAATACAGGACCTTGATCTTCGTAATGAGGACGTCTACGAGCTTGACAGCACGCCGTTCCGTCTTCTGCTCAATGCAAACGTTGATATTTTTAAAGATGCACGCGTTTTAGAAATATCTGCAGATGCAACCCAAGTTGCGGTGACAATGGCGGACAAGGATCCAGAATCCATTGGCCAGATAACAATAATCATGGGGCTACAACCGCAAGCGACGTTACTTGGCTGGATAACTGCTGATGGTCAGGGGCAAAAAACAAACGTAACCGTATCAGATGTTTCAAAGCCAGAAAAGCTTGACACCAAGCTCTTCAGACGCAAACGGTTTTTCCAAGACGCAACTAATCCAACGTCTCAATAAACCCGATGGTTAGAGAAAAGGCGTCGCAAACGCATAAAGCAAGCCTTTAATCGAGGCCAGTTGCTTTGTAATGAGCTATGACGCCCAAAGAATAGCGCTTGTGTATCAAGGCTTGTGTATCAAGAAGGTGAAGCGTTTGCGTGTCAAACCTGAAGTCAATAATTGCACGAGAGATGATGAGGCGGGCGCCCCGAAGCCCCGCCAAGCAAGCCGCGGCTTCAAACCATTACAAGCCTTTGTCGCCAAGAGCGATGGTGGTAGCGTAGTTTTTGGATAAGCCGCAGTTGATGAGTGTATCTGGTGTGTGCCAACCTGACGAAGAGTTCTCATTAAATGCGCTACGGCGGCTTGAGCTGCCGGAGCCGGTAGACAGCAGGAATTCACGCATTTTCCCGCTAAAAAATATTATTGCGATATAGATTTTGCCAGATGAATGTAATGAGTGGTTTGTGCCACTTAAAACAGTGAGTTAGCTTATCATACCAAATCGCAAAATGACTGCCCCCTCCCATATGATCTAACCGCACTCCAGAGCACTAAACAGTGCAGTAACAAGGCTGCGGATTTAGACCTGTCAGTGCTTTTGTTGCGTGGTATCAAGCGCAGGAGCAACGAATTTTTTGCCAAGATCAAATTATGTGTCACCCTAAAGGCTAAGGATGCACACACTGGTCAACAATATGACTAAAAGACGAGGTGCAGAAAGAAAAAATAAAGGTCTCACAGACGGATAGAAGCGTATGATCAAATCATTCGATTAACGAACCTCTGCGAGCAATGAAAGTTGTTGCGGCAAATCAGCACCATTCAGATCTGTTAAATCTGTTGGATACTCACCGGTAAAGCAATGATCGGTCAATTGCGGAAACTGCGGATTACGTGTTTCATAGCCCATTGCATTATATAAGCCATCGACACTTAAGAATGACAGAGAGTCCGCGCCAATGAATTTTCGCATCTCTTCGCTGCTGTGTGTTGCGGCCAGAAGTTCTGTGCGTTTGGGTGTATCGATGCCGTAATAGTCGCCGTATTTAATTTTGGGGCATGCTATACGCATATGAACTTCTCTGGCACCAGCCTCACGCATCATTGAGACGATCTTTTGCGATGTATTCCCACGCACGACGCTGTCATCGATTAAAACGATCTTGCGCCCCTTTACAATACATGCATTTGCAGAATGTTTAAGTCGAACGCCTAATTGCCGGATACTTTGCTCAGGCTCAATAAAGGTGCGCCCAACATAGTGATTGCGTATGATACCAAATTCAAATGGAATGCGTGAACTTTCAGAAAAACCAAGGGCTGCCGGAACGCCTGAATCCGGGATAGGAACAACAACATCAACCTCACACGGTGCTTCTTGTGCAAGTTGCTTGCCCATATTTTTGCGTATTTGATAGACACTTTTGCCGCCAACGATTGAGTCAGGGCGTGCAAAATAAATATATTCAAAAATGCATGGACGCGCGGGACGTTGCGGGAAGGGCCGGTGGCTTTCCAAGCCGTTGGCTGTTATGACAACCACTTCGCCATTATCAACTTCGCGGACAAATTTCGCACCAACGATATCGAGTGCGCAAGTTTCCGATGCTAGTATATAAGCATCGCCGAGCCGACCAATCACCAACGGACGGATACCAATCGGGTCTCGGGCGCCAATCAACATATTGTCAGTCAGACAAACAAGCGCATAAGCGCCTTCCAGGTGGCGTAAGCCGTCGATAAAGCGTTCTACGAGCCGTTTGCGCTGCGAATGCGCCATGAGGTGAAGGATAATTTCAGTATCCGAAGTCGATTGACAAATCGCCCCTGAGCGAATGAGATCGTTGCGTAATGTCAACGCATTCGTGATATTACCATTATGGGCGACAGCAAAACCACCACTGTACAAATCAGCGAACAGCGGCTGGATATTGCGCATTACAGTATCCCCGGTGGTTGAATAACGCACATGACCGACCGCTAGATCGCCCTTGAGACGATCAATAACACTCTGCTCGTTGAGACCATCGCCAACAAGCCCAAGCCGACGCTCTAGATTAAAGCGTTTGCCGTCAAAACAGACAATGCCGCACGCTTCCTGCCCGCGATGCTGAAGAGCGTGCAGCCCAAGTGCAGTAAGCGCTGCAGCGTCCTTGCTACCAAAGACGCCAAAGACACCACACTCTTCACGCAGGCGATCATCACCATTGTCAATTATCCGAGCAGAGCGGTGCTCTGAGGCGATTGTTTCCTGCATTTCACTCAACGTGGTCATCGCAGCCTCCAGACATCACGAATATGCTTGAAGCTATATTCGAGAATCGTCTTTAAGTCTGTCCAATTTTGCTCTTATGCTAGATATTTCCGTGGATATTCTGTATATATCGTTACTTCTGTCTAAAAGGAAACAGATTTTTCATTAGTCAAATTATCGCAACAGTCCATACAAGGCTGAATATTCATGTGTGACCGGCCGTCATTATCCACAACCGGTTGAAATTTAGATACAAGTTATAAACGAAATTATACGAGATCCTAACCCAACATTTTATTTCTGCCAAGGCGCGGTGAGTGCAGTGATACGAATATCATAAGCGAGCCGCAACGCTGGCAGAAACAAAATTTGGGCGCCTTCGGTCACGTATCCCGGTTTGTGAGGGCGTCGGCCAGACTTTTGCGATGCACCGCATCGCCTGCGCCTGACCTCCTGCTCTCAATCCGGGATACGTGATCCTAACCATACATTTTAAGTGATACAGACCACTAGAGTTGATTAATGCTGTCGCGCTGAAAGCTCAGGTCCTCAGGCACAACACGTTCAATGAACGCGCGCAACGCTGTGCCGGTGCCTTCAATGTAGGGTTTTGAGTAGGAGTCCCTGATCCAAGCCTGTTTCTCGGCTTCCTGCGGGTAAAGAAAACCGATCAGGAACATATAAGGAATGACGACGAGCAGGAAACCGCGTGTCAAACCAAACACAAATCCAAGCAGACGGTCAATCATTCCGACTGGTCCGTCCAAAATGGCATCTGAAAGCTTTGCAGTGATCAAGTGCACGATGACCACAACAATGAGAAAGAGTATGCCGCCCATTGCAATTTGTGCGATCTGCGGACTTGTCCCGATTGTTTGGGCAAAATCTTCTGCCATGGCTTTTTGCGTAAATACAAACCAGAATACGGCACCAGCAGCAATAATCCACGAAAGTATGGAAAGTACTTCCCGCATTAAACCGCGATACATTGCTAATAAACCGGAAATCAGTGCAATGGCAATCAGCGCGGCGTCAAGATAAGTCAACGGGCCAATCATCTCTCTATGTCCTCTGGTTAGCCATAAGTGGCAGGGGCACCCTAAATTTCTCACTCGCACACAGTTGAGGTTATCGCAAGTTCATTAAGATGTTTAATACGCGACAGATTAATCTCGGTCACACGTTTCTCAATTTCACCGGCCGCCGGCATCGTTGCATGTCTAAAGCCAAGTTTGCCTGCCTCGCGTAACCGGCTTGTGACATGCGCCGCCGCGCGCACCGCGCCCGACAGACTAATTTCACCAAAATAGATGTGATCCATTGGCAGCGCCTTCCCGGACAGGGATGAGAGCAGTGCGGCCGCTGCCGCCAGGTCTGCGGCTGGTTCGGTAATTTTAAGGCCGCCTGCAACATTCAGATACACATCGTGTTGGGCGAAACTTACTCCGCAGCGTGCGTCGAGAACGGCGAGCAGCATCGCAAGGCGGCCGCCGTCCCAGCCGACTACGGTCCGGCGAGGTGTGCCAAGCGAGGAAGGTGAAACAAGCGCTTGTATTTCAACAAGAATTGGCCGTGTTCCCTCAACGCCTGCGAACACGGCAGCGCCCGGGGCCATGGCGTCCCGATCACCCAGGAACAACTCAGAAGGATTTTCGACTTGACGTAAGCCGCGATCGGACATTTCAAAAACGCCAATCTCGTCGGTGGCACCAAAACGGTTTTTGACTGAGCGCAGAAGCCTGAACGGGTGGCCACGGTCACCTTCGAAATAAAGTACCGTATCGACCATATGTTCAACGACCTTGGGACCGGCAATCTGGCCTTCCTTGGTAATGTGACCGACGAGGATCAGCGCACTTCCGGCCTGCTTTGCAAAACGGACAAGGCTCTGTGACGCCGCACGCACCTGACTTAACGTTCCAGGCGCTGTCTCGACGGCTTCGGCCCACAGCGTTTGAATGGAATCGACGATCACAAGATCAACCTTCGGTCCATCGCCGAGGGTTGCAAGTATATTGCCGAGGTTCGTTTCCGAGGCCAGTTCAACGGGGGCCTCCTGCACGCCGAGCCGTGCTGCTCGCATCCGGACCTGGGCTGTCGCCTCTTCGCCGCAAAAGTATATGGTTCGTTGCCCGAGACCGCCCAAGGCAGCAGCGAGCTGCAGCAATAAGGTTGATTTGCCGATACCCGGTTCCCCGCCGATTAAAATCGCAGCGCCTGGCACAATACCGCCGCCGGTAACCCGATCGAGTTCTACCAGCCCTGTCTGGATACGGGAAACGGCGGGTTGTCTGCTGGCCAGTGTCTCCAGCGCAACGCTGCGCCCGGCACGGCCCTTACCTGATATGCCGCTGCCCGGCGGCGGTCCGGCATCGGTCTCTTCGACAAGCGAATTCCATGCGCCGCAACTTGCACATTTACCGGCCCAGCGTGAGGCAATACCACCACATGATTGGCAGACGTAAGCTGGCCTTGCAGCCTTTACCATGGTATCGTCCTTACGCTTCGTGGTAAATGCGGTGCATACGAGGGCCGAGGCGGGTTAATATTTCGTAGCCAATCGTGCCCGCCCGATCAGCCAGGTCGTCCACTGTAACATGATCGCCTATCATTTCAATCCAGCCGCCACGCCTGGCCAGA
Organism: uncultured Hyphomicrobiaceae bacterium; assembly: GCA_963922535.1. Taxonomy (GTDB): domain Bacteria; phylum Pseudomonadota; class Alphaproteobacteria; order Rhizobiales; family Hyphomicrobiaceae; genus Tectiglobus. The sequence continues at coordinate 1,970 of CAWUIN010000041.1, read as the reverse complement.
TGCTCCGGTACATCCGTCACATTAAGTGTTGTAAGATCCATCGATATACGCCCGATGACAGGGACTTGATGATCGCCAATAAAAGCCAGAGCGCCGTGTGCGGTTTCATCGCCACCAAGCACGCGCAACAAACCATCGGCATAGCCAACTGCGACTGTCGCAATGCGTGAAGGCCGGGTGAGGCGATGTACGGCGCCATAGCCCACAGTGTCTCCCGCTTCGGCACATTGAACTTCAAGAATACGCGCGTTCAGTTTCACTACATTTGCCATGGGATTTTTGCCGTTGAACGCCCGGCCGCCATAAATCGCGATGCCTGGCCTGACGACATCGAAGTGGAACTCCGGGCCCAGAAAAATGCCTGCAGAATTTGCCAGACTGCAGCGCACGCCTGGCACAACACTGCGCGCCTGCTCAAACCGCTGGAGCTGTAATTGGTTTTGAGGATCTTCGGGCTGGTTTGCACTTGTCAGATGGCTCATCAGTAAGGTCAGCTCAAAAGTGCTCAGGAGATCCTGAGGACCGGCCATCTGCATAAATTCATCAAGCGGAACCCCCAAGCGTCGCATGCCGGTATCAACGTGCAGGGCAGCCGGCAGCCGGCGCCCCTGAGACGTGCAAAAGCAGGTCCAATCGGCGATTTCCTCGGCGCTGGACAGCACGGGGCGCAAATCAAAGTTACTGTAATAGGCTTCAGCATCGGCAAGCAACCCATCCATGATGTAGATTTCAGCTTTGTTCGCAGCAATCCGAGCGCGTCGTCCCTCTTCTAATGTTGCAACAAAAAAAATACGACATCCTTCCGCGGCAACCGCCGTAATAATCTCTTCAAGGCCCAGGCCGTAGCCATTTGCTTTGACAACTGCGGCACAGGTGGCTGCCGCTGCAGTGTTGTCAAGCTTGCGCCAGTTGCGACGCACTCTGGCCAGATCAATCTCCAAAGTGGTGCGGACGTCAACCGGAATGGGCGAAACCGGTCCGGATCGATTTGTTTTTTCGGACATGTTAGGGCCTTTGCAAAGGCTTTGAGTGCAGATGAGCCTGGTATGAGATATATGATAAACGAATTATGATGCTGCTAGTCCGACTTTTTTAAAGCTGCGCAGCCATCATTTGCAATGGCGATGGAAATTACGCGGCCTTTCTGCGCGACATCGAGGCTTGATGCATCCCCCGTTTCAGGGGCAATGCCACTGCAGCACTGCTTATCGCAAATCGCAGAGCAGGTGTAATCGTGGAAATACGGCAGTATTGTTCTCGCGACAGAATAAAATTTTAAGGTTGTAAGTAAAGTTATGTTGAAAATGACGTTTGGCATTAAGCTTAATCGAACTGTATGCTCGACTAATAGGTTAGCATCGGTTACCTTTAATTTAGCAAGTGAGTAATACAACAAAATATTTCAGGGATAGTGATAAACTGGTAATCGTATTCTTAAAAATCACAGTCGATTATATTCCGCGTTTTTGAGAAATTCGTTACGCCGGCTACTCTTCCATGTATTACTGCATATTCGCTTGAAATTTACAACGTAACTCTCTACAACCTGTGACAAAACTTCCCTCCTCGCTCTAAGCGGCGGAGGGATTTTTTTTGTGACATAGCGAGATCGTATGCTTATGCTGTCTCGATCGCTACGTTAGAGACAAACGTTACATCGCGGTTGACAGGTGTCAATGCCGGAGTAAAATCAGGCCACCTTTTCCTCTGCTCAGGGGTGTCAAGTGCCTTTTTCGGCCTTGCGTGCCTTGGATTGCTTGAGGCGGTAGCTGTCGCCATTCATCTCCAGAATGTGGACGTGGTGGGTGAGGCGGTCGAGCAGGGCGCCGGTCAGGCGTTCTGATCCCAGCACACTGGTCCACTCTTCGAACGGCAGGTTCGATGTGATCAGCGTGGATCGGGATCAAAGCCGAGGCCAAGGCAAACGGCCTGGAGCCCTACGCTTACCTGCGCCGGGTCTTCACCGACCT
>CAWUIN010000040.1:0-22070 GCA_963922535.1 uncultured Hyphomicrobiaceae bacterium | reverse complement strand
AGTTTTCCCGCGACAAAGCGCTGGCGTGAGCCGGAGGGCATATTCGTCTCCTATCGCCATGGCATAGGCGAAGAGTACATCGACGAGCTATGCGCAGCCGCCCGCGCGCGTAATATTCCATTGCAGCGTGATACAGAAACCATAAAGCTTGGCGATCGTATCAGCGCGTTTTCTGAACGCCTCTGCGGTGGCGAGCGGGTGATTTTTTTCATGAGCCCGGAGTTCATGGATTCGTTTTACTGCATGTATGAGCTGACCGGCCTATGGAAAGACTGTCGCGACGATGCCGAAGAGTTTCTCGAACGCGCCCGGTTTTTCCGGCTCCCTGCGAAAAAACAAAGCGGTTTTAGGCTGCCTCAACTATTGCCAGGCCAGCGCGGCCTGCCGGAGAAGTTCGCGATTAAGGAAGTTCGCGACCGCCAGGTTTATGTGAAGCACTGGCAGCGCAAAGTCTCCGAACTTTCAGTTTTTAGCGCGACCGACATAGCCCCAACCGACCATCTGGAACTCCGCGTTGCCCACGACAGCGTGTATTTGATTAATATGATACTCGGTCATATGCAGGATCATCTGCAAACCTACGACATCGACAAATTCATCGATTACGCGCTGGATGGGCTGGAGAAATGATCCAGCCTGCCCCAGCCTGCCAGGACGACACGGCCTAATATTCTGAATTGCTGAAGTTTTTGATCTGAAGCACGGAACTGTGCCCAATCCTGGCTGCGCACAGGCTTCGCTCCATGGTTTCATGTCCCATGCGCAGACGGCTCAAAACAGACCCGTAGCACGCAGTCGCACCACCGCTCAAAATCAAGGTATCACCTGTCATAATAGTGTAATGTGCCTAAGTCTGGGACATGAAACCAGAGGTTTGGCAGACGTCATTTCCGGCGCATCCAAGCCTGCACACAAGCCTGCACAATGGCATTCATCAATCGCCAGACACGTATCGCCAAACGCAGAGAAACTGGCGCAGGAAAACTGGGGAAATCAAAGCTGATGATACCTGGCGAATTTGACTACAGACGACCGGCAACAAAGAGCGAAGCTCTTGAGATGCTTGCAGAGGGCGGGGACAGCGCGCGTCCTATCGCGGGCGGACACAGCCTTATCCCGATGATGAAACTGCGCATGGCCGCGCCAGCATTACTGATCGATATTCGTCGATTGCAAGAGTTGCGCGGCATCAAGATTGGCGGCGATATCTGCATCGGCACGGCAGTAACGCAACATGAACTGATCGCGTCTGAAGAACTTGCGCAGGCATGCCCGATCATTCGCGAGACTGCGTTGCTTATCGCCGACCCGCAGATCCGGTACCTGGGCACGCTGGGCGGCAACGTCGGCAACGGTGATCCAGGCAATGATATGCCAGGTCTTATGCAATGCCTTGATGCGACTTACATCCTTGAAAATTCATCCGGTGTCCGTGAAGTCAAGGCGCGGGATTTTTATCAAGGCGCTTATTTCACCCAGCTGGAAGCAGGAGAGATCATAAGCGGGATCCGTTTCAAACGCCCGGCTTGCGGGCACGGCTTTTCTTATCAGAAATTGAAACGCAAGGTTGGCGATTACGCAATGGCAGCCGCAGCTGTCATTGTAGAAATTTCAGATGACACCGTTAAAGCCGCATCCATCGGGCTTACAAATTTAGCCGACACGCCACTTTATGCCTCTGAGGCCGCCGACGCGCTGGTTGGCAAAAAACTTGATGCCAATACTGTCTCAGCAGCAGTCAGGGCGGTTGAAGCCATCGTAACACCTGCCGGCGATAGCCGCTGCCCGGCCGATTACAGAATAAAGATGGCAGGCGTGATGGTGCGCCGCGCACTTGAAACGGCGGCGAGCCGCGCAGACACCAGCAAGGCTAAAGGAATATTCGGATGGCTAAAAAGCTGATTGAGTTGATTGTTAATGGCGAAGCCATTGAGGTGGCGGTTAATCCACGCGATCTGCTCGTACACACACTGCGTGAAGATTTGAAGCTGACCGGCGTTCATATTGGCTGCGAAACCTCCCATTGTGCAGCCTGCACGGTGGATCTTGATGGTTGCTCGGTGAAAAGTTGCACCATGTTTACCGTTCAGGCAGCCGGTAGCGAAATCAAAACAGTGGAAGGTATGGCGGCACCAGACGGTACGCTTCATCCGCTGCAGGAGGGCTTTCGCGAGATGCACGGCCTTCAGTGCGGATATTGTACCCCGGGCATGATTATGCGCGCTTATCGCCTGCTTCAGGAAAATCCGCGGCCAACGGAAGAGGAAATTCGTTGGGGCATCTCTGGCAATATCTGCCGGTGCACCGGTTACCAGAATATTGTTAAAGCAATTCAATATGCAAGCGATAAGCTGCGTGCTGGGGAAGGCGCGAAATAAGATGGCTGAAATATTAGATGCTCGCCTGGGCGATAAACTCGAAGGCGATAAACTTGAAGGCATTGGCTGCAAGCGCAAGCGCGTTGAAGATATCCGTTTTACACAGGGACGGGGCCGCTATATCGATGATGTGAACCTGCCTGGCATGTTGTTTGGCGATTTTGCCCGCAGCCCGTATGCCCATGCCCGGATCAAAAAGATCAACAAAGCATCAGCATTATCTGTGCCCGGCGTTGTGGCAGTTATTACAGCGGAAGATCTGGTGCCGCTGAACTTGCATTACATGCCGACTCTGGCTGGTGATGTACAGGCCGTCCTGGGGCTTGATAAAGTTCTGTTCCAGAATCAGGAAGTCGCGTTCATCGTGGCCAAAAACCGTTACGCCGCCGCCGACGGTGTCGAGGCACTCGACGTTGATTACGAAGAGTTGCCGCCTCTTCTTGACCCGTTCAAGGCCCTGGAGCCGGACGCTCCGCTTTTGCGCGAAGATATAAAGGATAAAGCGGACGGCGCTCATGGTTCTCGCGAACATTATAATCACATCTTTACATGGACTGCCGGCGACGAGGCTGCAACGCAGGAAGCCTTTGCGAACGCTGATGTTGTCGTCAAGGAATATCTTGCCCACCCGCGGGTCCATCCATGCCCCCTTGAGACATGTGGTTCTGTCGCTGACATGGACCCGGTGACGGGCCAACTGACATTATGGGGCACTTTTCAGGCGCCGCACGTCGTGCGCACCGTTGCTGCTTTGATTTCTGATATTCCGGAACACAAAATTCGTGTGATTGCGCCGGATATTGGCGGCGGATTTGGGAATAAAGTCGGCGTATATCCAGGATACGTTCTCTCTATCGTTGCATCAATTATTACCAAAAAGCCGGTCAAATGGATTGAAGACCGGATGGAAAACCTTTCAAGTACAGCATTTGCCCGTGATTACCATATCACCGCTGAACTGGCGGCAACCCGGGAGGGTAAGATTATTGGTATGCGCAGCAATGTTTTAGCGGATCATGGCGCGTTTGATGCCTGCGCCGACCCGTCGAAATATCCGGCAGGGCTTTACCATATATGTACAGGCGCCTATGACATTCCGGCAGCATTTTGTTCTGTGAAAGGTGTCTACACCAATAAGGCGCCCGGTGGTGTTGCATACCGTTGCTCCTTCCGTGTTACTGAAGCCGTTTACACGATTGAGCGCATGATTGAGGTGCTGGCAGCCAAGCTTAATGTTGATGCTGGCGATCTTCGTAAGAAAAACTTTATCCAGCCGGAACAATTCCCCTACACCTCTGCGTTCGGTTGGGAATACGACAGCGGTAATTATCCAACAGCTATGGCCAAGGCAATGGAAGCCGTTGATTACGATGGGCTGCGTAGCAGGCAGGCTGAGATGCTGGAGGATTTCAAGTCCGGCAAATCACGCGAACTTATGGGCATAGGCATCTCCTTCTTTACGGAGATTGTTGGCGCGGGACCATCCAAGAATTGCGATATTCTTGGCATTGGTATGTTCGATAGCTGTGAAATCCGTGTGCACCCGACCGGGGCGGCAATTGCCCGCCTCGGCACGAAAAGTCAGGGCCAGGGACACGAGACGACTTACGCGCAGATCCTTGCCACTGAAATAGGATTGCCTGCCGATATGATTAAGATCGAAGAAGGCGATACGGATACGGCACCTTATGGTCTTGGAACCTATGGGTCACGTTCAACTCCGGTGGCAGGGGCCGCCTGTGCCCGGGCGGGGCGTAAAATCCGCCATAAGGCGCAAATGATCGCCGCGCACATTTTTAAGGTGCATCACGACGACCTTGAATGGGATGTCGATGGCTTTGCCGTTAAAGGCCTTCCGGAAAAACGTATTGCCATGAAGGATATCGCATGGGCTGCGTACAACAATGTGCCAGAAGGCATGGAGATGGGCCTGGAAGCCGTCGATTATTATGATCCGCCGAATTTCACCTACCCGTACGGGGCTTACTTCTGCGCTATGCGTATAGACGTCGATACCGGTGTTTGTACGGTTGATCGTTTTTATGCGCTTGATGACTGTGGGACCCGTATCAATCCCATGATCATCGAAGGGCAGGTGCACGGCGGATTGACCGAAGCTTTTGCTGTCGCAATGGGCCAACTCATCAGTTTTGATGAAACCGGTAATATTCTTGGCGCCAGCCTTATGGACTTCTTCCTGCCGACCGCAGTGGAAACTCCCAAATGGGAAACTGACTATACAGAAGTTCCAAGTCCGCACCATCCAATTGGCGCAAAGGGTATCGGTGAATGTCCGCACGTTGGCGGTGTGCCTTGCTTCTCAAATGCAGTTAATGATGCCTTTCGTGCTCTGGGTGGCACACATACGCATATGCCTCACACACCAGCCAATGTCTGGGCCTACGCGCGATCACTTGGACTGGTTGAGGGATGAGTTAAAACGCACAATCTGGACTCCTTATAAATACTGGAGGCAGTAATCGCGCATGTCTGAGTTGCATTTAAAAGCGATTGATCACAATCCCCAAACTGCGGGCCAAATTGCGGGCTTCGAGGCGCAAACTGCAGGCAATGTGCCCTATGCTCGCGTATTGGTTGTCCGGGCCGATGGAACATCATTCTGCCGCCCTGGCGATCACTCGATTGTAACATCCAATGGAGAACTTTTCGGGTTGGCTGCGAGCGGGTGCATTCGATCTGCGATCAAGAACGCTGGTCTTGAAGTCCTGCAGACCGGCGAGACGAAATTGGTGCGTGCTGTTCCCAGACGCGTATTCGCCGAGACGAGCGATGATCACGCTGAACTTGTTGCCAATGAGTGCCCCAGTGAAGGCGACATCGAATTTTTTGTGGAGCCTGTTTTCCCAAAACCCTGTGTGTTGGTTTATGGTGAGACGATGGTTAGCAGTGCGATTGTCGAACTTGCCCGATTTTCTGGTTTCAATCCAATACGCACGGACCACAAAACCAATCCATCCGCGCTACCATCCAGCGCGTTTTGTGTTGTTGCCACGCTTGGAATGCATGACCGCCTTGCACTGCAGGCCGCCTTGTCAAGTGATAGCGACATCATCCTTTTTATCGCCAGCCGGAAGAAAATCGCCAAACTGAAAGACTCACTTTTTGATATCATACCCCCAGAGCGTCTTGCATGCCTGATCTCTCCTGCTGGGCTTGATATTGGTGCTGTAGGCCCTGCTGAGATCGCCGTCTCTGTTATTGCGCAGCTTATCCAGTTCAGGCGGGCACCAGAGGCGATGAAATAACAATACTGTTGGAGAAGTATTGCCAAGTTATTTGCGTCAGGTCGTCAAAGGACCTGATAGCCTTCAGGCTGTCATTTCAAAGTTGAAACGCATAGGCACGAGCGTGGCGATAGAAATGTGCAATGAGTTGGTAGCGGCGCGGGCGGACTACTCAGACGAACTGACAGCATGCAGACAAACCGATTTGTTCTTTAACGGGCTCATACAAAATAATTTGGTAATATCTATGTTGCACCTGCCGAGACTTGCATGATCCAGTCGGTCAGATTGTAGTATGTGGAGATGCGGGTTATCTTATCGTCGCGCAAAGCAAAAAAAGCTCCTGCGGGCAAAAGGTACTGCTGGCCTGCAGCTACGGGCAGGCCGGGCTCGGTTTCGAGATAGGTTCCATGAACGTTGAATTCTGCAGCAGCCCGTCTGCCATCTTCGCTCGTCATGACAACAATATCATGCAACTGTTCGCGATAGTGGTGCGCCATGCGCGCACAAAAGGCGTGCAGACGATCCTTGCCCTCACGGCGCTCGCCCTGGTTGACGTCATGAATGACATCGTCACTCACCACAGCGAGCATGGCTTCAACGTCACCAGCATTGAAGGCAGCATAATAATCTGCAACGATGACGCGCGCTCGTTCGCCAGATGATTGCCCCGGCATAGTTTGTCTCCATAGTTGAACGGTTTGAGATGATTATGTAGTTCAAGGTGCTTCGTTTGCGCCTTCTCACCTGCTTATTCGGTTAACGAGAATATTTGCCAGCTTCCTTAAGCAAATTTTTCATCGAAAAAGAGATTATGCATTATTCAATCTGAGAAACGTGAGAAACGCTGCTCGATGTTCTACTGCACTTTAAATGTAGTTTAAATAGCAACTAACGTACATCCAGGGGCGGTTAGGGCAACATTTATGAGCACAATCGACCATCTCTTCATTACTAAGATATATAACTCCCGGTTGCGCGGACGCGGCACCAAGATACTCAACGATCAGCTTATGCAGGCAGTAGCCGTACTATCGCAAGACGATACCGCCGGGCAACGCTGGTGCAAGGCGAATGCTTATAAAGGCTACACATCTTATGCTTCCCTTGATGACCTCGTGTGGCGGATGCCAGAATTTCACGCACTTAAGTTGCATCTGGACGATCATATCGCAACATTCCTGGCAGACCTCGACTACGATCTCGATGGCCAAACTCTCGAACTTGATAATCTCTGGGTGAATGTGCTTGCTCCCGAGGGGGCGCACGCAGCCCATATTCACCCGCATTCGATCATCAGCGGGACTTATTACGTTGCCGTGCCGAAAGGTGCAGCTGCGATCAGGTTTGAAGATCCACGCCTCAGTATGATGATGGCAGCCCCGGTCCGCCGCAAGGATGCCCGCCTCGAAAACCGGACTTTTGTTTCAGTGCAACCAAAAGCCGGAACGGTTCTTCTATGGGAAAGTTGGTTGCGGCATGATGTACCAACCAATCAATCCACCGCGGAGAGAATCAGCATTAGTTTTAATTACCGCTTGGCCCCCAAAACGCCAGTGTAAAGTGATTGTGGCAGGTTCCCGGCAATCAAAAGTGCTCCTTTGAAGTGTTAATGAGTAGGGCTTACTTCGCGCCGCATATCTCATTTTATCGCGCACGGTTAACTATGTGCCAGGCCACCATGACAAAGGTTAGAAGCTTGATAATATTTGTTTTTTCTCTTGTGCGCAAACTTCGATTTCTGCTTCTCGATAATCCAACTCTGCTGTTATTGCGAGCCACAGAGTTTGCAGTAAGACAGCCGGCGTGCGTCAGAAAAAAAGTTGCCGGCGCAACTTTTTAGAGTGTACAAATGTTTTTTAACAGGCTATTCACAATGTAATTAAAATAAACGATATCATGGGATTAGACGACGCAGATGCTTCAACTTGTCATCTATGAGGACAAATCACTAAAATTTACACCGCAGCGCTTTATGTTTGCTTCGGGAGAAAATTAAATGAGTGGGAGTGATGCGTTCGGAAATCGTTTTGAGGGCGAAGCTGAAATGCCTGGTGAGGGTACGTTCAGCAACGGCGACATGCAATCACGGCCCGGTTCCGATCTACGCCAGCTTGCGCTTTCAAAAATTCGTAACTGGTACAGTTCATCAGATGAACACAAAGCAAATACAGCGGATGGGACTTCGGCGCATAAAAAAAACAGTTTTGCAGATTTGCCATTGTATCAGGCAATCCAGAAGCAGCGCAGTCTTGGCCAGTTGTTTGGCGTAAAAGATCCCTTCTATCGCTGCCACGGTGCGGTTGAAGGAGCAAGCAGCTATATCGACGGGGTGCCGCACATCAATTTCGCATCCTACGATTACCTTGGCCTCAATCAGCATCCGGACGTGGCAGCAGCTGCAAAGAAAGCGATTGACGATTACCGGACATCCGTGTCAGCCAGTCGAATTGTGGCCGGAGAACGCCCCGTGCACCGCGAACTGGAGATTGCCCTGGCCGAATTCTATCAGGTTCAGGATGCGGTGGTATACGTCAGCGGTCATGCAACGAATGTATCAACGATTGCAACACTTCTTGGCCCGAAGGATGTTATTTTCCAGGACGAGTTGATGCACAACAGCGGGCTGGTCGGCTCCAAGCTGTCCGGTGCCGAGGTCTTTTCGTTCCGCCATAACAATTTGTGCGCGCTCACTAAGTTACTCGAGGAACATCGCGGCACCTACCGCAATGCGCTCATCCTGGTGGAAGGCCTTTATTCCATGGATGGCGATTTCCCCGATTTGCAAAAGCTGGTGGAGCTTAAGGAAAAATACGGCTGCTGGCTGATGGTGGACGAAGCCCATTCGCTCGGCGTCATGGGCAGAACCGGCCGTGGTATCGCCGAGCATTTTGGCATCGAACCAAGCCAGATCGATATCTGGATGGGCACGCTAAGCAAGACGCTGGCGTCCTGTGGCGGTTACATCTGCGGCTCAAAAGAGCTGATTGAAGTCTTAAAATACAACTCACCAGGTTTTGTTTATTCTGTCGGCATGCCACCTGCGAATGCAGCCGCGGCCAAAGCGGCGCTGGATGCACTGGTTGCCGAACCGGAACGTGTCCGCCGCCTGCAGGACAATGGCCGTCTCTTCCTGTCCGAGGCTAAGGCAGCTGGGCTCGATACAGGCACCAGCGAAGGCCTTGCCGTTGTGTCCGTCATGATTGGCGACATCCTTCGTGCGATTAAACTGAGCGAACGCCTGATCGAGGCAGGCATCAATGCCTTGCCGATTATCTACCCTGCTGTGCCCATGAAGGCGGCGCGCATCCGCTTCTTTATCACCGCGCTGCATGAGCCGGAGGACATCAAACGCACCGTTGCATTAACGACCGAGCAACTGCGTATCTCCACAAGCTGGAAAGACAAGATGGTAGGGGTCATCGGCGCGGTAACGACGCGCTGACCAGGCCTTTCATATATTCATAAATGCCGGGTATGGCCCGGCATTTGCACTTGAGCTTATATCCATTTCCCATTAATTAACCGCATTTATTCGGTATGGGCTTGAATGCGCAGTAAATCAGGTGTATGGACCCTTTTCCTGTTGGGGTGTAGCCAAGCGGTAAGGCAGCGGTTTTTGGTACCGCCATGCGCAGGTTCGAATCCTGCCACCCCAGCCATATCTCCCAAGAAGAATTTGAAAATACTTTATTTTATTAGAGTCCTTTGGATTTTGCACTCGCAAAGCGGAAGCAGCGCAAAAAACAATAAGCCCGTCCGTGTTCATTATCCGCGAGAAACCCGCCTCTATTCATAAATTTCAAGCGGTACAGGCCCACCAAGGCCTGGGCGGGAGCGGTTAGCTTAACGCGACAATACCACCAGCCCAAAAATCAAGCCGTATCAAAGGACAAAAGTCACCCAAGCTTGTTTAACTTTGCAGTTTTTCGCAGGGAAGAGGTGGAAAGATAGTTTCTGAGGCGATGTTGCCGAAAAGCTTTGAGACCCAGTTCGGGTTCGCCGCGACAGCCTCAATAATCCGTGAACGCGATGTATTATATGAAGGTGGCGTGCGGTTCTTCCAACTCTTTTGCAACGCGGCTTGCCTCATCGTTACGCGGTTTGGCCAGCCCGGAAATCAGCACATAAAGTGCCGGCGTCATGAAGAGCGTGAAACACGAAGCGATACCAAGACCGCCGAAAACGACCCAGCCGATTGCGGCACACGCCTCAATACCAGGACCGCCACCAAGAACTAACGGCAGGCCTGCCAATATCGTGGAAACCATGGTCATCATAATTGGCCGCAGCCGCACGATAGATGCCTCGCGCGCAGCCGCAAGGACGGATTTACCCTGTTCGCGCAACTGGTCCGCAAATTCAACCATTAAAATGGCGTTCTTGGCCATGATGCCAATCAACATCAGAATGCCGATCTGACTATAGATATTGATGGTGATGCCAGTCAGCGCCAATGCGAAAATAGCAGCACATATGCCAAACGGAATGGTCAGCAGCACCACAAGCGCGCTCGTTACGCTTTCAAATTGCGCAACCAAAACGAGAAAAACGATCACCAGTGCCATAACGTAGGTCAGCCCGACACCAGACTTGGTATCATCCAGGGCCGCCGCCTCATCCAGCAACAGCAGACCGATGCCAGACGGCAGTTCCCGGTCGGCAAGTTCCCTTATCACATCAACCGCCTGCCGCAGTGTAGAGCCATCGGTCAGATCCGCAAACATTTCAACCGCCCGCCGCTGGCCGTGGCGGTCGAGTTCGGCTGCAACCGCGTATTCACGCAGCGTCACCAGCTGCGAAAGCGGCACCAGTTCGCCACTCGAGGACGGCACAAACAGGTTGCGCAGGTCTGCCGGATCGTCAATCGCCCCTTTCGTGGCCTGCATGATGATCGGAACGCGATCGTCGTTGATGACGAGTTCGCCAACCTCGTCGGTATCGACCAGTGATTTGAGCGTTGTCGCCAGTGTATCGATGGATACGCCAAGGTCCGTTGCCCGGCGGCGGTCAATATCAATCGAGATTTGCGGCTGGGTCGCCCGGAACTCGACGCGCAGGCTCTCAATTTGCGGCGCCTGCCTTTCCAGAACCCGCATGAACCGATCCGCCTCGCTTGCAATGCTCTCATAGTTTGAGCCGGTCAGGGCAAAGCGCAGGCCGCCACCTGCATCCCTGAGGTTGAGGCTGTTGCCGCGCCGCACCCGGGCACGAGCGCCGGGGATCCTGGCCAGCTCGCGGTTAAGCTGTCGGGCGATCTCTCCCTCGCCTTTGTCGCGTTCGGCCCAATCCAGAAGTGGCGCTTCGATGTAACCACGATTTATATCATAACGTCCTGTGATTGAATAAAGCGTCCTGGCGGTGCCTTCTTCAACCAGAGGACGCAGGATATTTTCCGCTTTTTCAAGCTGACGGTCCATGTAATCAAGGCTGACCCCATCCGGCCCGAGCATGCTCACCACGATTAAACCGCGGTCCTCCTCCGGCACCAGCTCTTCGCCGAGGAATTGGTAACTAACCGCTGCGCCTACAATGACAAATCCACCCAGTCCCACGACAATCAGCGGTGCAGTAAGCACAAGATCCAAAATCCGCGTGTAAATACTCTGCTTTCCGGCATCGTCGCGGCGTTGGGATGGGGCATGCGTTGCAGCCCCAGGCCGTCCGCCTGGCAGGCCGATACGTGAGGCAAGCATCGGCACCAAAGTCAGCGCAACAAAAGATGAAAGGCAGACGGCAACCGCCAGCACAAAACCAAATTCGCCGAACAGCCGTCCCGCTGTTGAAGGCAGGAACGAGATGGGCGTGAACACCGAAACCAGCGTTGCCGTTGTTGCAATGACGGCAAAAAATACCTGCCGCGTACCGAGCACCGCTGCTGCCCGCACTTTTGCTGCCTGATCTGCAAAACGCTGGATGTTTTCCAGAACAACGATTGCATCGTCCACGACCAGTCCGGTTGCCAGGACCAGCGCCAGGAGGGTGATCAAATTAAGCGAGAAACCAAGCAGCCAGATTGCGGCAATGGTTCCAACTAGTGCCACTGGAATGGCGACCGCCGGGATCAGCGCCAGACGCAGATTACGCATGAAGAGCGCGATAACGGCAACAACAATAACGACAGCTATAGCCAGGCTGACCAGCACTTCCCATATCGCACCACGAATGAAAATAGCATCATCGGATATGATCTCAAGCGCCAAATCCTTGTTGCGCTGGTTGAGTTGTCCAACTGCCCGCGTAACCTCGCGGGAAATTTGTACGGTGTTCGATGCCGCCTGCCGGATGATACCGAGGCTGATGACTGTGCGGCCGTTGAGGCGTACAGCGCTTTCAGCATCCGCCGGCGAAAAGAAAACGTGTCCGATGTCACGCAGCCGCACAGGATCGCGAATCATGAGCGCTTCGACAGCTTCCGGTCGCGTCACCGACGCATCCGCTCTGATGATAACCTCCTGCTCGATCGACTTGAAACTGCCGGCCGGGATATCAAATCTGGCTTGCTCGAGCACCTCGATCACATCGCTGACGGCCAGCTTGTAGGCAGCCAGTTTCATCGGGTCAATCACCACACGCAGGACGCGTTCCTGGCCGCCGAACAACGTAACATCGGCAACCCCGTTCACCGATGTAAATGCAGGCACGATCTCATTTTCAACCGTGCGGCTCAGCTGGTCGATGGGCAATGTCTTCGAAGAGACGGCAAGGCGCATAATGGGCTGGGCATCCGCATCGGCTTTGACGACAACAAGATTTTCAACGCCATCGGGCAGATCGCGCGCCACACGGTTAACCGCCTCGCGCACATCGTTGGCAGCCGTGACGAGATCGACCGATGGGCGAAAAACAATACGAATGCGGAAGTTATTTTCCTCGCTTGAAGAACGCACCTCTAAAACGCCGTTAACACGCGCCACGGCACCTTCCACCAGGCTGGTGATTTCAGCGTCGATGGTCTCCGGCGACCCGCCCGGGAAATTTGCGCGCACTGTTACGATCGGCCGGTCGACGTCCGGCAACTCCCGTACTTCCACGCCGAACAAGGCGGCAAGCCCGGCAACGATGATCAGTAAATTCAGTACCGTTGCCAGATACGGCCGGCTTACGCTGATAGCTGGCAGATTGTTGGCCATGCTCATGAGAAACCTCCGCCGCCTTACCTCAACCAGCCCCGTGCTGGCGTCTTTCCGCTGCTTTTCCAGGCAGGGTGCGGCGCTGTTCAGGCTCTTGCAACAGGTCATACTCAACGGTGAGGCCATCGCGCAGGCGTTGCACACCTTCCACAACAACCAGTTCACCGATTTCCACAGCGGCATCGATCAAAACGCGATTGCTTTGGCGCTGAACAGTTCTCACCACTAGATTTTCAGCCTTGGCCGCACGCACAACCCAGATAAAACTTTCGCCATTGCGCCATTGCAACGAGAGTTCCGGTACGGCTGGATAAGCCTGCCCCGTCAAAACCATTTCGACGGCGAATGACATGCCTGGCCGTAGAATATCCTTGTCGTTCGGGATGACACCGCGCACCTTGACCGTGCGCGTCTCGGTCGCGATGCGGCTATCGATGTATTCGATATGTCCGGTAAAACGGCGTCCTTCCAGGCTCGGCGTTTCAACCTGAAACGTATCGCTGCGTTTGATGCGCGTTGCGTAGCGTTCCGGCACTTTAAATTCAACCAGCAGTTTATCGCGGTCATCCAGGCTGGCGAGATCGGTTGTGGTCGTTACCCGTTCGCCAACCTCAGCCGAAGGCAACCCGACAACACCGGCAAATGGTGCCCTGATGCTCAAATCCTGCAATGACTTTTGTGCCTGAAGCAGCTCAAGCTTGGCGCGTTCGCGATCCAGCTGGTAGTCCGCAACCTTGGCGGAAGACGACACCTGCCGTTCTTGTAACTGCAGTTGCCTGTTGAGCAGCATTTCTGCGTCTTCCAGGCGTTTTTCGGCCAGTTTCAAGGCCAGTTCTGCCTGCGTTGTATCAAGCCTGAAAATCAGCTGGCCGGCTTTTACGCGGTCGCCCGCCCTGGGTGGAAATTCCATCAACTGGCCATCTGCCTTCGCACGCAGCATAATATGCCGCTGTCCCCGCGCTGAGCCTATTGCAAAAATACTTTCATCGTTGCTTGCCGCAGTGATCGGTGCCACGACCACAGGTATGGCAGGGTCGTTGCGCCTGCGATCCGAAAGTTCTTCCTGCCCGTTGCCGGCGCGCCCCTTGCCGGTCAAAGCTGCAACTGCATCGTAAACCTGGTCATGCACAAACCAAACTGCCGTGGCCGTGACAACAAGCAAAGCAAATGCAACAAGCTGAATTTTAAGCGGAAGAGGAGTGATCACGCAAACGCATCCTGGTTTTGGACCTACTTATCTATAGTAGATGTCATTAACACAAATTTTGACATTCCTACGCTGATAAAACGTCTGCATGATGATTTGATCTTCACATGTGCTTAGCCTGAGGTGATATTGTCGACGTAATTGCTATGCGACATCAAAAATATTAAAGAAGCAAACCGATATTCTCTCCCAGTGTTTTTAACCAGTGTGTTCAAATAGCTGCATACAATATTCTAAAAACAGGCGCGTTGAAGACAAGTTCTGCGGATAATAAGCTGGACTTGAGCGTAAAAGTCAGGTCTTTCTCAGTCTGAAGATCTTACCGCGCCAGTCTGGTGCAGTCCCGTCAGATCATGGCCAGTTGTCGTCCGGCGGTCTTGAGAGACTGGGAAGCATCGTATAAACGCTGGCACTACTTTGGAAACCGATGGTAAAACTTACAACAGCTATCAATACGGCCTCAGAAACGTTTAAGGCCAACCAGGCCGCGATGCAGAAGCTGGTGTGCGAACTGGCTGCGAAACGATCTGAGGCGGCAGCCGGCGGTCCCGAGAAGTCGCGTCAACGCCACATTGCACGTGGCAAACTGCTGCCGCGCAACCGTGTGATGAATCTGATTGATCCAGGCTCACCGTTTCTTGAACTCTCGCAGCTTGCCGCATACGGCATGTATGATGGCGATATCCATGCGGCAGGCATGATCACCGGCGTAGGACGCATTGCCGGACGTAAATGCGTCATTATCTGCAATGACGCCACGATCAAAGGTGGTACTTATTACCCGATGACCGCCAAAAAGCATGTCCGGGCGCAGGAGATTGCACACCAGAACCGGTTGCCCTGTATCTATCTGGTCGACTCCGGTGGCGCCAATCTGCCGCACTGGCCGGATGTCTTTCCCGACCGCGACCATTTCGGCCGGATTTTTTTCAATCAGGCACGGATGTCAAGTGATGGCATCCCGCAAATTGCAGTGGTTATGGGATCGTGCACCGCCGGAGGCGCATATCTTCCGGCAATGGCGGATGAAAGTATTATTGTGCGCCGGCAGGGCACGATCTTCTTAGGCGGGCCACCGCTGGTAAAAGCTGCAACCGGCGAGGAAGTCAGCGCGGAGGATCTCGGCGGCGCCGATTTGCACGCACGGCTCTCCGGAGTGGTTGATCATTATGCGCTCAATGACAGTCATGCGCTTGAAATTACCCGCTCGATTGTCTCGACCCTCAGCCCCGTGCGTGAAGCGGAAGTCAACCGTCTCCCCGCTGCACCGCCGGCTTACGATCCAGCCGAACTCGACGGGATTGTACCCGAGAGCCTTATGACACAGTACGACGTGCGGGAAATCATTGCCCGCATCGTGGATGGCTCACAGTTCGATGAGTTCAAGGCACTTTATGCAACCACTCTGGTGACTGGATTTGCACACATCGAAGGCCTGCCAGTCGCTATTCTTGGCAATAATGGCATTCTTTATTCTGAAACCGCTCAGAAGGCGGCGCATTTCATCGAACTTGCCTGTCAGCGTTGCATTCCATTATTATTTCTACAAAACATTACCGGCTTTATGGTTGGTCGCGATTCTGAAGCAGGCGGCATCGCGCGTAACGGCGCCAAGATGGTGACCGCGGTTGCCTGCGCGAATGTCCCGAAGATCACCGTTATTATTGGTGGCAGCTATGGTGCCGGCAATTATGCAATGTGCGGACGAGCCTTTGGACCGCGTTTTCTGTTTACATGGCCAAATGCGCGTATTTCGGTGATGGGCGGTCAACAGGCGGCAAGCGTGCTGGCAACGGTACGTCGCAGTAATATTGAAGCTGAGGGCGGTACGTGGCCGGCAGAAGAAGAAACACGTTTTAAGCAACCCATCCTTGAGCAGTACGAAACGGAAGGCCATCCTTATTATGGCACGGCGCGCCTCTGGGATGATGGGATTATAACACCGCAGGAGACGCGCAGGGTTGTCGCCTTGGCGCTTTCTGCTGCTCTGAACGCGCCCATCGAAAAGACAAGGTTTGGTGTCTTCCGGATGTAGGAAGATACACCCAGGGAGAACTATCGAAATGCTAAGATTGCGCAGTATCTTTTGTATTGCTCTTTTGTCCACCATAGTGGCGTCTGCACAGGCTTTTGCCGCTAATAGCCTGATCTGCAACTTTCCAAGTGGCATGGTGCATACGTTTGAGAACGATGTTTTTCAGGTCGAGGTAGCCAAAACCCTCTCGTTCGAGATCGGCGACATCGATCTGTCCGGCCAAAAAGCATCGCTCATTGCAACCGAAGGGAAAGGCAATCTTAAAGTTGTCCGCGCCATTGGCGCCAATCATTATCTTGAAGTTGTTGCCGAAGGCTATCTCAACGTTACGACAGTCTATGACGAGGAAGCAGCCGACGGGTCGCTCCCGGCTGTTCATTCGCGCCATTTCGGTCTTTTGGGAACCCCGGTGGTGTCGCAATATCATGGCACCTGCAAAGTAAAATAGTTAATGCTTCAACAAAAGAGCCTGTTGGCGTTCACCGCGCGGTGAACGTGGACAATCCCTGTAAGACGGAAGCCCAGATGCTGCAAAAAGTTCTTATCGCCAACCGTGGTGAAATTGCCTGCCGGATTATGCGCACGGCGGAAAGGCTCGCCATCGCAACCGTCGCCGTTTATTCAGACGCCGACGCCGGCGCCCTGCATGTCGATATGGCGGATGAGGCTGTGCATATCGGCCCCGGCCCAGCCTCGCAAAGCTATTTACAGATCGATAAAATCATTGCAGCAGCACGCGAAACGGGGGCGGACTGCGTTCATCCGGGATACGGCTTTCTTGCTGAGGCAGCAGATTTTGCGGCCGCCTGTGCAACGGCAGGTCTCACATTCATAGGACCTTCCCCCCAGGCCATGCGTGCTCTTGGCGGCAAGGCGGCTGCCAAACAGGTTGCACTGCAGTCCGGCGTGCCAGTCGTGCCCGGCTATCAGGGCGATGCGCAGGATCTTGCAACCCTTATACAAGCGGCCGACGACATTGGTTACCCTGTTATGATCAAGGCAATTGCCGGCGGTGGCGGCCGCGGCATGCGTCTGGTCAGCAAAGCTGATCAATTTGCCGATGCCCTGGAAAGCGCGCAACGCGAAGCGCTGGGCGCATTTGGCGAAGCGCGGGTTCTTATCGAGAAATATATTCAACGCCCTCGCCATATCGAGGTACAGGTGTTTGGCGACAGCCATGGCAATGTTGTGCATCTTTTCGAGCGTGACTGTACTCTGCAGCGTCGCCATCAGAAGGTTATCGAAGAGGCGCCGGCGCCTGGTATGTCGGATGCCTTACGGCGCGATATGACAACGGCTGCCGTGAGGCTTGCACAGAGCGTTGGCTATGAAGGGGCGGGAACGGTTGAATTCCTCGTCGAAGGCGGCAATCTCAAACACGATGCGCCGTGGTATTTCATCGAGATGAACACCCGCCTGCAGGTGGAGCATACGGTCACTGAAGAAATTACCGGACTGGATCTGGTTGAATGGCAATTCCGCATTGCCGCAGGCGAGGCTCTGCCGTTGGAACAAGACGATATCGCCTTCGGCGGGCATGCCATTGAGGTGCGACTGTGCGCCGAGGACCCAAACAATGGCTTTGCCCCTTCGATTGGTAAAATTGATGAATTCGACATTCTGGAAGACGATGGATTGCGCATCGAAAGCGGAATTGGCCCGGACGGCGGTGAAATTTCACCTTACTATGATTCGATGATCGCCAAGATCATTCGTGTGGGCATCGACAGGGAAACCGTTATTGATGATCTGCGCGTTGATCTGCAGGACGTCGAAATTCTGGGTGTCAAGACCAACCTTGCGTTTCTCTACGAACTGCTGGGACACGATGCTGTCCACAAAGGAGCAATCCATACCGGCTTGATTGAAGAAAATCTTGCGGCTTTGACGCCTGCCTCACCGCCGTATTCCGCCATTGCAGAAGGTACGCGCGCGCTGATGGCCGAGCAGAATTCGGCATACGCCCCGCACGCGCGCGACGCCAACGATCCCTTCAATCGTGACGATGCGTTTCAATTGGGCGGCGCCCGCAATACCAAGCAGCAGCTGTTTATCGACGGCCAGCCATGCAGCGTTGAGCTGACCTGGATGCCAGAGCAGATCGCCGTTACGATAGATGGCATTGATGCCGGTGTTATCGAGCCGGATCTGGTAACCGGCGAAGTCATATCGGACATCGGCGTCATGGCGCCGTTAAGCCAGGTTGACGCTGGCGCCGCCCACGTTCTTAGCGACATGCAGCACGTAACGGTCAGCTGGCCCGTCTACGATGTGCACGCCATCGATATGGCCGGGCAGGGCAATACCGTTCGTGCTCCCATCAATGGCCGAATCGCCAGAATTATGGTCAAATCCGATGCGCATGTTGAGAAAGGCGATACGATTGCGGTTGTTGAGGCCATGAAGATGGAACACGTGCTCACCGCACCGTGCGCCGGGCGGATCGCACAGCTTTACGTCGGGCAAGAAACACAGGTCACGCAAGGCACTGTCATCGTATCCATTGAAACGGAGGAGACGGCTTGAGCGTTCACATGATAAAACTTTGCGTCGGGGTCGATGCAATTGATGATCTTGCGCGCTGGCAGCGGCAACGCCAGGCCGCAAGCAAACGGGAGACCGGCTATCCTTTGCTGTTTCACAGAACGCGCATGGTCCCGAAACGGCAGGATGAAGTGCTTGACGGTGGGTCAATTTACTGGATCATTCGCGGTGTTATCCAGGTACGCCAGCGTATCGTCGGGTTTGAGACGGGCCAACGGGACGATGGCACGCAGTGCTGCCTGATCCTGCTTGATGCGGAACTCGTGGCGGTCCGCCCAACGCCGCGCCGTGCCTTTCAAGGCTGGCGCTATCTTGAAACCGATGATGCACCGCGGGATATCGACTTAACGACAGAAGACAATTTGACTGCGATGCCACCGGCAATGCGGCGTGAACTTGCAGAGCTGTGCTTGCTTTAAGCCTGGTCTTCAGCAAGAGTTAGGGTGGGCAAAACTTATGCACGCCCTGGAGCCCGACATTCAACTCAAAAAATCAAAGCGGATCAAGCAAGCCATGTCCCACCCGCGCTATACGCAAACCATCCAGAACCTTCCAGCAACCGTGCCTTTTGTCGGGCCAGAAGCACAGGAGCGCCAGCGTGGGACGCCGTTCAGGGCTCGGATCGGGGCGAACGAAAACGTGTTCGGTGTATCCCCTAATGCCGTGGCAGCCATTCAGGCGGCCGCCGCGGAAACCTGGAAATACTGCGATCCGGACAATCATGACCTTAAACACGCCATCGCCGCGTTTCATGGCGTCAGCCCTGAAAACATCGTCATGACAGAGGGCATCGATGGCGGCCTGGGGCTCGCCAACCGCCTGCTGGTTGCGCCGGGAGATCCCGTGATCACCTCGGACGGTGCTTATCCGACATTTAACTTTCATGTGGCAGCGTGTGGCGGACGGCTGACAAAACTGCCGTTCACGCATGACGACCGCGAGGATATCGGTGCGCTATGCGATGAGGCTGCCAGGCAGAAAGCAAAGATCCTGTATCTCTCTAATCCCAATAATCCGATGGGAACGTGGTGGAACGCCGCCGATATTGAGGCGCTGATTGCCAAACTGCCAGCTGGCACGACATTGATCCTGGATGAAGCCTATTGCGATACGGCACCAGTAAGCGCCTTGCCGCCAATCGATGTGACAAATCCAATGGTGCTGCGGTTCCGCACATTCTCAAAGGCCTACGGGCTGGCGGGAGCGCGGATCGGCTATTGTCTGGGTGAGGCGAGTGTGATCGCGAATTTCGATAAGGTCCGCAATCACTATGGCATCAACCGACTTGCGCAGCTGGCAGCACTGGCCGCGCTCAAGGATCAGGGCTACCTTAAGGACACCATCGCCAGAATCGCAGCGGCGCGGACGCGGATCGCCGATATTGCCAGGGCGAACGGCCTGTCACCGATTGCGTCGGCGACAAATTTTGTCGCCGTCGATTGCACGCGCGATGCTGCGTTCGCCGGGCGCGTCCTCAAGGAATTGCTGGCGCGCGGCATCTTCGTGCGCATGCCCGCCGTCGCCCCGCTCAACCGCTGCATCCGCATTGGCGCGGGCCTGCCGGCCGATCTCGATTTGCTGGCCCATGTCCTGCCTGAGGCGCTTTCTGCCGCCGCGGGATAGGCAATGAGTGGCGCTGCACACGGAAAATTGGGAAAAACTTACATATCAGCAACTTAACGGACCATTGTCTGCTGAAGAGATAAGAAGAGCAGAGCCGGCAGAAACTAGCGCTGGCGCAGACCTGTATGTTAAGCTATTTTACTTAAAGGAGGTTGTATCGACCAGGATGGGACTATGAAGATCGCAGTCATTCTGCCGTGGGGCGCAAGATTTTCTCCTTCTGCAAGTCCAGGAGCGATTGAGTTATGCGTCAAGGATTTCATCGCTCACTCCCGATTCCGAGATACTACGGTCGTCATAACTAATCCTCCGGAACATGACGGACAAGTCCATCCCCCTTACGACGTTTGTGAATTTCGCCCCGCAGCACTAACGCGCATTCGTGCAAATCGAACAGCGTGGCACCGCGCGCTCATTGATCAATTGCTTGACATCCGCCCCGACGTCATTCAGGTCCAGCAGACGCCTGTCACCGCACACGCTCTCAAAGGCGCTTTTCCCAAAACACCAGTGATCCTCCATCGCCATGACGCCCAGTTTCCCGGCAATCCAATTAAGCGATGGCTCATCAAGCGCGATATCCGAGCGGCAGATTTTGTTATCTGTAATTCCGATTTCATTCTGCGTCATCACATTAAGCACTGTGGTACGCGCCCTGAAGCGACACAGCGCATTTATAACGGCATAAACTTTGCCTTGAACGAGGCGGGGCAAACGAAAGAGCAGCTCATCGTATGCGTTGCAGCACGAATGCCGCGCAAGGGGCCGGAGCTGTTCGCAGGCGCGATCAAACCAATTCTGGCCGCGAACCCGACATGGCATGCTGCTATGGTCTGCGTTACCACTGGAACTGCTTCCAGCCGTTTTGCACGGAATGTCGAAGAGTTGATTGAGAGCGCGCGAACCGCAACGTCTCATGGGCGTTTCAGGCGCTTTGACACTCTGCCTCACGCCACAGTGATGGAACTTTATCGCCGTGCTTCCATTGCTGTCATCCCATCGCAATGGGATGAGCCGTTCGGACGCACAGCATTGGAAGCAGTTGCGAGCAAAGCCACGATCGTTTCATCGGGCCGTGGTGGATTAAGAGAGATAACGGATGTCAATGCCCTCTACCCTGAGGCACAATCACCGGAGGCCTACAGGAAGGCCATCCAAAGCCTTATCGATGCGCCTGAACGAAGTAAGAGCATGGCGGATGCTGCGCTTGAAAGCGCCCACCGTTTGTTCGATGCTCAAACCGTGGCGGCACAATACGACACTGTTATGTCAGACTTAGCAGGCACCCGCGGCAGATCCGACCGCCAGCACCATGGCGGTGAAACAACCGTGACAGGGCGGCTTTAGGCCGTGTCGTCAAAAAAAGACGACCGGACAGCGGACACTGCAGAGCAACGTCGGAGCGGCGCGATACGGCAAGGCTATCGTCGGCGACGGAACCAGCCTAATAACGGTGCTTGCGAGGCTTTGTTGTCTTGCTGTGCGGTTTCCTGATCAAGGCGCTCTCCAGGCTCTGGAGAAGACACGGACTGCTTGCTGATCGGATGGCGTTTCGGGTTCAGGCAGTGGTGCGGTTTGCGCATCAGCACTTGAGCCGCCGAATTTTTCCGCGAACTGCGTGGGGCTCAGATAACAGTTTGGATGCAGCGGGGCGTGGAGACCGGCTATCACTTCAGCCAGTTCTGGATCGTCCGCGGCTACGCCGCGCTGCTCAAGCTGCTTAAGCGCCGCGGTAAATAAATTCTCAGGCGCATCCTGCATGAGGAGATCCGTGCTTTCCGCCTTGGTGCGATAGCCGATGCCGCGCGCCAGCGCTGCGGTGAGGACGATTGCATGGTCGCGGGCAATCGCAGCGGTACGCGAAACATCCCACACACGCGCCGTATTGTCGGAAGACGCGGTCAC